>CAYPIG010000056.1:0-19932 GCA_964410705.1 uncultured Gallionella sp.
CAACCGCATCGACGAGGTGGTGGTGTTCCACGCGCTGGACGAAAAGAACATCAAGTCGATTGCCCGCATCCAGTTGCAGTATCTGGAGAAACGCCTGGCCGCGATGGAGATGAGTCTGGAGGTTACGGAGGCGGCGCTCGCCGAGATTTCCACCGCAGGCTTTGATCCGGTGTTTGGCGCAAGGCCTCTGAAGCGCGCCATCCAGTCGCAACTGGAAAACCCGCTGGCCAAAGCCATACTGGAAGGGAAGTTTATGGCCAAGGACACGATACGCGTCGATTGCAGGTCAGGGGTGATGCGGTTCGAGAAGTAACAGAACTCTCCCTTGCACGAAAAGAGCATGGGGGGTAGGAGTAAGCCCGGCCTCGCCGGGCTTTCTTGTTGATCCTGTTGTATCAACGAGGGGGGTAGCGGCTGCTGCCCGAGTGCCTCCAGTGTTTGTCCATGTCGCGCGGGACTGCATGGCCTAGCCAGATTACAATCGCATACTTTGTATGCAAACAAGATGAAGGTAATATGAAACACATCGGTTTATTGACCAGCGGCGGCGATGCTCCCGGTATGAATGCAGCGATACGCGCCGTGGTGCGCGCAGCCGCTTTTCACGGCGTCCAGGTGACGGGCATCGAGCGGGGCTACAAAGGCATGATAGACGGCGCGACACGCGCCCTCGGCCCGCGTGATGTCAGCGGCATCATCAGTCGAGGCGGCACCATCCTCCACACGGCGCGCTGTCATCGCTTCATGGAGCCGGAAGGCCGCAAGCAGGCGGCGGAAAACTTGGCGAAATGGGGCATCGAAGGCATCGTGGTGATCGGCGGTGATGGCTCCTATCAGGGCGCGGAAAAGCTGCATCAGGAATTCGGCATCCGCTGCATCGGGCTGCCTGGCACCATCGATAACGACATCGGCGGCACCGATTACACCATCGGTTTCGACACCGCCATCAATACCGCTATGGAAGCCATCGATCGCATCCGCGACACGGCCGCCTCGCACGACCGCATCTTCTTCATCGAAGTGATGGGGCGGCGCAGCGGATATGTCGCCATGATCAGCGGCATCGCCGGTGGCGCGGAAGACATCCTGCTGCCGGAAGTGGGCACGACAGTCGAAAAACTGATCGAACGCCTGCGCAACGGGCAACAGAACGGCAAGAAATCCTCCATCGTCATCGTCGCCGAAGGGTGTGAATACGGCGGCGCGATGACTTTGGCGAAGATGGTCAACGAACGTTCCGAATACAAGGACAATCGCGTCACCGTGATCGGACATTTGCAACGCGGCGGCACGCCTTCGGCGTTCGACCGAGTACTCGCCAGCCAGATGGGCGTGCGTGCCGTCGAGGCGCTGATCGCAGGCGAAACGGGAAAGATGGTGGGTATTTCAGGACAAAAACTGCAACTGCGCCCCTTTAGCGATGCATGGGAAAAACGCACCCGCTTCGATATGGAATTGCTGCGGGTAGCGCATGTGCTGAGCATCTGAAGCAGCGCCGTGCCCGGCTACACCACCAGCCGCCCCACCAGTTCGGACATGTTTGAATAGGTGATGAACGCCTCGTGCGTGGCACGCGTGATGGCGACGTAGGTCAGGCGGATGTCGTCATCTATTTCCTCTATCTTTTTGAGTTCGCCCAGTCCGCCGATGGCCACGCAGGGGAACTCCAGCCCCTTGGCGTTGTGCATGGAAAGCAGCCGCACCGCATCGTGTTTGGTCTGTATGCGGTTGCCGTGATCTTTTGCCACGTCTGTCGGTATGCCGTATTTTGCCAGTGTTTTCTCGAAGCGCTCGCCGATGAAATGCCGCGGATACAGCACCGCCATCTGTCCCCACTGGTAACCAGCAGTCTTGCGGCCCTGCAACCATTCTGCAATCGCATGCGCCTCGCCGTCATGACTCACGCACGAACGCACCACCGGCTCCACCCCTTCGCGCCCGCCGTCTTCCGGCATCAGGATCGCGCTCTCGTCCCCGGCGCATACGCCCGGCGCGCCTATCACATCGGCGGCAAACTTGCGTGCAAAGCGCAGTATCTGTGCGGTGTTGCGGTAATTCACCTTGAGCACCGTGGTGCGCCCGGCGGCCTCAATGCCGAGCTGCTTCCAGACCGGGCGTTTGCGTCCCTTGTAAATCGCCTGCGCATCGTCGTAAACGATCATCAGCGCCCTGGTGTCCGGGTTCACCATCTTCGCCGCCAGCGCCAGCCATTGCGGCTCGAAGTCGTGCGCCTCATCGATCAGCACCGCGTCGTATTGCCCGCCCGGAATCAGTCCGCGCTCGGCGGCATCGAGCACGGCCTGCACGCTGGCAGCCTGCCGCTCTGCAGAATTGGGAAACTCCTTCTCGCTTGGTATCGGCAGATCATAAGTTCGCAGCATTTTCCAGCACCAGGCATGAAAGGTCGAGGTGATCACCTTGTCCTCCACGCCTCTGTCCTGCATCGCGTTCTCCAGCCTTCCTGAGATGCCGTTTGCAAAACTCAGCAGCAGCACCGGGCGGCTCGCCGCACGCGCGATCTGCTCGGCGCGGAACGCCAGGATCAGCGTCTTGCCCGAGCCTGCCACACCGCGCACGATGCGGTGACCTTCGCCCATGCTGCGTGCCAGCAGCTCCTGCTGCATGTCCATCACTTCCAGCATGCGGTCGTCGGCAGGCGATGGATCGTCGAACGGTAGCGCGAGCTGGGTGACGCGGATTTCAGGAAACAGCATCGCACGCACCCGGTCGATCTGCGGCAGCGACAAGACCGTCCCCAGGCTACGCGACCCCATGCGCCAGATCCGTTCGCGAAAGGCATCGGGGTCTATGCTTTCCGCCATTTCATCGCGGAAGAGGCAGCGCTCCGGCGGGAACACCTCATGCAGATCGGTCTGCTCAAACTGTTTGCGCGTGATGTTGGCGAACACCACGCCATGACCGAAAGGAAACACCGGCTGCCCTTTGAAACTGCCGCTTTCGATGACCAGCAACGGATCGCGCTTGAGCGTATTGACCACGCTGAACATGTAGCCGCGCACCTGCACGAAGGGGTTGTCAGTGGAAACGATGCCGCGATCGGTGATCAGCTCGACCTGCTTGCTGTTTGCATGGGCTATCGTATCCAGCCGCCAGTCTTTGACTTCGAGCACCACGATGCCCTGATTCGGATGCAGCACCACAAAATCCGGATGCCTGCCAAAAGGCCCGACCGGGATGTTGTGCCACACCCAGGCGTTGTCTTCGAGGCAGTCCTTCAGTCGTTCGGCCAGACGCAACTCGCCCCGCGCATCGAAGCGGGCGGAGCCTATGGAGGGGATAAGTGTGGCCATGGGATGAGGTTATGGATTATGTGAGGTGCAAAGTGTGGCGGAGTCGACTTTCCTTTATCACGGCAACTTCGAAACATTTCGACTTCGGTACCTTTGGCTCTCTTTAAGTGAACAACTCGGTATGCGGTCATGCCTTCAATTTGATACGTATGTAAAACGTAAGGTCTGCCCCTTTGTCATTTCATGTTCGACACTTGCGGAATCTCAAACAGTTAGTTATCTGATGACTCATCGACAAAAACTTCCGCACTATCCTTTGCCACGCTTTCATAGTGAAAATTCGTGAGCTCGGAGGTCAGGAAATCATCCATCAACAGCTTGATAAATAAATCCTTTGATATCTTAGTATCGAGCACAATTTTATCCCCGGCTGCATTGAACCTGATTTTCCCTGCCAATTTTGGAAAGCTTTTGCAAAACTCGATAATAGAAGCATTGGAAATCCCTGCTCTTAGGACGGGTGATGACTTCGCCACCTTGGTAAATCGTCTGGCGTACTTAACTTCATCCAGTAGTTCATGCAATACAGCCGGATTTTCTACAAGCGATAGTAATTCAATCGCACCAATTCCCAGTACAGCCTCTTTGACTATGACATCGTGAAATCCAAAACTTTTTTCAATTGCATTTAGGTCGATAACCAACAACTCCCCATTGATTCGCATTAACTGAAATCCGGCGCTGACGCGCAAAAATTCATTGTTGATTTGCTTTAATCGATGTTTTGATTTCATGAGAAAGAAGCTGGCTCTACTAAAAATATTCACCGGAGCCATCACTTTGTATAAAACAATTTGTCCGATGTTGTTACCAATTTCTATCAGCAATGCCTTGATATCCGACAAGTTGCATTGCGCCAAGTCAAGCAAAATGGATCTATCTGATTTACTTACATTCTCCATGGAAGAAAGCTCGGACGGAACTTCAATGTCGTAAACATAGATGGCATTCGTTCTTTCATCAGATGTAGATAGATTGAGGAGAGTAAGCTCATCTCGATCCATTATTTCTTTGCGTAAACTTTGCATAAAAAGCTCTTTGAGGCCGGACAACGCTTCCTCCTCAATGTCGAGTTTTCTTGGCTCATCACCATTCTCATTTTTCAAAATTGCATAAACTGAAACGCCAATCTCATCGAAATTATCGAGAAATGGTTGCAACGCCTCCTTTAGTTCATCTGAATTCATGCCGCAACACCTTTCACATAGTAAATTCGCTCATCCAACTTGATATATGAAACTTTTTGTCCTACATCAACTCGCTCGCGACTGACAAGAATGATTCTATCTCTGTCCCCAGTTTTGAAATTTCCATCAGCCCGATAGATATGGAAACCCAGTAATGCCAGTGATGGGTTCGCATAGAAAAGATCAGTTTTGATATAAATTACCCCCATGACAATGAGTAGTAAAACAAGCACTATCATCTGTCGCCCACTAGTGAAATCAAAGCTAATCAAAGGCACAACATAGGTTGCTAAAAAAGTTAGGTGCTCATAGTTGATACCTTCAATTTTCTTGATTTCAAATGGTATGTCAGTAGAACCTTTTAAATCGAAATCAAATCTCTTGTATGCATAGAAGCAGTATCCAAGCATTACCAGTGAAGCAAAAGGAATAGTATTAGATTTTCCTATCGCTCCCCACGTAGTACAGTCACCTATCAAAAAAGGAGTTTCTGGAAGTTTGGCAGTAATGATGATAAAGAAGATAAAGAGAAGGGCTAGGGACAGTACGTACAGGTTTATCTTCCGGTGAGTATTGTTCATATTTCAACTTTCATTTTTGCTATTCAGCTATATGGAAAAATATACGGTGGGGTCTCTTCGTAAAGAGTCTCATCCCTTATCCCAACCCCAAACCCCCAACCACGCATCAGAAGTCAGCGACCTGTTCAGCGCGGGTTGAGCCTCTTCCAGCTAGGCCAGAGCGGGCATCACGCGCCACAACGCTTCGCCTACCCGGAGCCTTCAGCTCAACCCTCTCGCGGTGCTCGCGGAGAAAAAACATCCTCGATTCGATCTGCGTTACTGATGCGATTATTTTTTTAGCAGTCATCGAGCAATATCCTTTGCGACCCAAAGTAGTAATGGCACAAGCTGATTTTACGATTGCGTATTCTTTGCATTGCGTCACCCCAACCCTGGCATCCGATGTCGGCGGCTTTATAGTCGGCCAGCCCAACAGTCCCTTGTTCCGTGCTCAAGCCGGAATTTTCAGCTTCATTGCAGGCATTTAATCAGAAAATTACGGGTTCGGAACCTGTCAGATCTGATAGGTGTTTTAAAGTTGAAAATGTGGTAGGAAATTGCTGATTTATTCCGCCGATGGTGAGTTCATCGAGCTATAAACGGAATAAATATTAGATAATCAATTGGTTGTATAGGGTGTTCGGAGGGCTCAGGGCGGGCGGATGGTTTATTCAGTGTTTGCTTATCTCTGTCAGGGCCTGAGCAGCCAAGACAATTTTTTGGTTCAGGATGGCGCAAATTTGTATTGTTCTCTCAGCAAAGAGTCCCGATAGTGCGGCTTGTGTTCATTCCATGTCGCGGATTGTGATTCGCATTTTCTCCATCAGTTGAGAGAGCATCGCCTGAATGAGCGTTCAAAATGATCTATTTGGATTTAGTGGCTATGCAGTTTTTCCTGCAACCACACCTTGATGAGCGACTGATATGGCACGTCTCTGGAATTTGCAGCCGCTTTGATGGAATCGAGCATGTGTTGGGGCAGGCGCAAAGAGATGGTTTTGGTCGTCGGCTTCAGGTTCGGCAGCACGGCCCGTTTTGCTTTTGTCCAGTCCACGTAGTCGGCGGAGTCGTTGGCTTCCCAGAATGTGCGCTCTTCAGCTTCACTGGCGAATCTGGGGATTTGTTTAAGGGGTTTGTTCATAAATTTTTCGCTCATTCCTGTGCATGTCTCAGGCTGAAATGACGCGTATTTTTTCTTTATTGCGCTGCAAGGTGAAGGTGATATGCAGTCGTCGCTCTTCATCTGTTTTTCCGAGGGCGCATAATCGGGCATAATCGGGCATAATCTGGGACAGACCACGGTTTCTGGTACTAATTGCCATGGAAAAACCGTGGTCTGTCCCTAATTAACCTAATTAACTAATGACGGAGCGTTTTGGAGAAAGCGAGACGGCGGTAGCCTGTGATGAGGTCGAATAGCAGATAGGTGATGCGACCCTTAGGCTCATAAATTGAATGCCGCTCAATCAGTTCGCCACTGGCGAGTCGATCTTATTTTGGCTGTTTGAACCGGTGATGGTAAACAGCGTGATTTCCGGCGGGGCAAGCAGGCGCATCGGCGGCCCCCAGCTGCCTGTGCCGCGGCTGACATAGAGCAGGCGATTGTCCGGCAGTTGCGTCAGCCCCGTAGATATGGAATAGACCAGTCTGGTCAGATAGACGAACGGAAATATCTGCCCGCCGTGGATGTGCCCCGAGAGCTGCAAGTCAAACGGCATGGCGCTGTCGATGACGGGCTGGTGTTTGAGCAGCACGGTGTATACGCTGGTTGCGGCGGCCAACTTGCCGGTTTTGGGCAGTTCCCGTCTGCCAGGATCGTCGACTCCGGACAGCGTGATTCCGCCAACATGGACCGATGAGCCGCGCAGTACGGTGTAGCCCGCTGTGCGGAAAAAATTCAGCGATTTTTCGAGTCCTGCATATTGCTCGTGATTGCCGATTACGGCGTAGCAGCCCAGCGGCGCCGTGATGCTTTTCAGCTGCAACGCGAGCGCATCGAGATCATCTCCGTGTCCGTCCAGGATGTCGCCTGTGGCGACGATGAGGTCTGGCTTGATCTCGCGCAGTTTATCGCTGACCCGGGCTATGAATTCATCCCGCGTCATCACGCCAAGATGCAGATCCGAAATCTGTGCGATGGTGATTTTTCCAGAGGCAAGCTTGGGCGTGCTGATGTTGACCGTTTCTATCCGTATCTGACGCGCCTCAAGCAATCCATAGCCCATCGCCGTCAAGGCGAGCAGGAGGGTCGGTATCAAGGAAGGCTTCCAGTTGCATCCTGCCAGCCGACTCAGCGTACGGGCAAGGTCGAGTGACAGGCCGATGCAGAGAAACAGGAACAGATAGCCCATCCAGAGGTAGCTTGCCCATGCGAGCATGCCGCTTTCTGTGTAACGTGCCATCAGAGGAGAGAAGGTCAGCGCTGCCATGATCAGCGCGAGCATCGGTCTTGATAACTGCACAAATGCGGTGCAGAGCTTTTTGTAAGCATAAAAATGCATGGAGCCGTAAATCAATAGCGCCACGCTCATGAAGATCAGCATGGTTCTGTTCCCCGGGATTTGGCTGAGCGGTAAGTATAGCGCGCCACGCACTTACAAACGACTGGGTATGGTCGCGAACTGAGCCGCTTTCAGGGCGACGGAGCGGGAGAGTCCAGTGAGGCTTCGTTTTCCTGCTGATCGCTAAAGCGCCGCGCGATGGATAGAAATTTGTCCGCACAGGCCAGCATGGCATCCACCATGTCCGGATCGAAATGAGTGCCGCGACCTTCTTCTATGATGGCGACCGCCTGCGCATGGCTGAAGCTGGATTTGTAGGCCCGCTTTGAAATCAGCGCATCGTAGACATCGGCGACCGCCATAAGTCTTGCAGACATCGGGATGGCGACTCCGGCCTTGCCGCAGGGGTAGCCGCTGCCGTCCCATTTTTCATGGTGGCAGTAGGCAATTTCGCTGGCGTAATGCAAAAATCTCGTTCTGGACTGATTCAGTTCCAGCTCTGCCTGCACAATCGCCTTGTGACCGAATTCCGCATGGCGGCGCATGATGACCCACTCCTCCGGCGTCAGTTTGCCGGGTTTGTTGAGGATGGCATCGGGAATGGCGACTTTGCCGATGTCGTGCAAGGGCGCCGATTTGAACAGCAGTTCTATGGACTCATCGTTCAATTCATCGCAAAAGTTCGGATGGCCGCGTAAATGTTCGGCCAGTATCCTGACGTAGTGCTGAGTGCGGCGTATGTGGTTGCCGGTCTCGTTGTCGCGCGCCTCGGCCAGCGCACAGAAGGCGGTGATGGTTGCACCCTGGGCGTTGATGACGTCCTGTTCCCTTTGCAGCAGCTCTCTGCTGCGCTCCATGACCTCTTGCTCGAGTTCGGCATTGCGTTCGCGCAGTCTGGCGCGCGCTCCGGCCAGCTCCAGATGATTTTTTACCCGTGCCAGCACCACCGGCGGGGAAATCGGTTTGTGGATGAAGTCCTCCGCACCCAGCGTCAGCCCCTTTTCCTCGTCGTTGGCGCTCTCCAGGCTGCTTAGCAACAGCACCGGGATGTCTCGCGTGTCAGGATTGCTCTTGAGCCGACGGCAAAGCTCGTAACCGTCCATCAGCGGCATGATCACATCCGACAAGATCAGACTGGCCTGCCCGCCGGACTCGAAAAATCCCAGCGCCTCCAAGCCGTTGCTCGTGCTGTGTACGACATATCTCTCCCCCAGCGTTTCTTCGAGGATGCTGAGGTTGATCTCGTCGTCATCGACGATCAGGATGGAAATTTCGTTCATGTCGAACTCCTTGCAAAATCTTGCAGCTCATGGATCATACGGTCGAACTGATCGGCCAGATCATACGCTTGTACCAGTGCGGACTCATCTTTTTCCTTCGCCAGATGTTCGGTGGACGAAGCTAAGGAGTGAACCTCTTCTGCCGCCAGATTTCCTGATAAACCCTTGAGACTGTGGGCCAGGAAGGCCAGTTCCTCGAAGGCGCGGTTGCGGGCCAGTTCGCGCAGCTTGCCGGGGGTCTGCGTATGGGCGTCTATCGCTTTTTGTGCAAGCTTCAGTATAAAGGCCGATTTTCCGGAAAAGCGCGCCTTGATCTCTTCCCAGTCTATCAAGGTATTCGGCCGATAGTCAGAGCTCCGCCTGACGCTGCTCAGGATGCTGGCGATCAGTATTTCGATATCGACGGGCTTGCTCACATGAGCGCGCATGCCGGAAGCCAGACACTTGTCGTGCTCCTCCTCCAGGGCGTGGGCGGTCAGGCCGATCACGGGCAAGTCGGGGGCGAATTTGAGTATGCGTCTTGTCGCCTCATGACCGTCCATCACCGGCATCTGCACATCCATCAGCACGGCATCGAAACCGTCCGGCCCAGACTCGATGACGGTGCGCAGTGCCTGCTGGCCGTCTTCGGCGAACACGATCTGCGCCCCCTCATGGGTGAGCAGATCCTCCAGAATCAGCAAATTGATCTCCACATCGTCAACGGCCAGTATCCTCAATCCGGCCAGGCGCTGTCCGCTGATGTCTTCGCCCGGCGCGGTTTCGCTAGACGGAGCGCTCTCTTGCAGCGGCAGACTCAAGCTGAAGGTGCTGCCAGCCCCCTCGGCGCTCTCAAGCGTAATCTCTCCGCCCATGATGTTGGCGAGTTTGCGGCTGATGGCAAGACCCAGCCCGGTTCCGCCATAGCGGCGCGTGGTGCTGTTGTCGGCCTGCTCAAAGGGTACAAACAGCTGTGCCTGCTGCGCTTTGGTGATGCCTATACCCGAATCGGTCACCCCAAACTGAATGACGCCCTCACGCTTGCTGACATGAAGCTCGACTCTGCCATGCGGGGTGAATTTGATCGCATTGCTCAGCAGGTTCATCAGGATCTGCCTGATGCGCAGCGCATCGCCGCTGACCCAGTCGGGAAGGTCGGCAGACAGGGTTAAATCCAGGGGCAGATTTTTCTCGCGTGCTGACTCTTTCATCAGATTGACGACTTCGCCGATCAGATTTTTAAGCTGGAAGCTGTGATTGCAGACTGCCATTTTCCCGGCTTCGATCTTGGAAAAATCCAGGATGTCGTTGATGACGCCCAGCAGATGCTGACCTGAACTCAGGATCTGCCGGAACTGTTTGGTGCTGGCAGCGTCCCGGTTGTCGCGCAGCCCGATTTTTGCCACGCCCAGCACCGCATTGAGCGGCGTGCGGATCTCGTGGCTCATGTTGGCAAGGAAGGCGCTCTTGGCGATGCTGGCTGCTTCTGCCGCCTCTTTGGCGATGGCCAGATCGTTGGTGCGCTCGATGACCAGAGCTTCCAGATGATGGCGATGCCGGTCCAGTTCTGCGCTTAAGCGCTTTTTGGCGGTGATGTCTTCCTGTACCGAGACGTAGTGGGTGATCTGTCCGTCCGGCTGGCGGATCGGCGTGACGATGGCAAAATCGATGAAGTCGCTGCCGTCCTTGCGCCGGTTGTAGAACTCACCCTTCCAGAGTTCACCGTTTTTCATCGCGCGCCAGAATGACTCGAAAGTGCTCGCCGGGGTTTTGCCCGATTGCAGCAGTCTGGGGTTGCATCCGATGACCTCTTCGCGCCGGTAGCCGGTGTTGCGCAGGAAGGACTCGTTGACGTATTCGATGGTAGCTTCAGTGTCGGTGATGAATATGCTCTCGGGGCTCTGCTCTACGGCCTGTGCGAGCTTGCGCAGCCTGTCCTCGGCCTGTTTGCGCTCGGTGATATCGATGAAGGTCGCGATCGCACCCTGCAACTCGCCTTCTACCACTATCGGTTGCGACCAGTATTCGACCGAAAGGGGGGTTTCGTCCTTTTTCCAGAATACTTCGTCGCTGACATGGACGGGCAGGCGATGGCGGAAGGCGTTGTACATTCTGCATTCGTTGGCAGGATAGAGGCTGCCGTCCGCATGCGAGTGATGGATCAGGTTGTGCGCGTGGCGGCCTATGACCTCGTTAGCATGCGCATAGCCCAGAATCTTCAGGAATGACTGATTGACGAAAGTCGTGTTGCCATCGTTGTCGACGCCAAACGCGCCTTCGGCCATCGAATCGAGCAAAGAGTGCATCTTCTGGTGGGACTCGATCAGCGCGCCTTCGGCCTGTTTGCGTGCGCTGATGTCGCGCCATACGCAGTAAATCACCTGCCTGTCCTGCAGTTTAATTGCCGACAGGGTGACTTCGGCGAAGAAGTTGCTGCCGTCCATGCGGGTGTGTACCCATTCAAACCGGGTGACCCCTTGTTTGATCGTGGTGTTCATGATGTGTTCAGCCTTGCTGAACGAAGACTGTCCGTCGGGCTGAAATTCGGGGGAAAGCTCGGAAGGGTGGGTGTTGATCAGACGGGCTTTGTCAGGATAGCCCAGCATGTCGACTGCCGCCTGGTTGCATTCGACAAAACGGTTCTGGTCTATGATCCAGATCGGATCGGGCGAAGACTCGAACAGGGTGCGGAAACGCAGATCGCTCTGTTTGAGCTCGTTCTCTATGTGTTTGTATTCGGTAAAGTCCTCGTAGATGCCGAGCAGGCCGATCACCTCTCCGTCTGCATTGCAAAGCGGTGCCTTGGAGGTGCGCAGCCAGATCTGCCTGCCATCGGGCGTACTCTGCGGTTCGTCATAGGAGAGGCGGGCTATGCCCGACTCCATGACCTGACGGTCGTCGCCGCGGTAGAGTTCTGCCTGTTCGCGCCAGGGCATCTGATAGTCATCCCGGCCTATGATGTCCTCAGGGGATTTTTTTCCGGCATCGGCGACAAATGCCAGATTGCACCCCAGATATTGCAGATCCCGATTTTTCCAGAAGATGCGTAAGGGAGAAGTGTTGATCACGGCGGTGAGCAGGGCATTGGTGTCCTGCAGTTCGGCCTGCGCCTGCGCCTGCGCGGTGATGTCGTACATGATGACCAGGTGCATCCTGGATATTCCCGCTTCAAACGAGGTCGCGTTGACCATGAAGGTGCGCACCTTGCCGTCCTTGCAGCAGATGTTGACTCTCATGGGGGCAAACGGCTCGTTCAGGCGCGCGGCCTCGGTCAGATGCCGCTGCCAGTCGTTGGCTACCCGTTGCCGGTATTCTGGATCAGGATAGGCGCGCGGCCACCAATCGGCCAGGGTCGGGATCTCTTCGAGGGTGTAGCCTACGGTGGTCAAAAAGGTCGGGTTCAGATAGGTGATGTTGCCGTTGCTATCGTTGAGCGCCAGCGCAACCGGCGAGGATTCGATGATGGCGCGGAATTTGGCTTCGCTGGCCAGCATTTTTTCTTCGGCGAGTTTGCGTTTGGTGATGTCGGTATGGGTGCCTGTCATGCGCAGCGCCTGGCCTTTTGCGTCGAAACTGACGACTTTTCCTCTTGCCAGGATGTGTTTATATGAACCGTCCTTGCAGCGCATCCGGAATTCGCAGGCATACAAGGGCGAGTTCCCCGTCAGGTGTTCCCTGAGGCTGGCCAGAACGCGCTCCTTGTCCTCGGGGTGCAGATGCGCCATCCATATCTCGCCGGTGTCGGGAAATTCCGCTTCTGCGTAACCTAGCATTTCCTTGTAGCGTTTGGAGAACATGGCCTCGTCGCTCATCGGACTCCAGTCCCATACCCCGTCCCCTGCGCCTTCCAGCGCGAACTTCCAGCGCTCCTCGTTTTTAGCGATGGTTTCCTGCGAGCTGGAGAGTCGGCGTTCTGTCTGGCGCGCAACCATGAACAATGCGAAAAATAGCGCGGAGAAGATCGCGGCGACAAAAAAGGCGATCTGCACGGTTTTTTCATTGAGTCGTGCAAATAGCGCAGAGGCATCGTCGTAGCTCTCGATCACGCCTATCTGCCTTTCTCCCGCCATCAGCGGCATGTAGCTCACATAGATCCAGATGTTGTGCAATTCGCCCCGATTGCTGTGAAATACATCGCGGCGCTCCATCTTGTGCAGGATTTGGCCCTGCTGGGCGAGGATCATAAACTCAGGATGGCTGCTTTTTTTTCCTATGTCAGGCCGGTGATCTGAGTATACGGCAACCCCATCGCGATTGAATATTTTGAGCTTGAGGATGTGATGCTCGTCGATCTGCTCAAGCGAAGAGGCAAGCAGGGCGTCTATTTTTTCCAGCCGGGCAGGTCTGTTTTGCTCTAGATCGGCGAAAAAGGGTAAGGACGCGTTTTTCAGATCGTGGGTCAGGTGGATCAGCGTACGCTCGTTTTCTTCGGCGTAATACTCCTCTGCGGCGTTGAACTGATCCTGCCGGTACAGCAGAACCAGCAGCAGCATCGCTGTCAGCATGAAGATCAGGCTGATAACGCCCAGCCTATTTAACAGTGAAAACCTTTTTTGAGGTTCGGAGTGTTGTGTTTTCATGTCCGGCCTTGTCGATATGCGAGGGTGCTTTCCGGTAACGCAGTTCAGGTTGACAGTATGACTAGGAATATAACGACTATCAATAAGGATTTGTCAATTTTTCGGCCCGCGTTTAAACTCAGACGGCGCGGCCCTGAGCGCGATAACCGGATTGAAGGCAGGCGCGCGCTTCGGGCTTGGATCTGCCGTGTTACTATCAGCCGTGACCTTCAAGCTTGAAGGGGAGATCAAGATTGGATGAATATATCGATTGGCCTGCGCTGCAGGCGCAATGTCAGGGGCGTCAGGCTTTCATCAACAGGCTGTTGACGTTGATGGTTCAGAGCCATGCCCAGACTCCGGCTAAACTTCGTGCCTTGGCTGGGCTCGGCGATCTTGCCGCCCTGGCGCTGGTGGCGCATGGTTTTGCCGGTGTGGCGGGGTCGCTGCATGCCGATCAGTTGCGTGCCACGGGCAAGGCGGTTGAGTTGCAGGCACGGGCGGGTGATGTGCGTGCCTGCCCTGAAGCTGAGGCTCTGGCGGCAACGATAGAGCGTTTCATCGAGGCGATCTCGATTTATCTGTCCGGACAGGGAAATGACTAAGCAACGCGTACTTTGTGTGGACGATGAGCCGGTCAACCTGCTGGTGCTGGAGGACTTGTTACAGGACGAGTTCGAAGTGCTGACCGCCTCGAACGGGCAGCAGGCGCTGGAACTGCTGCATTCGGACAGGCGGATCATGATCACTTTGCTCGACATCGTCATGCCGGAGATGAACGGGTTCGAGCTGTGTCAGAAGGTCAAGAGCGATCCGCTGTTGTGCGATATTCCCGTGTTGTTCATCTCTTCGCTGAGCGCAGGTGAGGACGAGGCTCATGGTCTGGCGGTCGGCGCCGAGGATTTCATCCATAAACCGTTTCAGCCGCCGGTGGTAAAGGCGCGGGTGCGCACCCATCTGCAATTTGCTGCAGCGCGTCGCGAACTGCGTCTGCGCAACGACAGCCTTGAGGCGCTGGTGGCGGAACGCACTTATGCCATCATCCACAAGACCGAACAGGTGATGGCTGCTCAGAGCGCGACCATCTCGGCTTTTTGTTCTTTAGCCGAGGCGCGCGACAATGAGACCGGCAACCACATACGCCGCACTCAGCATTATGTGAGAGCGGTGGCCGAGGCTTTGCGTCACCATCCCCGTTTCAGGGATGAGCTGGATGAACAGACCATAGAGCTTTTTTTTCGCACGGCTCCGCTGCACGACATAGGCAAAGTGGCGATTCCGGATGCCATCCTCAACAAGCCTAGCAAGTTCACCCCCGACGAGTGGGAAATCATGAAGCGCCACGCCGAGTACGGGAGAAATGCGATCGCTGCGGCTGAGCGCGATCTGACCGGCACGGGGCTGGATTTTCTGCGCTATGCGCGCGAGATCGCCCATTCTCACCACGAGAAATGGGATGGCAGCGGCTATCCGCAGGGACTGAAGGGGGAGAGTATCCCGCTGGGGGCCAGGCTGATGGCGGTGGCCGATGTTTTCGACGCACTGATCTCGCGGCGTGCCTACAAGCCGCCGTTTACGCACGAACAGGCTCTGGCGGTTATCGCCGAGGGGCGCGGCAGCCATTTTGATCCGGATATCGCGGATGCGGTGCTGAGGATAAGCGAGCAGTTCAGGGAGATCGCCAGGACGTTCTCCGACACGGCCTTGTCCTGAGCGTTGCCTGACGCGATCCTGGCTTGTTAAAGTTAAGGTTGATGATGACGATTTCCGATTTAAAACTGAGTGAAGTGATGGACCGTCATGTGTTCGCGGTGACGGTGAGCGAGACTGTTGCCGACATGATAGAGCACATCAAGCGGGATCATGTTGCGCATGTCGTGGTGCTCGATGGCAAAAAGCCGGTCGGACTGTTCACCGAGCGGGATTTGGCGCGCCTGATCCACCGCCGTCAGGACAGAAGTCGTCCGGTCGGAGAACTGATGAGTGCGCCGGTTGCCATCGTCCCGTCGACGCTCGGCTTTCGTTCAGCCTATATTCAGCTTTGCCTTTGCCGCTTGCGCCATCTGGTGGTGGTAGCGGCCGACGGTACGGTGGCCGGTGTGGCGGCCGAGCGGGATTTTCTGGCACACCTTGGGGTGGAGTTGTTCCAGCGGGTACGCTGCCTGAAAAGCCAGATCGACACGGCAGTGCCGCAGTTTTGCGCCTCTGAACCTGTCATCAAAGCCATCGATGTGATGATGCACGAAAAGCGCGGCTGCGTGCTGGTCGTCGAGCATGAACGATTGCTTGGTATCTTCACCGAACAGCAGATCCCCTCCGTTCTTGCGCGACACGAAAATGACGAAGGGCGTATTACGCTGGGCGAGGTGATGCGCACCGACATCATGCCGGTGACTGAGCAAACCAGCGTTGCCGATGTGGTGGCACAACTGGTAGTGGAGCGAACCGGTTATGTGATCGTGGTGGCTGAAGACGGCGCTATCGTCGGCACCATCGCCCAGTCGCGTCTGCTGGAAAATGTGCGCACCGCCATCTATGCCGAAGTGGCGACGCGGCAGCTGGTCGAGGATCAATTGCTGCATGTGGAGGCTCAGCTCGAAGCCACGCTGGAGCGGACGCCCAATGTCGCAGTGCAGTGGTACGACAGCCGCGGCTGCGTGAAATTCTGGAATCATGCATCGGAATGGCTGTACGGCTGGACGGCCGTAGAGGCGATGGGCAAGTCGCTGGATCAGCTGGGTTTGCTAACTGTCGGGGAGGCTGAGGCTTTTCTCAAGACGCTGGCAGGGGCGGGGCTAAACAGCAAGACCATAGGCCCGCTCGAATATCAGACCCGAAATCGTCAGGGTGAACCCCGCTGGGTCGATGCGACCATCTTCCCCATCCCGGGCGAGCAGGACGGCGAGTTTTTCTATGTCTGCATGGATGTGGACATCTCGGCGCGCAAACAGACTGAAGAGACGCTGCGCCTGAGCGAGCGCAGGCTGGACTACGCCCTGCAGGGTGCCAACGACGGCCTGTGGGACTGGAATCTTGAAACCAATGAGGTGTATTACTCGCCACGCTGGCTGGAGATGCTGGGTTATCTGCCGGGCGAATTGCCGCAGATGCTAGACACCTGGGCGCAGCTGGTTCATCCCGAAGATAAGGAGCGCACCCTGGCCGTAGTTCAGGATTACCTGACCAGCAAGCGGGCCACCTATGAGGTCGAGTTTCGCATGCGCCACAAACAGGGCCGCTGGGTGGACATACTCGCTCGCGCAAGGCTGGCACTCGATCAGACGGGACAGGAGCTCAAGCCCCGCCGACTGGTCGGCACCCATGTGGACATCAGCGAGCGTAAACGCGACGAGCAGCGCCTGCAGGAGAGCGAAGCCAACTTCCGCTCTTTCTTCGATACCATAGACGATCTGTTGCTCGTCGCCGATATGGAGGGCGTCATACAGCGCGTCAACAAGGCGATGATAGAGCGGCTAGGCTATGCGGAATCGGAACTGATCGGCAGGAGTGCGCTTAATTTGCGCCCCCAGGAGCGACGCGATGAGACCTGGCAGATCACTCAGGACATACTGGAAGGGAGGCGGAACAACTGCTCAGTCCCGTTGATTACCGCGCAGGGTGTGGAGATCGCCGTCGAGACTCGCGTGGTGATGGGGCAGTGGGGGGGAAAACCTGCGATCTTCACCATCAGCCGGGATGTGACCGAACGCAACCGTCAGGAAAACGAGTTGCAGGATGCGCTGGCGCTGCTCAATGCCGCCATCGAGCAATCGCCTTCAGGCATCCTGATCGCCGATGCGACCGATGGCAAGATGCGGCTGAGCAACATGGCCGCACGGCATATGCGGGGGCTGGATCAGGATATTCAGGTGGGGATAGCGCTGCAAGAGCAGGCTGCTCGCTGGGCCATGCTGCACGCCGACGGTTCGCCGTATCCGGCGGATGAGCGGCCCTTGTTCCGCGCCATTCGCGAGGGCGAGACGATTTCGGGCGAAGAAGTCATGATGCGCGATGCCAATGGTGCAATGCACTGGCTGTCGATCAATGCCGCGCCGATCCGGCGCGAGGGACGCATCGTGGCGGGCATCGTGGTAAGCAATGACATCACCGAGCGCAAGCTGGCCGAAGAGGCGTTGCGGGCAAACGAGCAGAAGCTGTTGACCATCCTGGACGGCGTGGATGCCTGCATCTACCTCAAAGATACAGCAGGTAACTATCTGTTCGCAAACCATCCGGTAAGGGAGTTATGGGGCGTCGAGATGCCTGAGCTGATGGGATTTGGCGACGAGAAATTCTTCGATGCAGAAACGGCGGCCAACATTCGTCTCAATGATCAGCGTGTGCTGGTAAAGGGTGAAACGATACACACCGAAGAGACCAATACGGTTCCTGCCACCGGCAAGAGGGTAACATACAGTTCTACCAAATTGCCGCTGCGGCGCGAGGACGGCAGCATCTATGCGCTGTGCGGCATTTCCACCGACATCACGCAGCGTAAACAGGCTGAAGACGAATTGCTGCGTTCGCACTCGTTGCTGACTGCGGCGATGGAGTCCACCGCAGACGGTATCCTGGTAGCAGATGGGCATGGCAAGGTGGAGAGGTACAACCAGCGTTTTCTGGAGATGTGGCGCATCCCACCCGAACTTGCCGCAGCCAAGGACGACGACCGTCTCATCCAGTTCGTGCTGGATCAGCTGCAAGACCCGGGCGCCTTCGTCGGCAAGGTGACAGAGCTGTACCTGACGCCCGAGGCGAGTTCTTGGGATGAGCTGTATTTTATCGATGGACGGGTGTTCGAGCGCTACTCCTTGCCACAGCAGCTGGGTGAAGAGGTGGTGGGGCGCGTCTGGAGTTTTCGCGATGTTACCGAGCGCCGTAACATCGAGAAAGAATTGCGGCAAAACAAGGAGCGTTATGATTTTGCCACCATGGTGGGGAAAGTCGGCACCTGGGATTGGGATCCGCGTACCGGAAAACTGCTCTGGAGTGACGAAACATTCCGCCTGATGGGGATAGAGCCTGGAGCGGTCATCCCCACCTATGAGCTGTACCTGGGGCTGGTGCATCCGGATGACCGGGAAATGCTCAACACCCATGTATTGGCGGCACTGCATGAGCACACGCCTTATTCTCTGGATTGCCGCATTGTTTTGGCCAGCGGCAAACAAATCGTATGCCATGTGACGGGCAAGGTGGAATTCGACGAGGCAGGCCTGCCCACTCGCATGCTCGGCACGATACAGGACATCACCGAGCGTAAGACTCAGGAGCTGGCTCTTGAGCGGCAGTATTCCTTTATGCAGGCCGTGTTAAAAAATGCCCCCATGGGCATCCACATGTACCAGCTGGAGGCGGACGGGCGGCTGGTGTTTAGCGGTGCCAACCTGGCGGCCAATCGCATCCTGGGCGTGGACAACAGTCTGTACATCGGCAAGACCATAGAGGAAGCCTTTCCGCCTTTGGTTCAGACCGAAGTTCCGGCACGTTATCGCGCCATCGCCCGTTCGGGCGGGGAGTGGGCGGACGACCAGATCGTGTATGACGGCGACAATATCCACGGTGCGTTCCAGATCAAGGCATTTCAGACCATACCCGGCCAGATGGCCGTATTCTTCGAGGATGTCACCATCGCCCGGCAGCAGGCGCTGGAGTTGCGACGCAGTGCCGAGCGCCTGAGCTTCGCCCTGACTGCGGCGCATCAGGGCTGGTTCGATGTTTACATAGAGACGGGAAGGACCGAAGTCGGACCGGAATATCCCGGTATTCTGGGTTATGACCCTGCTGAGTTTCAAACTTCCTTGCCCAACTGGTTTGCCAGCATCCACCCGGATGATCTGCCTCATGTGAAGGCGATATTCCAGGAGCTGTTGCAGACCGGCGGGCCGTGCGAGGGCGAGTACCGACGCCTGACCAAGTCAGGCGAGTGGAAGTGGATGATGACTTCCGGTGCCGTCGCGGAGCGGGATGAGGCGGGCCGACCCTTGCGCGTGACCGGCGTGCACATGGATATTTCAGGGCGCAAACAGGTCGAAGCCGAACTCGGGCAGCACCGACAGCATCTGGAAGAGCTGGTCGAAAGGCGTACGGCTGAGCTGACTTTCACCAACCGTCAGCTGATGCAGACTCAGTTCGCCATCGAACGCGCCGGCATCGGCATCGCCTGGAGCGATATCGAGACCGGGCGTTTCACCTATGTGAATGATGAGGCCTGTCGCCAGTTGGGCTACAGCCGCGAGGAGTTTCTCGGGCTGACTGTCAGCGATTTGAATCCGGATTTTTCATCCGATGCGGTGCGCAGGATAGGTCTTGATATGCTCGCCAGCGGCAAACCGCTGAAGGTGGATACCGTTCATCGGCGCAAGGACGGCAGTTGCTATCCCGTGGAAGTGACGTCCTATGCCTATCAGTCGGAGGAAGGGGGCATCATGATCGCCTTTTACTCGGACATCACGGTGCGCAAGCAGACCGAAACCGCGCTGATCCGCTCCAAGGAGATGGCAGAGGAGGCCAACCGTGCCAAGAGCACTTTTCTGGCCAACATGAGCCACG
>CAYPIG010000057.1:0-18883 GCA_964410705.1 uncultured Gallionella sp.
GTTGACCTGCAAAACAGGATAAGCAAAAGTAAGGTAAGCGATTTGTAAATCAAGGCAGTCAATCTCTGTGATATAGCGATCTGATTGCAGTATAAAACTCAGCGGAGGTGATTTCTATGCCGTCACAAAAATAACGCGTTGGATAGGCTCGATAGATGTGTTCGTTTATTTTGAATGATGCGCTCATGATCGCTGCTCCTTGTGCTGCATAGTGGTCGGACGATTTATTTATGAACTTGATCCGCCTGATGACAATATCGGCAATTTTGGCTAAAACTTTACCTGCTAAGGAAAATTATCCAGGCGCCAGCGTATATTTCCATGCCCGGCCAAGCAGGGGAGCAACGACAGTGGGTTCAAAGCCTGTTAGAATGCGCGGTCGTTATTTTATCAATCTTTAGTTTGGAGAATTTAGCATGGCTGTTGAACGTACTCTGTCGATTATCAAACCTGATGCGGTTGCAAAAAATGTGATCGGTCAAATCTATTCCCGTTTCGAAGCTGCCGGCCTCAAAGTGGTTGCCGCACGTATGACTCAGTTGTCCCGCAAGGAAGCGGAAGGTTTTTACGCCGTGCATGCCGCGCGCCCTTTCTTCAACGATCTGGTTGAATTCATGATTTCAGGCCCAGTGATGATACAGGCGCTGGAAGGTGAAGGCGCAATCCTGAAAAATCGCGACCTGATGGGTGCTACCGATCCTAAGAAGGCAGAAAAAGGCACGATCCGCGCCGATTTCGCTGACAGTATCGATGCGAATGCCGTTCACGGTTCGGATGCGGCTGAAACTGCAGCAGTTGAAATCGCCTATTTCTTCCCTGCGATGAATGTTTATTCACGCTAAGTGAGTGAAGTCGTTTAAGTTATAGCAGATGCAACAAAATCTCCTCGATCTGGATGCGCACGCGCTGACCGCCTATTTTGAACAAATGGGTGAGAAGCCGTTTCGTGCCAAGCAGCTTTTGCGCTGGATATACCAGGTCGGGGAGCCCGATTTTGCCGCGATGACCGACATCGCGGCGGTGTTGCGCGAAAAATTGGCGCGCAATGCCTGTATCGCCGTGCCGAATATCGTCCGGGAAGAAATCTCCGGAGATGGCACGCGCAAGTGGTTGCTGGGGGTGGGGACGGGCAATGCCGTTGAAGCGGTATACATTCCTGAGGCGACTCGCGGCACTTTGTGCATCTCTTCGCAGGCCGGCTGTGCGCTGGACTGCTCGTTTTGCTCGACCGGCAAGCAGGGATTTAACCGCAATCTCTCCGTAGCAGAGATCATCGGCCAGTTGTGGTGGGCGAACCATCAGTTAGGCAAAAATGCCGAAGGGAACTGGGCGATCAGCAATGTGGTGATGATGGGGATGGGCGAGCCTTTGCTCAATTTCGACAATACCGTGAGCGCGTTGCGCCTGATGCTCGATGACCGGGCGTATGGATTATCCCGTCGTCGCGTGACGGTTTCCACTTCGGGCATCGTGCCTGCGATGGACCGTTTGCGCGAAGAGTGCCCGGTGGCTCTGGCCGTTTCGCTGCATGCGCCCAACGATGCGCTGCGGGATAAGCTGGTGCCGATCAATCAGAAATATCCGCTTAAAGAACTGTTGGCTGCGTGCCGCCGCTACCTTGAAAAAGCGCCTCGCGATTTCATCACCTTTGAATACGTGATGCTGGATGGGGTGAACGATTCGGTACAACAGGCGCACGAGCTGGTGAGGCTGGTGCGCGATGTGCCGTGCAAATTCAATCTGATTCCGTTCAATCCGTTTCCTTTGTCGCCTTATAAACGTTCGAGGACCGATGCGATGCAGAGATTTCGCGATGTGCTGATGCAGGCTGACATTGTGACCACCATGCGCAAGACGCGCGGTGATGATATCGCCGCAGCCTGCGGGCAACTGGCAGGGCAGGTGCTGGACAAGACCCGGCGCACCCGCGTCATTGAGCTTCAGGAGGTGGCCAGATGAGTCGCCTGATTTTATTGTTGTTGCTTGCCGGTTGTGCCGGCGGTGCGGTCAAGGCGCCCAATAGCGAGAGGGCGCACAACAGCGCCAAGGTGCATACCGAACTGGCGGGGCTGTATTTCGAGAGGCTGCAGATGGGGGTTGCGCTTGCCGAGATCGATCTGGCCTTGCTGGCAGAGCCAGGTTATGCGCCCGCCTATAATGTTCGCGGTTTGATACACATGTCGCTGCGCGAAGATGCGGAGGCGGAAGCGGATTTTCTGCAAAGTTTGCGTCTGGACAAGGCGGATTCGGAAGCGCACAACAACTACGGCTGGTTTTTGTGCCAGCGGGGTAAAGAGCTGGAATCCATCCCGCATTTCATGGCTGCGGTGAAAAATCCGCTGTATACCACCCCTGAGCGGGCCTATCTGAACGCCGGTTTGTGTTTTCAGAAGGTCGGAAAAAACAAGGACGCCGAGGAATTTTTGCAAAGAGCCTTGAAGCTGCAGCCGGATTCGCCTCAAGGGTTGCTGGCGATGGCCGAGATCAAGTTTGCCGAGGGCGATTATTTCGCAGCCAGCAAATATTTTGCGGCACAGAAAAATGAAAATTTGACCGCTGCGCAGCTATGGCTGGCAGTGCGTATCGAAAGACGTACCGGGAACGGGAATGCGGAGGCCAGTTATGCCTTGCAATTGCGCCAGCATTATCCTGATTCGCGCGAAACTCAATTAATGGTGCATGGGGAATGATGGAACAGTTGCCGGAAGAAAATTTTGATGCGGTAGAACTTGAGGACACCGCCAGTGTAGCGTCGGTTGGGCGGCAGTTGCGCGAGGCGCGGGAGCGTCTTGGCATGAGCGTCGAGGAGGTGGTCGCGAAAATAAAGATTGCGCAGCGGCAAATCGTCGCGCTGGAAGCGGATGATTTTCAGTCTCTGCCAGAAACCGCCTTCATGCGCGGTTTTGTGCGCAGTTACGCCAAGCTGCTGCAGCTGGATGCTCAGCCGCTGCTCGATGCCCTGCCCGGTGCACAGCCGGCCATCGTCGAGACACCGCAGGTCAATGCGCCTTTCCCTTCCGAGAAGACACTGCGCCAGCAGAATATCAATCTGCTGCTGGCGGCGTTGCTCGTTTCATTGCTGATCGCAGGTTTTGTCTACTGGCAGTCCAGCACCGTTTATGCGCCGCCGGTTGCAACCGAGATCGCCGTATCCGAAGTCGCCTCTGTGCCGTTGACGCTGGCATCTCAGCCGGAAATTCTCGATGCTGAATCGGCTGCGGTTTCGGCTCCTGTCGCGGTACTGGAAGCCGCTTCTGCGACGGCTCAGGCGGTTTCAACTTTGCGACTGGTGTTCGATAAGGAATCCTGGGCGGAGATCAAGGATCAGTCTGGAAAAACGCTGTCCCGTCAGGTCAATCTGGCCGGATCCGAACTGAATCTCGAGGGGGTGGCACCGTTTACACTGGTGATCGGCCATGCCGCTGCGGTTCACCTGTACTACCGCGATAAGCCGGTCGATTTGTCCGCCTATGTCAATGCGAGCAGCGATGTGGCGCGCATGACGCTGGAGTGAGCATGAACCTCATCCAGCGTCGTCCATCGCAACGGGTAAGGGTAGGGAGTGTGAGCCTGGGGGGCGGTGCGCCTGTCGTGGTGCAGTCCATGACCAATACCGACACGGCCGACATAGACGGTACTACCCGGCAGGTTTTTGAGCTGGCAAGAGCCGGGTCAGAACTGGTGCGCATCACGGTCAATACGCCTGAGGCTGCAGCCGCCGTGCCGCATATCCGTCGCAGGCTCGATGCGCTGGGCTGTTTTGTGCCGCTGGTGGGGGACTTTCACTATAACGGCCACCGACTGCTGAGTGAATACCCAGAATGCGCGCAGGCATTGGCCAAGTATCGCATCAATCCCGGCAATGTCGGGCGCAGTAGAGCCGAGGATGATCCTTTTACCATCATGATACAGACGGCGATCCGGTATGATAAGCCGGTGCGCATCGGGGTGAACTGGGGGAGTCTGGATCAGAATCTGGTGGTGAAGATGATGGACGAAAATGCCAGATTGTCAGAGCCGCTGGATGTCAGGGAGGTCACGCGCGCCGCACTGATCTCCTCCGCGCTGCAAAGCGCCAGACTTGCCGAGCAGATCGGACTGCCGCACGATCGTATCGTGTTGTCCTGCAAGGTCAGCGAAGTTCAGGATCTGATCGCCGTATACCGGGCTCTTACATTGCAGTGCGATTACGCGCTGCATCTTGGGTTGACCGAGGCGGGCATGGGGTCCAAGGGCATCGTTGCCTCGACCGCCGCCTTGTCGGTGCTGCTGCAGGAAGGAATAGGCGATACCATACGCATTTCGCTGACGCCTGAACCCGGCGGTGAGCGTACCCAGGAGGTTCTGGTTGGTCAGGAGATATTGCAGACCATGGGATTGCGCGCTTTTGCGCCCATGGTGACCGCCTGCCCCGGATGCGGACGCACCACCAGCAGCTTTTTTCAGGAGCTGGCGCAGAGCATACAGCGTCATTTGCGTGAACAGATGCCGATCTGGCGCGAGCGCTATGACGGGGTGGAAAACATGACGGTCGCCGTGATGGGTTGTATCGTCAATGGCCCGGGTGAGAGCAAGATGGCCAATATCGGCATCAGTCTGCCAGGAACCGGTGAGACACCGGCCGCACCGGTCTATATAGACGGGGTAAAGGCGGTAACCTTGCGCGGGGATAACATTGCGGCGGAGTTTACCTCTATCGTGGACGATTATGTGGCAAGAAAATATGTGAAGAGGGAAGCGGCGAGTAGCTTGTAGCGCGTAGCGGGAGGCAAGATTTTGCTACTCGCTACCAGCAACCCGCTGGATTATTTATGAGCAATGAAACACTGCAAGCCGTACGCGGCATGAACGACATCCTGCCCGAAGAGGCGGAACTTTGGTTGTGGTTTGAAAACATCGTGCGTGAGTGGCTGGCAGGTTACGGCTATCGCAATATCCGCATGCCGCTGGTCGAGCCCACAGCACTTTTTTGCCGGGCGATCGGCGAAGTGACCGACATCGTCGAAAAGGAAATGTACAGTTTCGAGGACAGTCTGAACGGCGATAAGCTGACGCTGCGTCCGGAAGGCACCGCTTCCTGCGTGCGTGCCGTGTTGCAGCACAATTTGCTGTATAACGCGCCTCAGCGTCTGTATTACAGCGGACCGATGTTTCGCCACGAGCGGCCGCAAAAGGGGCGCTACCGGCAGTTTCATCAGGTGGGCGTCGAGGCGCTGGGCTTTGCAGGCCCCGACATCGATGCCGAACAGATCATGATGTGCGCCAGACTCTGGAAAAAGCTGGGGTTGACGGATGTGACGCTGCAACTGAATACTTTGGGTGACTCGGCCTGCCGCCTTCGCCATCGAGCCAAGCTGATTGCGTATTTTGAACAGAATATCGGGCTGCTCGATGCGGAGGCATCGCGGCGTTTGCACAGCAATCCGCTGCGTATCCTCGACAGCAAGAATCCGGCGATGCAGGAACTGATCGAAGCTGCGCCCAAATTGTCTGACGAATTAAGCGATGAGGCGCGCGATCATTTTGCCGCCGTTCAGGCTATCCTGACGCAGCATGGCATCGCTTTCGAAGTCAATCCGCGTCTGGTGCGCGGGCTGGACTACTATAACCGTACCGTATTTGAGTGGGTGACGACCCGGCTCGGTGCGCAGGGCACCATCTGTGCTGGCGGCCGTTACGACGGACTGATCGAACAGATAGGCGGCAAGTCGGCTCCCGCTATGGGTTTTGCGATGGGCGTGGAACGGCTGCTGGTGTTGCTGCAGGAAGCCGGTATGGCGCTGCCTAAACCGGCACTCGACGTGTATCTGGTGCATCAGGGGCAGATGGCCGCAAGGCTTGCCAGTGCCGTGGCTGAAACATTGCGCGATGCCGGTCTGAAAGTGCTGATGCATTGCGGCGGGGGCAGTTTCAAGTCGCAGATGAAGAAAGCCGATGCCAGCGGGGCGCGCATCTCGGTCGTCATCGGCGATGATGAGGCGATCGCAAATCAGGTCAGCGTCAAGCCTATGCAGGGCGGCGCGCAGCAACGGGTGAACGTGCAGGACCTCGTCTTTCATGTCAATCAACTTATCAAGCAGGAGTGAATATGGCAGCTTTGGATTTGCAGGAACAGGAACAACTCGATACGCTCAAGGCCTGGTGGAAGGATAACGGCAACTGGGTGCTTGGGGTGGTACTGGTTGTGACGGTTGCCATGGCGGGCTGGCGCGGCTGGCAGTATTATCAGAACAAGCAAACCGCTGAGGCTGCGACGCTCTACCAGCAGTTCGTCGAACAGCTGGCCAGCAACGATGCCAAACGAGTCAATGATGCGGCGGCCGCCGTGATGGATAAGTACGCCTCTACGCCCTATGCTACGCGTGCGGCGCTGATCGCGGCGCAGGTGAACGAATCCGGCAAGGAATTGCTGCGCGCCAAGACGCAGCTGCAATGGGTGATCGAGCACGCCTCGGAAGACGGGTTGCGCAGCGTTGCCAGTCTGCGTATGGCGTCCTTGTTGCTCGATGAAAAAAATTATTCCGGGGCGGCAAAGCTTCTGGAAGCCAAACACGGAGAGAATTTCGATGCCCTGTATGCCGATCTTAACGGCGATGTGCTCAATGCCCAGGGAAAAACGGCGGAAGCCAAAGCGGCCTACAAGCTCTCGTATGACAAACTCGATGAAAAAAGCGCTTATCGCAACCTGGTGCAGATGAAGCTAGACGCATTGGGAGGGGCCAAATGAAAAAACTTCCTCTGATGGTGGCACTGCTGATGTTGAGTGGGTGCGGAACAGTCGATACGGTCAAAGGCTGGATGGGTAAGAATCCAGGCGTGACCGAGCCTGCCAAACTGTCGGATTTTGCTCAAACTGCCAAACTCACCGAACGCTGGCATGCCAGTTTCGGAGATTCCGGTGCCAATCCCTTGCAGCCGGCATTGACGGGAAATGCAGTGTATGGCGTGTCGGGCAACGGGGTATTAACGCGCCTTGATCGCGCCACCGGTCATCAGGTGTGGCGTGTTGAATCCAATATCTCGGTGTCAGCCGGGGTAGGCAGCGGCGAAGGTCTGGTGCTGATCGGCAGCGAAAAAGGGGAAGTGCTGGCTTATACGGAGGACGGCAAGTTGCGCTGGAGACACACGGTTTCCAGCGAAGTCACAGGCGTGCCGCAAGCTGCCGACGGGGTCGTGGTGGTGCGCAGCGGAGACGGACATATTTCAGGTTTGAGCGTGCTCGACGGTAAGTCGTTGTGGGTCTACGAGCGCAGTACGCCGACGCTGGTCGTTCGCAGTCACGCGGGTGTGACGATACGACGCGGTGTCGTTTATGCGGGTTTTGCCGCCGGTAAACTGGCCGCGATCAAGATTACCGACGGATCCTTGCTGTGGGAAAATTCGGTATCGCAACCGCGCGGCAATACTGAACTCGAACGCATCAGCGACATCACCAGCAATCCGGCCGTCAGCGATGCCCATGTCTGCGCGATCGCCTTTCAGGGCAGGCTGGCCTGTTATGAATCAGGACAGGGCAATCCGCTGTGGAATCGGGAGATCGACAGCGACAAAGGTCTGGCGATATTGCGCAAGCTGCTTTATGTCGGGGATGCGCGTGGCGTCGTGATGGCGCTGGATAAAGACAGCGGCAGTACGGTATGGAAGAACGACCAGCTGAGTTTGCGTGTGACTTCTGCGCCTTATGCGACCGATCATTTTGTGCTGGTCGGCGACTATGAGGGCTATCTGCACGCCTTGAGCCGCGAGGACGGAAGATTTGCCGCCCGCATCAAGCTCGATGGTTCTGCCATACAGGCAACACCGGTTGAAATGGATGGCGGCCTGCTGGTGCAAACCCGCGATGGCGGTGTTTATTCTATTTCTATACAATAACTTAACAGTAAATCATATCTAAAATGTTACCCACGCTGGTATTAGTAGGTCGTCCGAATGTGGGTAAGTCCACTTTGTTTAATCGCCTCACCCGCAGCCGAGATGCACTGGTTGCCGATCAGCCCGGGCTTACCCGGGACCGTCATTACGGACGGGGCAGGGTGGGTGAGCGCCCCTATCTGGTGGTCGATACCGGAGGGCTTGAGCCGGTGGCCAAAGACGGCATCATGTACGAGATGGCAAGACAGAGCCGTCAGGCAGTAGACGAGGCGGATATCGTCCTGTTTCTGGTCGACGGGCGTGCCGGCTGCACGCCGCAGGATCTGATCATCTCAACTCAGTTGCGCAAGACCGGCAAGCCGATTTTGCTGCTGGTCAACAAGGCTGAAGGCATGGCGCGCGCGCGCGTGACTGCCGAGTTTTTCGAGCTGGGATTGGGCGAGCCCTATCCGATCTCCTCGGCGCATGGCGACAATGTCACCGAAGTGGTTGAGATCGCTATGGAGCGTTTTCCGCCTGAAATGGAAGAAGAAGAGGTCAGCGGCGATAAGCCGCCCAAGCTTGCCATCGTTGGTCGCCCGAATGTCGGAAAATCCACCCTGGTCAATGCTATTCTGGGCGAACAGCGCGTGATTGCCTTCGATCAGCCCGGAACCACCCGCGACAGCATCTATATCGATTTCGAACGTGAAGGTAAACAGTACACCATCATCGACACCGCAGGCGTCCGCCGCCGCGGCAAGATAGACGAGGCGATCGAGAAATTCTCCGTGATCAAGACCATGCAGGCGATAGAGGATGCCAACGTGGTGGTGCTGGTGGTGGATGCTCGCGATCAGATCACCGAGCAGGATGCGCATGTCGCCGACTTCGTGTTGCAGGCAGGTCGCGCGCTGGTGCTGGCCGTCAATAAGTGGGACGGGCTGGATAATCACCAGCGCGAGATGGTCAAAAGCGACATCGAACGCAAACTGCATTTCCTGGGGTTCGCCAAACGGCATTACATCTCCGCGCTCAACGGCAATGGCATCGCCAATGTGCTCAAATCCGCCGACGAGGCTTATGCTGCGGCGATGGCCAAACTGTCCACGCCTAAACTGACCCGTGCGTTGCTGGGGGCGACAGAAAAGCAGGCACCGCCCAAGGTCGGTCGTTTTCTGCCCAAGATGCGTTACGCCCATCAGGGTGGCAGCAATCCGCCGCTGATCGTGATACACGGCAGTGGTCTGGACAATATTCCGGCCAGCTACACGCGATATCTGGAGCGCGCTTTTGCCGAAGTTTTCAGGCTGGAAGGCACGCCGATGAAGATACAGTACAATTCGAGCAAGAATCCTTTCGAAGGCAAGAAGCCGCGGGCATTGACCGAGGCCGAACAGCGCGCGGCTCACCGCGCCCGCATTCGTGGACGGAAACTGTACGGCAAGCAGTAAATGTCCCGGATATCGGTCGTTTTTTACTGAAAATGGCCAAATTCGTACCGGTGTAAATGCAAAAAAACGGGAAAATAATTTATCAAAACCCTGCTTGCATATAGTTATTGACAGCCTATGCTCAGGTGCTGGAGAATAGAGGCTGTAGTTCAAACTTAAACCCATGGGAGGGATATACCGATGAAAAAAGCATCATACTTGCTGCTCGCACTTTTTGGCCTGATTAGCTTTTCTGCACACGCTGATGTCACCACTGCCGAACAGGCAGCGAAGGACTACGCCGCTTTTGCAAAGTCCACACTGTCCGCTGATGAAGGTAAAGAGTTCTATACCAAGAAGCTGGTGATGATCGACGGCAAGGAACTGGCTTGCGCCACCTGCCATACTGACAATCCAGCTAACAAGGGCAAACACAACGAGACAGGCAAGGCTATTCAGCCTATGGCGCCAGCTGTCAATCCTAAGCGTTTCGCCGACCTGAACGAGTCTGCAAAAGGTTTTACCAAGCACTGCAAGCAAGTGTACGGTAAGGACTGTTCTGCCAAGGACAAAGGCAATTTCATCGCTTACGTGCTGACATTCAAGTAATACGGATTGTCGCCGGAGCAAAAAGACCCGCCTGGTGCGGGTCTTTTTGTTTAGTTTCTCGAAGAAGACAAAATGTTTTTAATGACAGCCTTGCGTTCGGCTTCGCTCAGGTCCGGGTGATAGGGGGGCATGTCCATTTTCCCCCAGGAGCCTGAACCGCCTTTGGCGATTTTACTGACCAGCATCGCTTCGGCATCGTTTTTCCCCTCATACCGTTTGGCAATCTCCTGCCAGGTCGGCAGTTTCATCTGATTGCCCTGTTGATGGCAGGAAAGACAGCTGGCCTTCTCCATGATCTGTTCCGCTTTTTCAACCGCAGGCTCTACTACCGGATGTTGTTCTCCGCAGCCGCTCAGTAATCCCAGCAATATCAACAGACGTTTCATTTTTCCTCCGGATGATGAGCCGTTTGATGGAAGCGATGACAGCTGTCGCATCCGCTGGCAATTTTTCCTCTGACGGGGTGCTTGCCGACGTGGCATGCCCGACACTTGGCAATGTCAGGTATGGCAATGTCGCTGCTTCGCTTTGAATTCAACTTGTCGTGGCAGTCTGTGCAATTCATCGCTTCGTGTTTATTGTGGCTAAAGACCGCTCCAGGCTGCCAGTCGCGGTTGATGCGCACCGAGGTGATTTTCCAGGGAATATCATTGCCCCCTGTGGGTGAAAACTCGTGGCATTCACCGCATTCCAGACGATCCTTTTTGCTTTTAGGCACACTTCTGAACAAAGTGGCGGCCGCGTTTTTCCGGGCCAACTTATCCGCACAGAGGAGCAGTCCCTGTGCATCCATTTTTTCGCCGCACTCCGCCCTGTTTTCCGGTGATTCCGCCAGCCATTTTGCGTAAAATTCGCGCATCCTGTCCATGACTGCGTGCTCGGAGCCATGCGGTACCACACCTTCGATGGGGTCGGTAAACTCGAGCGCATGGCAGCCTGACTGCTGACAGGTTTTTTGCATGCTCATAGGTTTAAAGTGTCTGCCGGATTCTTCCAGCTTGTGGCAGTCCGAGCACTGCATCACCGTATCGCCTTCCGGGGTGGAAATTCCTTCTTTGTTCAGATGAACCTGGTGGGAGTATTTCAATCCGGAATTTTCAAACAGTCTGACTTTGTCATCTTGACGAAGGCGAATGATTTCTTTGCCATTTTTCAGCGTGATGTGGAACGGCGGATGATCCGTCGTGAAATCGCCGACGTTGGCTAGCGCGCTGTGCGAATTTTTCTTTTTGATATCCCCGTGGCAGGCGATGCATTTGGATGAATCGTGCAATACCAGTCGTTCTGCCCCCTTGTGATCGATGTGACAATCGGTGCACTTCGATTGTACAAAGGTACGGGTTTGCTCATCTTCCTTTTGCAGATGGCGGCCGGTTTGTTTGTGGCATGAAGTGCAGACTTCATCCGATACGGGTTTAAACGGTGTTTGATGACATGCCGAACATTTTGCCGAAAACAGCGCATGGCCGCGGGCTAAAGGGCCGGGACTCCATGCGCCGGTCAGTGTCAGCGGGAGGCTGGACTGCCATTTATCCAGTGCGGAAGATGCGCTGGGCAACATCGGCAGGAGCATGAATAAAAAAAGGATCAGAGCCGCCAGTCGCCAGCCCAGTTTGCGTTTGCTTATTCCCAATTCACTCAGCGTGAGCGGGGCATGTGAGGTAGTGTCCTGCAGGACGATGGCCTGAGTCAGTTCGATAGACAGGACAAGCTCATATCCGGATGCCTGAGCTCCTACGATCAACTCATAAGGGCCGATCTCGATATGCATGCCTGGCAGCAATTGCCCGCTTTTGGCAATAAAACCGTTTATTTTTAGGACTTCGTTGTGTTCGCTGCCGATGAATAACTGGCCGTTTTGCGATCGCGAAATGCTCGCATGCAGCAGCGCAATCCGGGGATCCATCAGATGGATCTTGCAGGCGGCACCCCGGCCGATCTGGATGGATGTGGCGCTGATGACGCTATCGGTGTATACCGGAAGTCCCTGAGGGGTGCGTGTGATTTGAATCAGCTGGCAGGATATCATCGCCGGTTACCAGTAGAAAAAGATAGATACGATATGCGCACTCAGTGCGGCAAGCAAAGCGATGCCCAGAGGCGCGTGCAAATACAGCCAGAAGCCCATTCTGGCGTTGAGCATGACTTCGGTGCGCGCACGCGCGACCAGCTTTTCTTTGCGCAGCATTGCCGCATACAGATCGCGCATGATTTTTGGCTGATCGTGCTGCTTGTAGATAGCACAAAGCTGCAGCAGTTGTTCGCTGGCCAGTTTGGTCGGGCAGTTGCGTTGTTCCCCGCTTAGCTGTTGCAGCAGCGTGCCGCCGATGCGCGTTTGCGTTTTCGCCTTGCGCAGCAGGGTCTTGACTTCATCTGGCATATTTTCCGCGCGTGCGGCGGCCAGCTCATCCAGTTCGGAAATTTTAAGCAGCAGACCCTCCAAGGTGTCTTCCCCCATGTTGAGTGTGATTTGGCGAGGATAGTCCATATAGGCATTCAGTCCGTAAAATCCACTGGCCATGACGAGCAACATCAATATGTAGGACAGCGTGTGGATATTCTGGCCGAAGTGAAATCCGGTATGCAGGGTAACCAGCACCAGCAGTGAGCCTCCCAGATAGATGTGTGCGGATAGCCACTCCTGCAGTGTCGCGTCCGGGAAAGGCTTGTTTTTTCTGCGTTCCACTTTGGGGGGGCTTTGATTGAATCGTCTGTCTGGGGTGCCGTTGATGCGCCGTTTTGCCACCCCGTACCACATCAACAACAGCATGATGAGTGTGGAGAGCACGCCCAGCGTATAGCCCAGCCAAGTGCCGCCGTAAGATTCTCCTCCGGCGGGTTTGATCAGCGCGTAGGCTATCACTGCGATCGCTATCAGTGCGCTGGAGACTTTCAGATACCGGAAATTCCTGTATTTGAGTAAGGTGTAGCCTTGCATTTTGTTCATCGAATACTCCGGTTTACTGCTTGATATATTCCATGAAATTTTCCGGACTCACGCGAAATGCCGCACCGGTCGGACAGGCACGTACGCAAACCGGGCCGCCGATAATGTCTTTGCACATGTCGCATTTGACGGCCTTTTTGGGAAGGTTTTCGTCGACAGCCACAGCGGCTGGCCGTATCCCCAGTATGACTTGCCATACGCTGGGTTTTTGGTATTCGCGTTTGACCGCCATCTGGATCACGCCATAAGGGCAGTGGGTCTGGCAGTTTCCGCAGCCTATGCAGTTGTCGCCGATGTAAACCTCGCCGTTGACGGAGCGGTGTATCGCATCCGGCGGGCAATCCTTCATGCAATGAGGATGTTCGCAGTGACGGCAGGAAGTCGGCACGTGAATTTGCGCATAGGTGGAGCCCGCTTCGCGATCCAGGCGCGAAGTGCCATCGTGGGCCTGCGCGCAGGAGGTTTCGCAGTTGTTGCAGCGTATGCAGCGCGCATAGTCGATCAGCAGCACATCGGTCGCTTCTCCTACGCCCTGGTCCACCAGGAAGTTGATCAGCTCACTCGACTCGTTGGAAAGCTTGTTTTCGTTGGATTGGACATGAGACAGGTAACGGCTGTCCACCCTCTGGCGCATGGAAGTGTTGCGGCCCAGGACCTCTGCAACGCGGATGGCATCGAGCATGACCACTTCGGTGGGCGAGGCTGCCCGCACGGTTGCCGAACGCGGCTGATTCGACACCAGTGCCATTTCACCGACATAGTTCCCCGCCGATATATAGGCCAGCACGACTTCCTTTCCCGATGCCAGATGCGAGACGGTGACTGAGCCTCTCTGTATCATGTACAGACCGTCCGCCTTGTCTCCTTCGTTAAAAAGGACTTCGCCGACCGCGTAGCGCCGGGAATGGGCTTCGTGAACCAGGTAATCGAGTTCGTCTTCCGGCAGCGATGTGTCCAGGCAGTTGCGCACGACGCGTTTGAGCGAGATTTCATCCAGTTTGCGTTGCACCCCTTCCGCCGAATACAGCAGCTTGAGCATGGAGCGACGCGGGGTTTCAACCAGTATGCAGTTTTCGCTGGCGGTTACGGTTCCTGAGCGCCGTCGTCCCGACAACAGGCCCATTTCGCCGAAAAATTGCCCAGCCCCCAGGGGGAATACGACCTCCTCGCCGTGCTGCCCTTCAGTCTGGACCGCAACACGGCCTTTGAGGATAGAGTAAAAACTGTTGCTGTAATCGTTGCGATTGAAGATGACTTCGCCGCGCAAAGGGGTGTGGACCGTGCTGTCGAGCATGAATTCACGCAGTTGCAGTGTGGTGAGCGGTGCGAGCAGGGGCTGGTTGGCTTTTAACAGCGCTATGCCGTCGTGAACGGAGTGGATGTCCGGCACATTCGCAAATTTTGCATTCAAAAGCGCCTGATCCGCAGGCTCGACCGGATTTCCCAGTATGTATTCGATGACCTCATAGCCTTGATTCATCGCCTGCTTGATCAACGGGTAGCCGGCCAGCGCTCCTACGATATAAAGACCCGCCACGTTGGATTCGTACTGTTCGCTCAGTTGCGGAACGGCCGTAGAATCAATGTTCGGGAATTCTACGCCGAAACGCTCCACCAGGCTGCGCGGCGGGGTGGCTCCCAGGCGGGCGATGACGCGATGACAGTCGATTTGTTCATGACCATGTAGCGTCTGTGCGATGTAGGCCAGCGGGTATTCGCCGGATGACAGAGCGCTGATGCACTCGGTCAGCGTGCTGGTCCTGGTTTCGATTTTTCCTTGTTTAATCGAGGCCATCAGTTGATCGTAGTTGGCTTCCTTGCAGTTGTTGAAGTCTTCCTGCCGGTTGATCAGTATGACGCGATTATGGGCGGTCAAAGCCAGAGCGTTTTCCACGCCGGTGTCGCCGCCGCCGACCACGACGATGGTTTCATTGCGGTACGCTTCGGGGTCATCCAGGTGATACTGAACCCCCGGCAGATTTTCGCCCGGAACGCCCAGTTTGCGGATGTTGCCCTGTATGCCTATGGCCAGTACCACGAATTCTGCGTGTATGGTTTCGCCTGATGCCAGTTCAATTCTGAAATCGCCCGATTGGCCGGTGATGCCGGTTACCGCAGCGCTGGTTTTGAGATTGACCCGGTGGCGTGCGAGATCATCTTGCCAGCTCTGCAATATGTGCTCGCGGATGCCTGCCGAAAACCCCACCGAGCTGCGCAAAGGCAGCAAGGCGGGTTCTGCCATCACCGCCTTGCCCTTCTGGAAGTGATGGATGGTATTGGCCAGGTGGGGTGCTGCTTCGAGCAGTATGTGGGAGGCTCCTTGTTCTGCCGCACGAGCGGCGGCGGAAAGACCGCCGGGACCGGAACCCACAATTGCGATTTTGAAATTATTGCTCATTTGTGCACCAGGTATCTTAAGAGCCGCGACCGAATTTCTTCGCACCCCCTGATTGTTCATGCCTGGGCCTATGCTGTCAACCGCTGGTGAGGACTCGTGAGCCAGTTCCTTCACCGTAAAGATGAAAAGGCTTACCTTTCTGCATCAATCACAGACGCCGCCTCTGTGTATAACACCTCCAGTCCGGCCTCGTCAATGTCGAGGATTTGCAGGCAGGCTGAGCCGAGTTTTGGCCATTCCTGAGTCAGGCTAAGACCCAGTTGCTGCACGATATGTTCGGCAAGCTGTGCCGTTGCGATCAGTCTGCGGCTTTGCATGGGAAGTCTGGAATCTGCCGAGGTGAGCGCGAGCAGATCGTGGTGATTGCGTATGGCAAGGCAGATTTCTTCGGGCAGCCACCAGCTTTGAGCCAAAAGGCATCCGACCATGGCGTGATTGGTCGGTAGTGTCCGCTCCTCTATGCTGATAAAACTCTGATTAGCATCGTTGTTGGCACTCATCAGCACTTTTTCATAGTCCGGAAAGTGCCCGAGCAGGACTGGAATTCCGCAGTCGCGGAACAGACCGAAGGTATGGCAGTCTTCGGCGCGCAGCCCTCTGATGTTCAGATATTGCGCAAGCCACCCTGACATCAGTGCAATCCGTGCGGAAGCATCCCAAAATCGCTGCAGATTCTGCACGTTGGGAAATGCCTTTCTGAGGATTAAGCCTGCCACCGTTTGACTGGTGGTTTTCAGGCCCAATACGGTAAGGGCCTCATTGACCGAGCGTACCCGCTGCCTCATGCCGAAATAGGGCGAGTTGGCGGTTTTGATCAGACCGCCTGAGAGGCTGACATCGGTGCCGATGATATTGGCCAGCCGGTGAAAATCGGGTTCATCCCGGCGCACTTCCGTCATGAAACGGTCCAGTATGACAGGACAGGGTGGGATACCGATGTCGAGTATGGAGCGTTCGATCAGGTTGCCAAGCTCTGACGGATTGTCAGCTTTTGTTTCGGTCATTTTGAACTCCGGGATTTGAGCCAGTCGAAAAGTATATCTGTAGGCATGGGTCTTGCGTAAAAAAATCCCTGTATGGCATCGACGCCAGCCTCATTTAAGGCGTCGACCTCCTCTTGTCTTTCGCATCCTTCTGCGACCACCGTCATTCCCAGTTCGTGGCCCAGCTGGGTCATCGCCCTGACTACCGCCTGCGCCCGTTTATCTTCGGGCAATACGGTGACGAAGGCGCGATCCAGTTTGAGTTTTTTGGCTGGAATGTCCTTCAGATTGGCAAGACAGGAATAACCCGTGCCAAAATCGTCTATGGACAGACTGACCCCGGCCGACAGGGCATTTTTAAGGTTTTTCTGGACCGTATCCGAAATGTCCATGAACAGCGATTCGGTCAGCTCCAGCTCGACCAGTTGCGGGCTCGCATTCGAGCAGATCAGGGCGGCATGCAGTGCCTGAGTGAATTTGGGAGAGATGAGCTGGGCGCGCGAAACATTGATGGCGACTTTGGTGTGATAGCCCGCATCCTGTAGGTGTCTTGCCTGCATGGCGCCTTGCAGCAGGCTCCACTCGCCCAAGCGGACTACCAGTCCGGTTTTTTCGGCGACCGGTATGAATTTTCCCGGTGACAGATTTATCCCCTGCACCGAGCAGCGCATCAGCGCTTCTACCGCTTCAATTTTTCCATCGGCAAGGATGATAGGCTGATAATTGAGCGACAATCCGCCCGTTTCCAGCGCAACGTGCAGGGTGCTTTCAATTGCCAGCTCTTCGCGTGCCAGCGTGATGCCCAGTCGTCCCGGAATCGGCTCTTCGCCGGAGAAAACGATGCTGTTTCCCCCCCTGGCTTTTGCAGCATACATGGCGCGATCGGCTCGCTCCAGCAGCGATATCGCATCCTCATCCGCTTCGTGGATGGCAACGCCTATGCTGGCGGTCGGACACAGGGCAAGGTTGCCGATGGGGATCTGTTCGCTGGCGATGGTTGACAGCTTGATGGCAAATTGCTCCGCTGCAAATCGATCGCATGAAGGGATGAGAAAAACGAATTCATCTCCGCCCATGCGTGCGATTTGTATGCGCGTATCGATGCGGTTGCGAAAGCGAGATGCGAGATTTTTTATGACTTCGTCACCCGCATGGTGACCGAACGATTCGTTGATTTTTTTGAAGCGATCCAGATCAGTCCAGATGACGGAAAAAGGGGCGCAGGCTGCATCCTGCACAAAATGTGCGGCAGCCTGCATGCAGCCGGATCGGTTTAAGAGGCCGGTGAGCGGATCGTTCATGCCGTCTGATGGCGAAAAACAAGGGAGTGGATGCGATGGTGCTGAAGATCAGATTTCATTCCTTACCTCTTGCTGTTTTCTTAAAGTCAGGTCGCGAATTTACCTGGCTGAGGGAAGAGGCTCAAGGTCAGCTGTCGGTTGCTCTGGATTGGAGATGAACGGCCAATATTTCTGAATTAACGGTCGAAAATTTCCGATGAACGGTAGTTATGCGGCTTCTTCGAACACCTTTAAAAAATCGTCACCGTAACGCGCAAGTTTTCCCTGTCCCACGCCGCTGATGCGTCCCATTTCCGTCAGGCTGCCGGGTTTACGTTCTCTCATCTCCAGCAGGGTGCTGTCGTGGAAGATGACATAGGGCGGTACCCCTTGTTCGCGGGCCAGTTCCATGCGTTTGGCTTTCAAGGCCAACCACAGTTTGTCCTCGCTGACGGCGGGCGGGCGCCCTGCCGATTTGAGGGATTTGATCTGGTCTTTGCGCATCCAAAGACTCTGTTCGCCCCTGAGCACCGGGCGGGCGGCTTCGGTTAAATGCAGCCCTCCGTAAGTTTCGATGTCGGCTTCCAGATAGCCGCCTGCGATCAGCTGACGATAGACGCTGCTCCATTGCTGAGCGCTTAACTGCGTGCCGATACCGAAGGTAGAGAGTGTCTGGTGTCCGAGCCGGGTGATACGCTCGGTTTGTTTGCCTAACAGTACATCGACCAGATGCCCAACCCCGAAGCGTTGACCGGTACGATATACGCAGGACAGAGCCATTTGGGCCTCCCGGCTGGCATCCCAGGTTTGAACCGGGTAGAGGCAGTTGTCGCATTCGGCGCAGTTGCCTGGATGGCTTTCGCCGAAGTAACGCAGCAGGGTCTGATGGCGGCAGGCGGTCGATTCGCAAAAACCCAGCAGGGCATCGAGTTTTTGCAGTTCCACCCGCTTGCGCTCATCGGCGGCATCGCCTGCGAGCAGCATCTGCCGCATTGCCACGACATCTCCCAGGCCGTAAGCCATCCAGGCATCGGCGGGCAGGCCGTCCCGCCCCGCGCGGCCGGTTTCCTGATAATAACCCTCCATGCTCTTGGGCAGATCGATGTGGGCGACAAAGCGCACGTTAGGCTTATCGATGCCCATGCCGAAGGCGACTGTGGCGACCATGATCACCCCTTCTTCGCGCAGGAAACGGCTCTGGTTGCTCGCGCGGGTGGCCGCATCCAGCCCCGCGTGATAGGGCAGCGCATCCCAGCCGAGTTTTTTGAGCCTGGCCGCGGTTTCATCCACTTTTTTTCGGGACAGGCAATACACGATGCCAGAATCGTTGGCGTGTTCCGTTTTTAAAAAATCCTGCAGCTGGTTGAATACAGAATCCTTAG
>CAYPIG010000058.1:0-18775 GCA_964410705.1 uncultured Gallionella sp.
TCTCGACGTTGTATTTTTCCAGCACACCGTGCTTGGCCAGATCCAGCGCGCAATTTAAAGCGGTCTGCCCGCCCATGGTCGGCAAAATGGCACAGGGACGCTCTTTGGCGATGATCTTCTCGACGATCTGCCAGGTGATGGGTTCGATATAAGTCGCATCGGCCATGTTCGGATCGGTCATGATCGTCGCAGGATTGGAATTGACCAGCACCACGCGGTAGCCTTCTTCGCGCAGCGCCTTGCAGGCCTGCGCACCGGAATAGTCGAACTCGCAGGCTTGTCCGATGACGATGGGACCGGCCCCGATGATGAGGATAGATTTCAGATCTGTACGTTTTGGCATATTTTTTCAGCTTGCAGCGGCTAGCTTGTAGCGGGTAGCGTACGCCATACTGGCGCGGTTTAGCTACCGGCCATCAGCGACTGGCTACGCGCTCCTCCATCATCTCAACAAATTTATCGAACAAACCATCCACATCGTGGGGGCCGGGACTCGCCTCAGGATGACCCTGGAAACAGAATGCCGGTTTGTCCGTCAACTCAAAGCCCTGCAAGGTGCCATCGAACAGCGAAACGTGAGTCGCACGCGCATTGGCAGGCAGGCTTTGCGCATCCACCGCAAAACCGTGATTCTGACTGGTGATCACCACTCGCTTCGTGCTCAGGTTCTGCACCGGGTGATTCGCGCCGCGATGGCCGAATTTCATCTTGACGGTTTTCGCGCCTACCGCAAGCCCGAGGATCTGATGGCCAAGACAGATACCGAACAAGGGGATGCCCGCATCCAGTATTTCTCGCGTGGCAGAGATCGCATAATCGCAAGGCTCAGGATCTCCCGGGCCGTTCGACAAAAATACGCCATCCGGATTCATCGCCAGCACGTCAGATGCTGGGGTTTTTGCCGGAACCACGGTGATCTTGCAGCCGCGTTCGGCCAGCATGCGCAATATGTTGCGCTTCACGCCAAAATCGTAGGCGACCACATGATGAGTGTTTGCGATGGCATCCTGATACCCTTTAGCCAGATCCCACTCGCCCTGTTTCCATTCGTAGGACTCATCACAGGTTGCAACCTGCGCCAGATCCATGCCGGAGAGCCCCGCAAAAGCGCGTGCCGCCTGCAGCGCCGCAACCTCATCGGTACCGCTGGCGATGCAGCCGCTCTGCGCTCCTTTTTCACGCAGTATGCGAGTGAGCTTGCGCGTGTCGATGCCGGCAATGGCGACCACATTGTTGGCCTTGAGGTATTCGGGCAGCGATTGTGTGCTGCGCCAGTTGCTCACAGTGAGCGACAGATCGCGTATCACCAGACCGCTGGCGAACACTTCGCTAGATTCGACGTCTTCGTTATTTACACCGACATTGCCGATATGCGGACAGGTCAATGTCACAATTTGCCTGCAATAAGAAGGGTCCGTGAGTATTTCCTGATAACCGGACATGGAGGTATTGAAGACTACCTCACCGCTACTGCTGCCGGCAGCTCCGATGGAAACACCGCGAAACACCGTCCCATCGGCAAGTACAAGAATGGCAGGATTCGTTTGCGTCACCAGATACCCCCAAGATAGACATAAAGAAGCGGGAAGAACCGTGAGTTCATCCCGCAAAAGATTGCGCTCATTATAGCGGATTAGATGAACCGCATCAAACAGAAGCAGTTAAACCTATGCAAACAAGCGATACAATACCCCACCCGTCGACATTGCCGGGCAATAATCACAACGGAAAGACAATATGCTGGAAGTCATCATACTGGCCGTGGCGCTCAGCATGGACGCCTTTGCCGTATCCATAGGCTTAGGAGCAAAACAGGACGACCCGAAACTGGGACTGAGGGCTGGACTCTATTTCGGCGTTTTTCAGGCCCTGATGCCGTTTATCGGCTATCTGGCCGGACGCGGCTTGCTGGGCTGGATCGAGGCCTATGCGCACGGAATTGCCTTTTTTCTGCTTTGCGCAATCGGCGCAAAAATGATCTACGAAGCGCTGCAAGAAGGGATAGAGGAGGATATTCGCGCCGTCAGCCACAAAATGATGCTGATGCTCTCGATTGCCACCAGCATCGATGCGATGGCCGCAGGTTTCAGCCTGACGCTGCTTAACGTCGATGCCGCGCTTGCCTGCCTTATCATAGGCGTAACCACGTTCGCCTTCAGCTTTGCCGGCGTTGCAATCGGCAGACGCTCCGGCACCTGGCTTGAGAGCCGCGCGGAAATTTTCGGCGGCATCGTTCTGATACTGATCGCAATCAAGATGCTGATCGCCTGAACCTGAAAATCCCGCCCGATCCGCTTTTTAAGCCCCCCCTCGCAGGCAAAATGCAGACAATGCAGAAATATTTGCGCAACCCTGCCTATTTATGGATAATGCCCGGCTAGCTTATAAACCCTATGCGCACACCAGCCGCATAAAATTACCGCAAGGAACAAAAATGAAAGCCAATATTCACCCCGATTACCATGAAATCACCGTTACTTGCAGCTGCGGCAATAGCTTCAAGACCAACTCTTCCATGGCCAAGACCACATTGAGCATCGAAGTTTGCTCTGAATGCCATCCTTTCTACACCGGCACACAGAAGATCGTCGACACCGCAGGTCGTATCGACAAGTTCCGTCAAAAATACGCCGCAAAGGCAGCGTAATCCGCTATTGCGAAGGGAACTCTTCGCACGAGGATCTACCAAAGGGCAGCATTAGCTGCCCTTTTTCAGTTTGAGGCGCCCTTTTTATGGAGTCCTTATGCGTATTCTGATCGTTAGCCTGCTTGCCCTGCTCGCAGGTTGTGCACAAAATCCCGTCACCGGATCGAATGACTTCGTCATGATGTCTGAAAATCAGGAAATGGCGGTCGGCCGCCAGAGCGATGAACAGATTAAAAAGCAGTACCATGTCTACGGTTCAAAAGCCCTGCAGGATTACGTCAACAGCGTAGGCCAGAAGATCGCACGGCAAAGCCATCGCCCCAAGCTGCAATACCACTTCACCGTACTGGACACCCCGGACATCAACGCCTTCGCCCTGCCCGGAGGCTATGTCTACATCACGCGCGGCATTCTGGCTTACCTCAATTCTGAAGCTGAACTGGCAGCGGTTCTTGGGCATGAAATCGGTCATGTCACCGCCCGCCACGGAGTCAGACAACAGAGCGCGGCGCAAGCCACCAATATAGGACTCACCATCGCTTCTATTTTTGTGCCGGAAATCAACACGATGGGTGGAAACAACCTGAGCAACCTGATCAGCGGCGCACTGCTGTCCGGCTATGGTCGAGATCATGAACTGGAGGCAGACCGGCTGGGCGCGGAATATCTGGCGCGCACGGACTATGATCCGCAAGCCATCATCACCGTAATCGGCGTACTGAAAAATCAGGAACTGCAGGATGCGCAACTGGCAAAGCAGGAAGGACGCGAGCCCCGCCGCTATCACGGTCTGTTTGCAAGCCATCCTGACAATGACACCCGTCTGAAACAGGCGGTGGGCGAGGCGGACAAGAAGGCCTCCCCCCACGCGCATTTTGCAGGGCGCAACGAATTTCTGACCGCAACCGAAGGGCTGGTTTTCAACGACAACAGCGAACAGGGCATCGTGCGTTACAACACTTTCTACCACGGCGAAATGAATATCGCCGTGCAGTTCCCGCAAAGCTGGCAGGTGCACAACCTGCCAACATCGCTGGTCGCAGTAAGCCCGCAAGGCGAAGTGCAGATGCAGATGAAGCTGGATGCCACTCCGGCTGGCTCACCCGCAGAATATGCGCGTCGCCTGACAAACTCGGGGGCAAAAATCACCCAGGCTGATGTAAACGGACTGCCCGCCGCACTCTTTGAAACATCTGAGATGGCAGGCGGCGTCATTTATTACAACCAGCAGGCTTATATTATCCAGGCCAAAGGCAGCAGCCAGAACAATCTGGCCAACCGCCGCGACGAGGTGATCGATACCGTGAGGAGTTTTCACGCACTCAATCCCGATGAGCGCCAGCTGCTCAAACCGCTCACTTTGCATATGATCAAAGCCAGGAGTGGGGACACTTTTGCCGATCTGTCAAAAAATTCACCCCTGGGCCAGTCGGCGGAAAATTACCTGCGCCTGATCAACGCCCGTTATCCTGACGGCGAACCGACGGCAGGTCAGCTCGTCAAACTGGTCAGATAGTGGGTAATTATCGTATCGCTTAAGGCATGTACTTTATAAAGCCCTCCGACCCGCACCCCATCACGCCCGCCAAGGCCGTGATGCTTGGGTTGCTTTGCCTGATCTGGGTAGCTACGGGACTGACCGGGCACGATCCATGGAAGCCGGATGACGCCTACAGCTTCGGCGTAATCTATTCGATGCTACAAAGCCAAAACTGGCTGATCCCGACGCTGGCGGGTGAACCGTTTATGGCCAATCCCCCGCTTTATTACTGGACTGGGGCCTTTTTTGCCGATCTGCTCTCCCCCCTGCTTGCCCTACACGATGGGGCACGACTGTCCAGCGGATTTTACAGCGCGCTAACCCTGCTGTTTATCGGGCTTTCGGGCAGAAAGTTATATGGTGAAAACCGGGGCTGGGCTGCCGCCATCATCCTGATCGGCTGCCTGGGCATGCTGGTTCGCGCACACCAGATGATCACCGACATGGCGCTGCTCGCCGGCATCGCCATGATGCTGTACGGCTTCACCGTTGAACGCGCCCTGCTTGCAGGATTTTGGATCGGAACGGGCGTTGGCATCGGCTTCATGTCCAAGGGTTTCATCTCTCCCGTCCTGTTCTTTTTGATCGCAACCCTGCTGCCCGCCTGGTACGGCAACTGGCGCACAAAAAACTATCTCCGCACCCTGAGCTTTGGCCTGCTCTTCGCCCTCCCCTGGCTCACCATCTGGCCTTATCTGCTCTATACACAGAGCCCGGCGTTATTTTCGGATTGGGCCTGGTCGAAAAACATCGGCAACTGGTTGAAGTTCATCAAAACCGGCCCAGGGCGCGATAGTCTTTATTACCTGAAAAATCTGCCCTGGCTGGCCTGGCCTGCACTGCCGCTGGCCGCGTGGGCAGTATGGCGGGAGCGCCATCGCCTGGCTCAGCGGGACGACATGCAGTTGCCGCTGGTCAGCCTGATCGTCATGCTCGCCGTCATCAGTCTCGCGCCCAACATCAAGGAAGTGTTCGCACTGCCGCTGCTGCTGCCCATCGCCCTGCTGGCCACCGCCTCTTTGTCCATGCTAAAAAGGGGAGCTGCCAACGCACTGGACTGGTTCGGCCTGATGACCTTCGCGCTGATCGCCATCTTGATGTGGTGGGGCTGGGCCGGCCTGCTGCTGGACAATCACGCCAAGATCACGCTTTGGCTGAAAGACTATCAGCCAGGCTTCGAACCCGTTTTTCAAAGCTATCCCTTTTTTCTCGCATTGACCGCCACCCTGCTCTGGCTAATACTGGTCTGGCGGGCAGGCCGCTCTATGCGCCGCTCGGTGATCAACTGGGCATCGGGCATCACGTTAATCTGGATACTGTCCATGACGCTCTGGCTACCCTGGCTGGACAGCGGCAAGAGTTACCGCGGCATGGTCAATTCTCTGGTGCAGTCCATGCCGGAAAAATACAACTGCGTTGCGCGCAACATCGGATTGGGAGACAGCCAGCGCGCCATGCTTTATTACTTCGGCAACATCCTCACCCGTCGCGATCCGGATCGCCTGTGCGAACTACGCCTGATACAGGGAGACAAAATATCCAGGCCGCTGATGGATGAATCCCGCTACGAAAAGATCTGGGAAGGTAGCCGCAAGGGAGACAGCAACGAACAATACCGGTTGTACCGGGAAATAAAACACCCTTAAACCGGCAGCAAATTGTCAACCGGCACCGGGCGGCCAAAATAGTACCCCTGATAGGCCAGACAGCCGAACTGTTTCAGAAGGTTAAACTGATCCGCCGTTTCCACCCCCTCTGCGATCACATCCAGGTTGAAATTGTGTGCCATATCGATGATGGTTTGCACCATGGTCGCATCGTTCACATCCAGCGCCATGCCCCGAACAAAGCTCTGGTCTATCTTGATCTGATCGAGCGGAAGCTGCTTGAGATAGGACAGGGATGAATAGCCGGTACCGAAATCATCCATGGACAGCCTGACGCCGAGCGCCTTTAAGGCGTGCATTTTTTTGACCACCTCGCCCAGATTGCTCAATATGACACTCTCGGTCAGTTCGAGCTTCAACCGCGTTGCATCCACAGCGTGATTTTGCAATACCGCCGCTACCCTATCCACAAAATCAGGCTGTTTAAATTGCAGCGCACTGACATTCACCGCCATCGTAAGATGCCGGGTAGGCTCTTGCTGCGCCCAGCTGGCCAGCTGACGGCAAGCGGTCGTCAGCACCCAGTTCCCGATGAGCAACATCAGCAGGCTCTCCTCGGCAATCGGGATGAATTGCGCGGGGGAAATCATGCCTAACCTTGGGTGTACCCAGCGTATCAGCGCCTCCGCTCCAGTGGCTCCCCCCTCGCTGTCCACCTGTATCTGATAGTGCAGATGCAGCTGTTCATCAAGTCTGGCGTGGCGCAAATCCGCCTCTAGTCCGACGCGCTCCGCTACCGCCTGCTGCATGACAGGATCAAAGAAGCGGACCGCATTGCGACCGGCCTCCTTGGCCTGATACATGGCGACATCGGCATATTTGAGCAGATCATCCACCGACTCCTGGTTGCCTAAAAACAGGCTGACACCAATACTGGGCGAACTGTGATGCACATGGCTCCTTAAATAGTACGATGAAGAGAGTGCATGGCGGATTTTTTCTGCGATCACGGCAATTTTTCTGCAAGCCTCTTCAGCATGCGCATCGACCTCTTCGAGCAGGATGACAAATTCATCCCCGCCAAAACGCGCGATGGTATCCGCTTCGCGCAGGCAATCCTGTATGCGAGAGGCCACCTCGATCAGCAACAAATCGCCATAGTCATGCCCCAGCGTATCGTTTAGCGTCTTGAATCTATCCATATCGAGAAACAAAACCGCCCCGTAACTCTGGCTGCGCACCGAGGCTATCAGTGCCTTATTCATGCGATCGAGCAGCAAACGACGGTTCGGCAATCCGGTCAGCGCATCGTAAAATGCCAGACGGTGTATTTCCTCTTCAGCCTGTTTTCGGTCGGTGATATCGGAGAATATCCCCACATTGAACACCTGTCCGTTCTCTCCTCTGACCGAGGTAATCGTCAACCATTCGGGATAGATTTCACCGTTTTTGCGCCGGTTCCATATCTCGCCTTGCCAGTATTTGTCTTCCCGCAGTGCCTGACGCATTTCCAGATAGAAATCGTGATTCTGCAAGCCGGAACTGAGTATCGCCGGGGTTTTCCCGACCACATCCACGCTTTCATAGCCAGTCACACGGGTAAAGGATCGGTTCACCCTCAAAATAGTGTGCCTCTCGTCCGTCACGACAACCCCTTGCTGGGCGTCGAACGTCACCGCCGCCACCGTCAGTTCGGCCTTTTGCAGCTCCAGCTTCTGCTGCTGCGCCTTCATCGGACGCAGTACGAGAAAGTGCAAGGCGGGGGCGACAATCAGGGTCAGCAGAACCGGATCGACCAAGTGCCAGAAATAGGGAGCAATGATGTTCGAAGGCTTGAACAGAAAATCGATCGCCAGCATGATGGCGAATTCCCCGCCCAGTATGACCAGCGCGACTTTGAACGCCGTTTCAAATGGAGTGCTTTCCGTCTGGTTGTTGCTGGCTGTCATCTCATAAACCCCGTTATGGTATCGACCCGTGTCGATAATCGTAGCGGCCATGCGTCATGACCGCCCCTGTCATTCACGTGCGCCTGCTAGAAAAATTCAGCTTCTCCCGGGATGTTGCTGCCAGAAGACTGATTTATCGTCTTTTGCCTGACCAGTTCAAAGGCATCGATCGCCTTGCGCATCACTTCTGAGGTCTGGTGCAGATCATCGGAAAGTTTGGAGGCATCTTTGGCTAGCAGCGTATTTTGTTCGACCAGAACTGAAATCTGCATCATATCGACGGCGATCTGGGATGACAGTTGCGCCTGAACTTCGGCCAGATCTGAAATTTGCCGAGAATGACTGACAACCAGACCTCCGGATACAGAAACCTGAGCTAGACCATCCACACCATGGTGCATGCTACCAGCGCCTGCATGCACCTCGCCTTCGGCCAGCTCCATGACGCGAATCGCATCATCGGCCACCGCCCGTATTTCACTGACCATCGCATTGATATCCAGCGTACTTTGCCCGGTGCGCATGGAAAGCTTGTGCACTTCGTCAGCCACCACCGCGAAGCCCCTGCCGCTCTCTCCCGCCCTTGCCGACTCGATGGCGGCATTGAGCGCCAGCAGCTTGGTTTGCTCTGAAATCTTCTTGATCGAAACCGTGATCTGGCTGATGCCATCGATACGCAGGCTCAGATGACGCATCACATCGCCGGAGGCGCGCACCGCATCGACAACCTTCCGATTGGCTGACATGCTTTGCGTCATCGCGTCGTTGCTCTGCGCCAGCAGCACCTTCGAGGAATGCGCGGAATGACTCATGGTGGAGGCTAATTCGACCACCCCTTTTACGGACTGACTGGACAATTCAGCACTATGAGCTGCCTCCTGTATGCGCTGAGTCTGAATTTCAGACTGCCGCACCACCATGTACATCTGCGCAGCCAGATTGGCGCTGTGTTGCTGCAAAGCCATGCTGGCCTGACGGATCTCGTCGATCAGCACCCTGATTCGCGTCTGCATGATGGCAAGCGCGCAGTTCAACTCGCCAAACTCATCCTGCCTGTCCAGATCGTAATCATCGGTCATAATCCCCTCCCCGATCCGGTTGCAGGAATTGATCGCATTTCTGATCTGTACGAGGATGAGGCGAGCTTGCAGCTGACTGGCGGCAAACATGACCAGCAGACTGACCAGCACACCTGCTACACTGATACTGACCATGGACTTGTAATTTTCCGCCGCCTCCTGCCTGCGCGACCCCGCCTGCTTAATTAAATCGATCTCGAGCTTTTTGGCCTGTTGTCTTGCAATCTGATACAGAGGTTCAATCCGGGTAACCGCATTCTCGCGTACCAGATCGGCCTCTTTGATGCGCGCGATCGAAGGACGCAACCCCTGTTCTATATAGGCGGTCTGCGCAGCTTCAAACTCAGCCAGCAATCCATGTCCATCCTGATTCAAAGGAGATGCCAGCAGCTGCTGCCTCAACACTTCAAGCGCCGATATTTCCTCTGTGGCCTGTCTTGAGAACAGCATGCGTGCCTCCGCCGATGCTGCGTCCGCGCCGAGCACGACATATTTCAAGGCCGCATCCATTTTTTGCAGTGACAGGCTAAGCTGCTGTGCAGGCTCAAAATCACGCTGGTAGGCCGCATCGAGGGCGCGATCGCTGTCGCGCATGCCGTGCAATCCGATCAGCGCGGTCAGAATCACCATCAACACCGAAACCGACATCGATGCAGCAAGGCGTGTGCGCACATTCCATAAACGCGACAGCCGGTAGTTCCCGTCCACCGGCTTACCGCTCTGATTAAGTTCTGCATATCGCACTTCGGCCGCAGCAATCTGTTCACGATCGGGTTCGGAACGCACCGACATGTATTCGACGATCTGCCCCCCCTTCATCACCGGCACGACGAAGGCATCAACCCAGTAAAAATCGCCGTTCTTGCAGCGGTTCTTGACCAGCCCGCGCCACGGCTTTCCCCGCCGGATGGTTTGCCATAAATCGGCGAATGCCTGCTCGGGCATGTCCGGATGCCGGACGAGGTTGTGACTCCTGCCTATTAGCTCTTGCTCAGAAAACCCGCTCAACCGGATAAATTCATCGTTGGCTTCGGTGATGACCCCCTTGAGGTCGGTGCGAGACAGCAGAAGACGTCCTTGAGGAAAAAGAATTTCCTGGCAGGTAACGGGGAGGTTTTTTTTCATCTTCAGACGGTCATCCATCAATCCTTATCGTCGAATCCCATCCGAATAGTCGTGGATAGCGATCCTCTGGCCATACATGGGCATCATGCAGCATGATAATGCCCCAGACAGGCAGGGTCAGTCCTCTGAAAACTGATTTTGACGTAGGGCGGGAGGAGATCTATTTGTCAGCGTCTGTCTGACAATTTCGCTACAGGATGTGGTGATCCAGTGCGTAACGCATCAATTCCGCATTGTTGCGCAATTGCATTTTTTCCAGAATACGGGAGCGATAGGTACTGATGGTCTTTGAGCTCAGATGCAGCATTTGGGCGATTTCAGCGACTGTTTTAGCGGAAGCCAACTGCAGCAAAATCTGATGCTCACGCCCAGACAGCGTTTCGTGAGGCAATTTTTGCTGTGGGTTACAAAGTTCATTGGCCAGCATTTCCCCCACGGCGGGACTGACATATTTTTTCCCGCTCGAAATGCACTTGACCGCCTTGACGATCTCCTCGGGTGCGCATTCCTTGTTCAGGTAACCTGCCGCACCGGCCTTGATCAGACGAACTGCATACTGCTCTTCGGGATATGCGCTGATGACAAGCACGGGCAAATTGATTTTTTTCGCATGTATCAGCCTGAGCAGATCGATGCCGTTCACCCCGGGCATGGCGATATCGAGCAATACCGCATCGCAGTCGTGGTGATGTAGCCAGTTCATCGCTTCGGCACCATCCGCACATTCGGCAACGATTTTAATTTCTCCGCTCTGATCCAGTATCTGCGCCAGCCCCCGGCGCACCATCGCATGATCATCGGCGATCAATACGCGTATAGAACTATTCAATGATCTCTCCGTTCTTGTTTTTCCAGGGAAAAGGTCACCATAACACAAAGCCCGCCTCCCGGCGGCACATCAAACCGGATCACCCCTCCTAGCTGTTCTGCCCGCTCTTTCATGCCAAGCATACCGTGCGCGCCCTGTCTGACCGGGTAGCTCAGGCCGCAACCGTTATCGCTGACGGACAGCAGCACCTCATCATCGCTGTGGTGAAATTCAATCTCAACGCAACTGGCCTGCGCGTGCCGACTCACATTGGTCAGCGCCTCTTGCAAAATGCGAAACAGTGCAATCGAATGCGGCGTGTCCAGATTTCCCCGGTCGCCGATACAGTTCACCAGACTCTCGATGCCGGTGCGTTTATGAAACCGCTCAGCCTCCCATTCAATCGCCGCCAGCAAACCCAGATCATCGAGTATGGTCGGACGCAGATCCGAGATGATACGCCGGGTAATGCCCGCCGCATTGTTGATCAGGGATGACATGGACTCGAGTTGTTCTATGCACAATGCCGAATTTTCGTGTCGCAGCATTTCCAGTTTAAGCCTGTGCGTCTCAATTTTCAGCGCCGTCATGGTACCACCGAGTTCATCGTGTATCTCTCGTGCGATGCCGTTTTTTTCTTCTTCCCGGATCGTCTGTAGATGTGCGGTCAGATCATGCAGCTTGCGTTCTGAAATCTTTCTGTCCGTAATATTCTCATGACTGATCACAGCCCCGCCACTCGAACTTTGCAGTGGCGTCACCGTCATTTTGAACCAGCACTGCTCGCCATCCAAATGACAGGGATACTCATGGCTCCAGTCTGGCTGACTGCCCATAAGCACCCTCTTGATGCCGGTCAGTGCTTCTGCGCCATAGGCAGTACGGGCGCAGACATCGAGATAATTCTCTCCCATACCGATGCTGCTTAGACTCATCACACCATGGACGGATGCAAAGTCCTGCCATGCACGGTTGACCGCGATGATATAGCCCTGCTGATCTATGACCGCGATGTGCGCGCTCAACGAGTTGAGCACGGCGATATTGAAGGCCTTGCCCTCGCTCAACGCCTGCTGGGCGTACTTACGCGCGCTGATGTCGGTGAAAGTGCAAATCACCTGCTTCACCTCCCCCTCCCGGGTTAACTCAGGCCTGGCACTGACCAGCAGCCATACCCTGTCCGAAGTCAAGGGGCGGTATACGCCCATCACGACATCGCTCACTTCTTTGCGCGTGGCAATCGCAACCGGAACGGGATGCTCAGCTCCGGGAAAATCGCTGCCGTCCTCGTGTATGACGTTCCAGTCCGAATCGAAGGACGACTTGCCGAGCAACTGCTGCTCGGTCAATCCCAGCATTTCCAGTGCACTCTGATTACACAGCAGCATCTCGGTCGTCGACGACTGTATCAGCACACCGACATGAAGCCCCATGACCAGTCTGCGATACTTGCTTTCCGCCTTACGACGCTCCTGCTGGCGCTGATAATAAAAATACCCGCCTGCGCCCAACAGGAGCAACGAAAACAGCACGATGTATTTAATGAAATCGCCTAAGCCAGTTTCTCTGTCAGCGTAGATACCAAACCATTTTTCATACAGTCTGCCATATGTCCCGTTCGACTTGGTTAACGCCAGCCCTTCGTTTATCCTGCCTAGCAATTCAGATTCTCCTTCGTGCACCGCGAAGGAAAACTTTTGCGAAAAACCGACATGGTCTTTTAAGGCGCGTACATTTTTCAGTCCCAGGGTTTGCAGCGTCTGCAAGCCGGTCAATTTCGACAACAACATCGCATCGTGTTGCCCTGATGCGAGCAACTTCATGCCCTCCGCTGCCGCATCTACCGGCACCAGATGCCATCCCTTGGACAGGGCATAGTCATGCGCAAGATCACCGTTGAGTACGATGACTTGCTTTGCAGCCAAATCGTCTTCCGATCGGATATTGGAGTCGGCATCCCGCACGAAGATGGCACCGTTGACGATGACATGAGGCACCGTAAAATCAGCGATTTCATGGCGTTCGTCCGACTGGGCAAGATTGATCAGAACGTCTACTCTGCCCTGCTTGAATTCTTCCAGAATCTGATGAAAAGGCAGCACACGCAAGTTATAGTCCAGCCCGGATTCGACAGCGACCGCTCGCCACAACTCGACCGTAAAACCACCTGCAGTCGCATCTGTCATTCCGGTCGCAAAGGGTGGAAAGTCCTGCTCGCTGCCGATGATCAGCGTTTTTCTTTGCGGCTTCCCCTCCGCACTTTCGTCCTGCGCATAGCCCTGAACCTGAAAAATCACAAGGAACAGCAGGACAACGATACGCCTGCTAAGACAGCTCATTTCGGGAAGGAGGCGATAGATCATGGTCATGTTCCGGAAAAACAATAGAATTGATAAACGGTTTCCCGGCCCCTGCAAACCCGATACAGCCATGATAGGCGTGCGGCCTTGGACAATCAGGACATATATTCAGTGTTTCTTCAACCGATTCACAACCTGTCAAACAGTCAGAACACCGACCCGAATACCGCTTTGCCCTGCAACCTCCAGCACTACCCCGGCAATTTTTTTACCGCATTCCTCGGCCTCAGGACAACGCGCCTGAATTTCCTGCGCTTTAATGGTCGTAAAATTGGCCGCCACCTCACCCGATTTCGGCCTTGCCGCCTCTACATACAGCATGCCATCGATCCGTGTCAGTGCGAGCAGATAATGTGCGCAGCCGTGCGCCTTTAGCCGATTGTCATGCACCTCAAAATAAATGGTGTTACTCCAAGCTTCAGCAAGCTCTGCAATCCGGCCGGCGAAATTTTCGATAAAAGGCTGGGCAAGATTCAACTGCGGTGCCAGCGTCAGCCGATACTGACCGGGTCGTTCGATGATCAGCGGGTTTTGCAGTGGCGGCGTCTTGCCCGGCCTGAAGAAAATCAGGTAGAGCATGCACAGGGTGGCTAAAGTAAAGCTTTCTATCATCTGGTCATCTCCCAAACTAAATTGCATGAAGCAACAAGCAGAACATTTACCGCTACACTTAACTCATCCCGCCACAACTATAATCCGTGCGCGTAGCGCACACAAAACCGCCTTGTCTATCCCCTGTGCGCCGCCGAGTAACGCAGGCTGATCAGGAGAAGTCGGCGAGGACTGTCTGAGCGCGTAGCGCGAGTTCCGCAGCCGCCTGACCAACCGAGTAACGCAGGGCACCGCGTAGCGGCGGCAAACCGGGGGCGATTTCTTTGGGTTACTTTTCTTGGCAAGACAAGAAAAGTGACTAGCTGCCGGGCTACCCCCGGCGGTTTTCAGTAAGTAGCGCTTGTTATTTCCCTGCCGTTTTTTGATACGATGCAAATGCAGAACAGGCAATCATCGTACGCAATGCTGTATCTACTGATACTCGTTAAAAAGCCGGTTCCATTGGTGAATAGCCATGCCGCGGTGAAAATCTTGCCATTATTTGATTCCCTTTACCGAATCTTCGGCGTCCCGCACACCACATCGGCGTTCTGCGCGCGATTTCTCAGCGCATGGTCGATCAGCACCAGTGCCACCATCGCCTCCGCAATCGGCGTTGCGCGTATTCCGACGCAAGGGTCGTGACGGCCTTCGGTGGAAACCTTAACGGCCTCGCCCGCCTTGTTAACCGAGTTGCGCTCGATGCGGATGCTGGAAGTGGGCTTGATCGCGTAATGCGCGACGATGTCCTGCCCGGTGGTGATCCCGCCCAGGATGCCGCCGGCGTGATTTGACAAAAAGCCACCCGGCGTTAGTTCATCACCGTGTTCGCTGCCGCGCTGGGTGACACAGGCAAAGCCCGCCCCGATCTCCACGCCCTTGACCGCATTGATGCCCATCAGCGCATGAGCGATATCGGCGTCGATGCGATCGAACACCGGCTCTCCCCAGCCTACCGGCACGCCCTGTGCCACCACGGCAAGCCTGGCGCCGATAGAATCGCCTGACTTGCGCAGCGCATCCATGTAGTCTTCCAGCTGGCCGACATAGCCTACATCGGGAGCAAAGAAGCTGTTGCCCTCAGCGGTCACATCGTCCCAGCTCTTGAAGGGAATCGCGATCTCGCCCAGCTGTGCCAGATAGCCACGCACCGTCACGCCGTATCTTTCCTTGAGCCATTTCTTGGCGATCGCACCCGCCGCCACGCGTCCTGCCGTCTCGCGCGCCGAGGAGCGCCCGCCGCCACGGTAGTCGCGGATGCCGTATTTCTGCCAGTAGGTGTAATCCGCATGACCGGGACGGAAAGTCTCGGCTATGGAGCCATAATCACGGCTGCGCTGATCCTCGTTGCGGATCAGCAGCGCAATCGGCGTGCCGGTGGTCTTGCCTTCAAACACGCCCGAGAGAATTTCCACCGTATCCGATTCACGCCGCTGCGTGACATGGCGCGAGGTGCCGGGTTTACGCCGGTCCAGATCGATCTGGATATCCGATTCCGTCAGGGACAAGCCGGGCGGACAGCCATCCACGATGCAGCCTATGGCGGCCCCATGGGATTCCCCGAACGAGGTCACGGTAAATAAAGTGCCGAAGGTATTTCCTGACATAACAAATCCAGTCGAAAAGATGCGCAAATAAGTCGCGCAGTTTAACATGACGTCCTGTTCCGAAAAACCATACTCGCCGCCTGTTTGATGCTGCGGCCAGGAGAACGCCCTATGAAAGCCATGCTGATGACTGCCGCGGGAAGCCCTGATGTGCTTCAACTGCAAGAAGTTCCTCTCCCAGAACTGCCCTCTCCCCATCATCTGCGCATCCGACTCGCAGCTTGCGGCATCAATCCGCTGGATACCAAGCTGCGCGCCAAACCCGCCTACCACCCAGACAAGCTGCCGGCCATCCTGGGTTGCGATGGCGCAGGCTACGTTGAAAAAATCGGTGATCAGGTCAGCCGTTTCAAAGTCGGGGATGCGGTTTATTTCTGCAACGGAGGGCTGGGCGATGAACCCGGCTGCTATGCCCAGTACACCACGCTGCACGAAGAATACTGCGCGGCTGCCCCGGGCAATCTCCCACTGCAAGATGCCGCGGCTCTGCCGCTTGTCCTGCTCACCGCATGGGAAGCGCTGTTTGACCGCGCTCAGCTGCGGGCTGAGCAGACCATTCTGATTCATGCAGGAGCGGGTGGCGTAGGGCACATCGCCTTGCAGCTTGCAAAACAACATGGCGCAAGAATCGCCGTCACCGTAAGCGACGACGAAAAGGCTGAGCTTGCGGCAAGGCTGGGGGCTGAACGCATCATCCGCTACCAGGAGCAGGATTTCGTAGCCGAAACTCTGGACTGGAGCGAAGGTACCGGCGCCGATGTCGTATTCGACACAGTGGGAGGGGAGACTTTCCTGCGCTCCTTTAACGCCGCACGCATCGGCGGAAAACTCGTCAGCATACTCGCCACCCCGATGTCGGTCGCCGACGTACAGCTTGCCAGGTTGCGCAACCTGTCGCTGTGTTACGAGCTGATGCTCACCCCTCAGGTGTTCAATCAGCATGAGGAGCGCATCCGTCAGCGCAAGATACTGGAGCGGTGCGCAAAGATGGCTGACGCGGGCAAACTGAGTGTACTGGTTACACACAGGTTTACCCTCGAACAGGTGCGGGAAGCTCACCGACTTCTGGAAGCTGGCGGCATGATGGGCAAGATCATCCTGACATGCTGACCGACACGCATTGCCATCTGGATGCCTTTGCAGACCCGCAAGCCCAACTGCGTGCAGCAGAGACGGCAGGGGTTGCGCGCATCGTTGTCCCTTCAATATCGCGCGACAACTTTGCCAAGGTATCCGCACTTTGCGCAACTCAAACCAGCCTGTTCCCCGCTTACGGAATACATCCGATGTTTGTGAACGACGCGAGCAAAGAAGATCTGGCGCTGCTGCGCCAGTATCTGAGCCAGCACAACACCGTTGCGATAGGCGAAATCGGTCTGGATTTTTATATCGAAAATTTCGATCAGGCAAGGCAGGAGCATTTTTTTGCCGAGCAGCTCAAGCTGGCTGCGGAATTTAAGCTGCCGGTGCTGCTGCATTGCCGCCGCGCTATTGACACTGTCATCCGGCACCTGAAAAAAAATGCGGTATGCGGCGGAATCGCCCACGCTTTTTCGGGCAGCAGGAGTCAGGCAAATGAACTGATCAAGCTCGGTTTCAAACTCGGATTCGGCGGGACGATGACATATCCCAACGCCACAAGGATCAGGGAACTTGCCGGAACGCTGCCGCAGGACAGCATCGTGCTGGAAACCGATGCGCCCGATATGCCCCCAAAATTCGTGCAACACGGTCAGCCAAACAGACCTGAGTATCTGTTGCGCATCGCACAGACGCTGGCCGATCTGCGCGGAATCAGCCTGCAGGATGTAGCCCGCATGACGACGGAAAATGCGCGGCTTGCTATCCCCTTGTTAGGCTAGCGTCAGCAAAAACAGGATTTCGTGCATGCGCGTCACGCCGCGCGCCGCAAAACGCGGGTTATCAGCCAGCACATCGATGCAGTCCAGCTGACGAATTTGCGCGACATTCCGGTACAGCGATTCGACTTCCATTGCGGACACGGCAAAGGGCGGCCCCGCCATTTCCTCCTGAGGATAGTCGATCGCCACCAGTAATATCTGCGCGCCTGACGGCAGTATGCTCACCAGATGCTGCACGTAGCGCTCGCGCATTTCACGCGGCAACGCAACCAACGAAGCACGATCGTAAACGGCTCTCACCCGGCTCACATCTTCAGCTGCCAAATCGAAAAAATCACCGCACAGCAGACGCATCCGCTCCGCCGTGTATACGCTGTGTCTGGCGCTCGCACCGCACTGAAATGTCAGAGCGTTTTCTTCAAAAAAATCATGCACCGCGATCGGACTTAACTCCACCCCCAGCACGGAAAACCCCTGTTCACGCAGCCACAGCATGTCCTGACTTTTCCCGCACAAGGGAACAAAAACCTCACCGCCGACAGGCAGCTGATGCCCGTATCGTTGCAAAAAAGGATGAATCTCATCCTGATGAAAACCGGTTTGCGCCAGCTCCCAGCGCGCTAGCCAGAAATCTTTTTCCATAGTCCTGCCTCCTGATTTAAAGCATCTGCCGAAATTCTCATCGGAAAAATACGGAAAATAACAACCAGAATGGTTAAATAATCAACCAATTTGGTTAATTTTCACCCTCTGATGTGGCACAATCGACACACAGGGTATAAAAACCGTTTCGTCACCTACCCCAGGAGCGATCAACATGAAATGTCCGAACTGCGTAGACGCCGAACTGATAGAGGTCGACCGCGACATGCCCTATTCTTACAAGGGCGAAACCACCGTGATTCCGGCCGTCAACGGCGAATGGTGCCCTTCCTGCGGCGAGACCATTCTTATGATCAGCGAATCGAACCGCATACACCGCGCCATGCAAGCCTTCAATCAGAAGGTCAACCAACGGCTGTTTTCACCTCAGGAAATTGCTCAGGCTCGAGAGAAATTGCGCCTGACCCAGCAGGAGGCAGCCAGCCTGTTTGGCGGTGGCGTCAATGCATTTTCGCGCTATGAAAACGGAAAAATCAAGCCGCCCGCAGCCCTGGTGCTGTTGCTAAAACTGCTGTGCCGCCACCCCGATCTGCTCGAAGAATTGCGTGACGACGCAGACCGGCAGATGAACCTGCCGGTCTGAATCAGCCCACCCAGCGTCTGGCGTTCTGGAACATCTTCAGCCACGCGCCGTTTTCCTGCCACTCACGCGGATGCCACGAATGCTGCACCGCACGGAACACGCGCTCAGGATGCGGCATCATGATGGAGAATCGCCCGTCCGGAGTGGTAAGCCCCGTGATGCCTTCAGGAGATCCATTCGGATTCAACGGATAGGTTTCGGTAGCAACACCGCGGTTGTCCACGTAGCGCAAGCTGACCTGCGCGGCTTTCAGTTTCTTCGCCGTACCGAAGTCCGCATAGCCTTCGCCGTGCGCGACCACGATAGGCATGCGACTGCCGGCCATGCCTTCGAACAGGATGGAAGGCGATTCCT
>CAYPIG010000059.1:0-18621 GCA_964410705.1 uncultured Gallionella sp.
GGGGCCGAATGCGATCTCAGGGTGGGGCGGCAGGTTGAGCACGAAGTTCTGGTCGCGGTTGCGCGCGACTATGCCCCAGACATTGTGTTTGGTGTTGGTGTAGTCGGTCAGCGTGCGTATCACGGCGCTGGTGTCGTCCTGCTCCTGCACGATCGCGTAAAACGGTGTTTCATCTTCCTTGTAGACGAACTGGTTGACGAAGAATGCGGCGCACAGCGGGCCGCTGACCCTGTAGTAGGTGTGAGCGTCCTTGATCCAGGACTTCATCTCGCGGCCATGGGTTTCCCAGAAGTCGCCTGGCAGCTCCAGCACGCCGCTATAGAGCAGATCTGAGTCTTCCAGTACCTTGTCGTTGAAATAATCCTGTGCCTCAAGACCCAGCGCGCGCGCCTTGATGCGCATGTTGATGTCCTTGCTGACCAGGATGACGGCGCGTTTCGGGTGCAGGTGCTGCAAACCCATCACGACGCCTAAGATGGCATTGTCGGCCTTGCCCAGTTCCAGGTTGTGCGGCAGCTCCTGTTTGATGAAACTGGTCTGCAAGAACAGCCGTCCGGTGCTGTTTTTGTGGGTCTCGGATTTGAGTGAGATTCCCTCTTCGATGTTGCGCGGTGCATCGTTGACGATCTCGTCGAGGAAGCGGCTGGCCTGGCGCGCATTACGCGCCACTTCGGTCATGCCCTTTTTCTTGTTGTCCAGCTCTTCGAGCACGAACATCGGCAGGCAGATGTCGTGCTCTTCGAAGCGGTACAGGCTGGTCGGATCATGCAAGAGTACATTGGTGTCCAGAACAAACAACTTGGTGGCGGCAGTTTTTGACATGATCTTCCTTTAGTTGAGCGTTGTGACGAAATCCAGAACCTGCTGTGCATGGCCATCGGCCTTGAGTCCCCGCCATTCCCGGCTGAGCGCGCCGTTGCTGTCGAACACGAAGGTGCTGCGCTCTATGCCGCGCACCTGCTTTCCGTACATGTTTTTTTGCTTCATCACGCCGAACAGATTGCAGACGGTCTCATCCTGATCGGACAGCAGCTCAAAGGGCAGGGTGAATTTTTCCTTGAAGTTTTCATGGGACTTGAGGCCATCGCGCGATATGCCGACCACCTCGCAGTCATGTTCCTTAAACTGTTGGTAAAGATCGCGGAACTGCTGAGCTTCGGTGCTGCATCCGGGCGTGTTGTCCTTCGGATAAAAAAAGACGACCAGTCTATGGCCTTTTGCACCGGAAAGACTGAAGTTTTTTCCGCCGGTGGCGGGCAGCGTGAAGTCGGCGATGGTGTTTTCAGTCATATTTTGCTTTCGGAAGGTTTACGGCAGCGATTTTTCCCAGAAAGGTTTGGGGCAATCCGGCGTGATCAGGTGTTCTATGCAATTGCGACCGTTGTTTTTCGCCAGATACAGCGCGGTATCGGCGGTCTCCAGCAGGTTATTGGCATCGCAGATCGTGCCCGGCAGGTAGGTTGCGATCCCTACGCTCAGGGTGATATGGTCGGCAACAGCGGATTTTTCATGCGGCATGTTCAGTTCGGCAATCGCCTTTTGCAGCTTCTGTGCGACGGAGATGCCGCCTTCCTCGCCGCAGTCAGGCAAAATCACGGCGAACTCTTCGCCGCCGTAGCGAGTCAGCACGTCGGTGGTGCGGCTCAGCTGCGATTTGATGGTGTTCACCACATTGATCAGAACCCTGTCCCCGGCAGGATGGCCGTAGTTGTCGTTGTAGTCCTTGAAAAAATCGATATCCAGCATGAGCAGGGTTAAAGAGGTTCCCTGCCTTTGCGCCCGGCCGAACTCGGTCTTGTGGCGTTCATCGAAGAATCGGCGGTTATATGCGCCGGTCAGCCCATCCGTAGTCGCCTCTATGGTTAGCTGTGCCGATTGCAGTTTGAGCAGGCGTTCGCGTTTGATCGACATGCTGGTGTCTGCTATCTGGATCAGGCAGCAATGTTCGCCTTCCGGGGTGGTGATCGGAGTGATGGTGATCGATTGCTGTATGCGCGCCTGTTGTTCCTGCCTGGTGCAGGGCAGCGGATAGAGCGGCAGGGGCGATCGGTGCAGCGCATTGGACAACACGATGGGAAGTTTGTGGCTCAGTGCGTTTTTCAGTGCTGTCCTGAATGAAGGCCCCAGTCCTTCCGGAAAGACGGTTTCGAGCGGGCAACCCATGGCCTCGCTTGCCGGGATGTCGCTGTGTTCAGCCATCCAGTCGTTCCACAGCAGGATGCGGGACTCATTGTCGATCAGGATCAGGCCTAAGTTGATGGCATCCCAGATTGATGTCCAGTTTATTTTATTCACACTCATATCCCCGTGACAAAACGATCGACATGAGACAGCAGTTCGCGCAGCGAAGTGGAGCTGAGCAGAAACACCAGGCAGCCTTGTGAATGCCGTTTTTCGATCGAAAGATCGATATGCAGCGCCATCATCACCGGATTGTCTGTCATTTCAAGCATTTGCTGCAAAAGAATTTCGGAAGAGTCTACGGAATAACGGGGAAGCGAGCTTTCCAAGGCGATGCCCAGCATATCGGCCATAGAGGACAGGCAGGCGTTCAGTATGATGTTGCCCAGCTCGCACATGGCTTCCTGTTCGAATTCGGCTAACTCCTCCACGCCGACTTGAGAACCCATCATTTCGTGGACGATCTCCAGCGCGCGCTCTTCGGTGAACAGCAGCATGGCCTGTGCTTCGAAAGGGCCGCTGAATTGCTGTCTGACCGCGCCCAGTCTTGGGCCGTTGAGCGGCAATATCTGTGCGTTGATTTCAGAGGATTTGAAAAACTGTACGCGGGGTACGGATAGCTTGACTTCTTCGCCGATTATTTCGCTCAAGCTCATGGCCGCCCGCCCGGCGCCGATATTGAAGATCTCGGTCAGGGCATCAAGATGCAGGTCGGGTAACGGGTTCACTTTTAGCTTTCAAAATAGGCCAGTGCCTGACCTACGCTTTTTTCTGTGACCGGTTTTGCGACAAAGACGGCACCCAGTTCGGTGGCGCGGGTCTGGCTGCTGTCCTGTATATTGGCGGAAAAAATCGCGACGCGGATGTTGGGGTGCAGACTGAGGATTTTTTCTGCGGCATCCGTGCCCAGCATCCCCGGCATGTTGATGTCCATGGTGCAGTAATTGGGGGTGTCGCGCTCGACGATTTCGATGGATTCGTCGCCGCTGGCGGCTTCGAGTACGATCCATTGAGGATGCCGGGCCAAAACCAGCGCCTTTATCATCATCCTCGATACGCGGCTGTCATCTACGATGAGTAGTGTTTTGATGCTCTCTGTCATATCCTGCATTCTGGGTAGGCCGTTTTTATGGTGTGATTCTAACGCAGTTTGCGCCTTCTGGATGCAATTTTGTCCGCGGAAGACTGGGATTTTTCAGAGAGAGTGCTCAGTCATATCGCACCTTGCGCTTTTTCGGTCTGCTCCGTTTTCTGATTACCCAATGTTAGCCATGATCTACCACGGCAAGAGATTTTAGGAGCTTCTTGCCGCGAGCTTTCATCGCCGGAGTGCCAATAACCGAAAGCTCTTCGATGTGCTGCGTGACCTCTGGCAAGAGGCGATGGCTTCGGAGCGCAATATCAGCCAAGGCTTGCATCGACATGGTTTTCACAATGCTGCTGTGGTCGTTGGTGTAACTGAGCAGCAGGTTTACAACAGCGAGTTCTTCGGTCTCGGTCAGAGGCAGACGGGCAAGTATGGGGGCAATATGCCAGCGAACCTCTTGTTGTTCAATCTTGGAAAGGTGACGCAATATCTTCTTTTTGTAGGGAACCAAAAGCTCAGGGAGTTTGGCTGTGACTTTCTCGATGGCGTCAGCACAACGCATACGAAGAACAGGGTCAGAAACCTCTAGCCCCTGAAACAGGACGGCGATCAACTCAGGTTTTTCAAGTACCGCCATGACAGCGCGGTTTGACTCGCCAACCGAACGCCGATCACCACCAGAGAGAGACTGGAGTAGCGCGTGCATTGAGAATGTCCAACTTGAAAGTCATATGCCTTGCTTTAGCAAATACATCTTCTGCAGGGTAGGTCTGCAGCTCACCTCTGTCGAAAGCCGCAACACGTTTCTCGATTTCTCGTTCCATTTCGATTTCGGATAGTGATGAGTCATGTAGTGACTCGAGAAGAACCTCGGCAAGCTGTGCTCGCTCTTCAGGCAAGGCTGCACGGTTTTTTCGCGCGGTGTCAGGCGATCGAAGGGTGCGAGGTTGAGTGCCATGTTAGGTTTTGTAGTACTGCTTGAATTCGGAACTAGGTTCGCGTTCGGAGTAAATATAGAGCGCCACGCCATTGGGATCTTGAACGGCGAAGCCACGATCACCCCACGGGTGATCTTCAAGCGGCATTACTAGTTGGAGGCCTGCGGACATCAGCAACTCGTACTCGGCGTCAACGTCGTCAACGAAGAAGTTGTAACCCAATCCGGCGGGGTTGCATATCGGCTGCCCTGCTTGGGGAGCCATAAATTGCAGGCTGGATGACTCTTTTCCAAACTGGAGGTTGACGTACCAGCCACAATCAAACGTGACCTTTGCCCCGAAATGCTTCACATAGAAGTCGCGAGACTCTTCAACTTTGGTCGTTGTGATGCAGGGAGAGATTACCTTTGCATGCATGGCGAGGCTCCTGAGAAAACTAACGAAAAATGAAGGGCGAGTAACTTATAGCTAACCGGCGCGCTCATATCGCAGCCTATCGAGTTCAGGCCGCAATGCAACGCGACCGGTTCAGCGGCGGGTTGGGCTTTGCAATCAAAGGGTACAAGGCTGGATTTCGGATAGATTCCACTGCAAGGTCAACGTCAAGCATGGGCCAATAGAGGTGATTTGGTGATGGTCGATCAATCGTGATGATTTCATCAACCGTGGCCTGCTTGAACCAAGGAAACTCTGCATATGCAACAAAAAGTTCTTCATTGTCCAAAAGCAGCCAGAAGCCCTTGTTTGATACCAATGAAACTTCAATTTCCAAAGTGGATGCGCCAGGCATGGACAATCTCCTCGTTGTGGGCATAAACCAGAGCTTGCGCCTCATTGATCTGCTTTTGAGACAGCCCTTGATTCGAGGCTAATTCAATTTTTGGCTCCAGCCAGAACTTGGCTTCACCATCGGTATGAGCGACATGAACGTGAACTCGCATTTCTTCGCGTGAAAAGAAGAAATACGAAATGCACCTTCACGAAATACGGTTGGAGACATGCGCGAATCATACCAGTTTTGGCAGTATTTGGTTTTGTGATGCCCAGTGTGAAATTAACCGGCTCCGCGCTTTCACGCCAGCATTAGGAGCTTTAGCACCAATGATGTCGGGGAAGACCCTTGCGGTCTTTGCGGAGTCCGGGTTGAATGTCGGGTTGGGCATCGCACTTATCGCCTACCGCCAGCGTAGCCGGGCTTCCTGTGTTGATGGCGCACGATCAGGATTCGAATGCTGCTTTCGAGATTTCGGTATACGACCGAGTATGGAAAAACCTTCAGCGGGAATGTCCGTCGCCCTCTCGTCGTTGGCGTTCCAAGATCGGGATATTCAACCAGAAGCTTGGCGGCACGTTCAAATTCTTCGAGAAAACGCTCAGCAACCACAAGGCCAGCTTGTTCTTTGTAAAAATCCAGAGCGTTGGCAATATCATGCTCTGCTCCAGGGTGGAGCGAGTAGGTCATCTCGTAAGTCTTGCTCGAAGACGGGCGATGGCTTCCTGCTCTGAAACTGCCGAAATCGAACCGGATTCCAGTTCGGCTTCCCTGCGATCGGCTTCTCGCTCCCAAGCTTCCTCGACTTCGGAGTCTGAATCAAGGCTGGCGATTAGCCGCTCAAGCAGGTGCGACCGTTCAACAGGGGGTAACTGCAAGACTTCGGCTTCCAAGACTTCCAGATTCGTGCTCACGCTGACCTCCAATACGGTAGATGCTGACGGTTTACAGTTTATCACAGCGAGTGGCGCTCACAGTGGCACGACCGCTTGCGATGCCCAACGTGGAAGTGAGTGGCTGCGCGCTTTTGCGCAGTCCGGGTTGATTGTAGGGTTAGGTTGCATTTTGCATCGCAGCCAATTTTGCTTTAACTCTCTTGGCTATGAACACCGCGAGGATGTCCCTTCGGACAAATCGCACGAACAGAAGAAAGAGCGCGACAAGCACAAGAGCAGCAACAAGCGAGCTGATGGAAGGGGTGCTGAGGAGAAGTATCACAAATGCGGTGGTATAGAGCATCATGAGCACAATAACTGCCAAGGATGCCCAGGACAAAATGATGTCTCCCTTCTTTATCTCAACAACGACCGAATCGTTTACAGGTTTCAGGTATGGCGAAATCATTCTGAGTTCAGACAAGGAAAACTTGCCGCTCTCATAGAGTCTGGTTACGCCATGAACAAATTCTGGCGAAGCGTTCTTTCCAAAGAGGGTGCGAAAAACCTCTTCATTTCTTGCGGTGGAGATTAGCCGTTTAAGAGGCTCGTCTTCACATTCCTTTGCGAGAAACGCAAGACGCTTGAGAACGCGGTTCTGTAGGTGCGCGTCATGAAACTCAAGTAGTGACTTGACCGATTGGATAAGGGCAGCCAGGACTGCCACAACGGCTCCAGCTATCGCGGGCCAGGATTTAATGAGTTCGGCAATGTCAGTCATATGATTCCTATGCAACCTAATGTGGAAGTAAGGGGCTGCGCGCTTTCACGCCAGCATTAGGTGCTTCAGCACCAATGATGTCGGGGAAGACCCTTGCGGTCTTTGCGCAGTCCCGCTTGACTGTAGGGTTAGACGTTTTCATCTTTGGTTTCCTCCAAGACCGCATCGTTTGCGGCAAGCCAAATTTCTAATCGCTCGAACTGGCGTGGCCACTCAATGTTGTATTCATGCTCGAAAACAAAGATGCAGAGTTCCATGGACGAGACGAGTTTGTCTTCGTACATGGCGGAAATGTTGTTTGAAAATTCTGCGACGTGATTATCGTGATCGATGCGTGAGTAACCAAAGCACATGCCTTCAAAATTCGGGTGTGCGGTTTCTGAAAGTGTGGCATATAAACCCGCAATTCCGGGGTACGTTTTCTCGCAGCTATCAATCACGGAAATGATGTTGATTGCTTCATGTTTAGTGGACTTGTCCCGCGAGCCAAGCAAGAGGCGAGATGTCCTTTGGGAGAATGAATGGAAGTTTTGTGTTCCGCCTACTACGGCTGAAGTCGCTTGGTTTAGGTAGATTAGCGTTGCGAGAGTCTCAAAGGCGCTTCGCAAAATGATTCTGGCGCCGAGCGTATGCCGGGCGAGATGTAGTTCAAACGATTGGGTCAGCAAGTCATGGGTGCGCCAGAAGATAGTTTCGCGCAAAACGAGGCTGCGAAATGGTGCCTTCCATTTGTGAGCAATCGGGTTTCTCGCAAAAAGGCCCGCGACTTCGAGCGTTGGGCACAAAGATTTTTGCCAATTGGCGAGTCTCTCGTCGATGGTGGGCATGGATGTCTAACGTAAAAGTGAGCGGCTGGCCGAACACAAAAAATGATCGGAGAGCTGAGTTTTCAAATTGTAGCAGTCATTGTAGAAACAAGCCGTTCGGCCAGGCCGCTCGACTGACGGGTTGAACCTCGTTATTAAAATTTCCAAGCCGCTCATGAATGGACAGGAGAAGCCGAGAGCTTTATGCCGAGAGCGTGAAGCAATTTAAGCATGGTGTCATAGCGTGGTTTGGCTCCAGGTGTAAGGGCCTTGTAAAGGCTCTCTCGGCCAAGACCGGTATCTTTGGCAAGTTGTGTCATACCTCGGGCGCGTGCTATATCACGTACGGCAGTCAGAAATACATCGGGATTGGAATCTTCCAGCGCAGCAGTTATATATTCCGCAATGGTTTCCTCATCATCGAGATAATCGGCAGCGTCGAAAGGTGCAAATTTAGCCATGGTTTACTCCTTGTTCAAAGTTCGCGCCATTTCAATGGCACGTTTGATGTCGCGCTTCTGTGAGGACTTGTCGCCACCTAAAAGAAGCAAATAGATCACGTTTGCGCGCCGCGCGAAATAAACACGGTAACCGGGGCCGACGTGAATGCGCATTTCTGAGACGCCTTCACCCACCGGCTCACAGTCACCGAAATTACCGTGCTCGGCAGACCGGATACGGTGGATGATCCTGGCGCGACCTACTCTGTCTTTCAGGTCAGCGAGCCAGGAATCAAACTCATCGGAGCGCTCAAAGATGTTCATGTGTCATAGTGTATCCGATCGGATACCGATGTGCAAATTATTATTTCCAGAAAGCAAAGGGAGGGAAAGTAATATTAGAGGGCCCGCACGAACGGCCGCTTCTGCACAGCGCTGGCGGCCCGTCCGCACCAGCTAGAGGTTAGATTGCGCAGCGCCACGGGTAATCGAAAAACCATAGTAGGAGTTGGTTACTAACTCACTATCCCAAAGCCGCCGAATACGCGGGTCTGCGTAGTACTGCTGCATGCCATTGCACCAGGACTGCCATACCTCGGGAAGGATGTACCCTCGCTTGAAATACAGGTATTCCTCGGCACATAGGTTGAAATAATCGATCAGCAAAGCCTCTTCTTTTTGAGCCAACGATGCGTTAGGATCGCCTGATAGCACGAGCAAGAGTTCGTCGTTGAGGGCGTTGTAGCGCAGGTTGAACTGGTCAAATAGCTCGCGGAACAGCTTCGTTTCGTCAAGCTTCTGTTTCTGAACAAAGTAGGCGAACGAAACGGCACCGCCAAAGGCGCCGTAAAGCACCTCACGAGACAGAATGTCATTCGCATGAAGGGCCACGGCGGCCAGTGCCGCGACAGCAGCAAGCCAGCCGTACTGGGCAAAGAGGAGCTGCTTGGCAGGTGCCATCCGGTCGGTCTCCGCGCAATCTAACGTTCAAGGTCAGGGGCGCTACGCGGCTTTATTGCGCAGCGTCCCTTGCACTGCAGGGTTTGGCGTCATTTGAACGCTTCCAGAACCTTTCGAGCAAGATGCAGATACCTGCGATGATCGGAGAGCACCTGCCTCGGAATGCTGTACAACTGGATGCCGGCAAGTGACGTTACGCAAAATACCGGAGCAAATGAGCTAACGCGCTGTGCTTCAAGCATGATTTCAATTCGGCTTCTGCCTCCCAGCTCATCTTCTGGTGCACCGGACAGTTCATCTATTCCTTGGCCTTCTGTGCCGTATTGCGGCGCCTTGCTCGGAGGACCGGCAAACGTTTCACCATGATGGACGAGGACCGAGTAGGGTGTTGTGACATGAAGCGTTGCAACTGTTCGTATATTTCCACCGTGATGATATACACTCGCGTCCTGAATAAGGGCGGGGGCAGGAACCCGCTGGACAGAATAATGACCGATAAAACATACATGCGCGCAGCGCTCGAACTGGCGGCTCAGGCCGAGGCCGCAGGCGAAGTTCCGGTGGGGGCCGTAGTGGTTTTGAACGGCGAGATCGTCGGGCGCGGGTACAACGCGCCGATTTCGCGGCACGACCCTTCCGCCCATGCCGAAATGCAGGCGCTGCGCGATGCCGCGCTACGCATCGGCAACTACCGGCTGCCGGGCTGCGAGCTTTACGTGACGCTGGAGCCCTGCATGATGTGCGCCGGGGCGATCATGCACGCCCGTGTGGCGCGGGTGGTGTATGGCGCATCGGATTACAAGACCGGCGTGTGCGGCAGCGTCATTGATGCGTTCGCCGAATTGCGCCTGAACCACCATGCCGAGGTCACAGGCGGGGTGCTGGCCGAAGAGTGTGGTTTAATGCTGAGCAATTTTTTCGCGAGGCGCCGCGCGCAGAAAAAACAGGATTCAGAAATCAGGATTCAGACCGCAAGGGTCTTCCCCGCACAACTAAGTGGTGAAGCCACAAGTTGTTGCGTGAAGGATTCAGGATTCAGGATCGAGGATCGATAGGAGCGGGAACGGATTTTGAAGATTAAAGTTCATATTGCAGAGCAGCAGCTTGAGTTGTTGGATGAAACTGAAAGCGTGCTGCATCGTTATGCGGTTTCCACCGCCCTGAAAGGCGCTGGCGAGATGTCAGGCAGCTACTGCACGCCGCGCGGTCGGCACATCATCCGCGCCAAAATCGGTGCGGGTTGCCCTGAAAACGCCGTATTCGTGCGCCGTCGTCCTACCGGCGAAGTCTATACTCCGGAACTGGGGGCGCAGTATCCCCAGCGCGACTGGATACTGACGCGTATATTATGGCTGTCAGGGTGCGAAGTGGGATTTAATCGTCTGGGGCAAAGTGATACCATGCGGCGCTATATTTACATCCACGGCACGCCCGATTCCGAACCGGTGGGGCAGGCCCGCTCGCATGGCTGTATCCGGATGCGAAATGCAGATTTACTCGAATTGTATGACCTTGTGCCGGCTGGAACATCCGTCGAGATCGTCGAATAGAAAGAAGCTCTATGCCTAACCCTTTTAGCGTAAGTCTGGTTTGCTGGCACGACGGTGAGCCTTTGCTCAAGTCTGTTCGCGAGGCGGTATTTATAAACGAACAGGGAATTTCTCCTGAACTTGAATGGGACGGGCTGGATGATCAGTGCCGTCATGCGCTGGTGTTAAGCTCACACGGAGAGGCGATCGGTTGCGGACGGATGATGGCGAACGGGCACATCGGCCGCATCGCGGTGCTGCCCAAATGGCGCAAGCAGAAAGTCGGAACCGCCATCGTGGAAGCCTTGCTCGATTATGCGCGCACGCACGACTATCTGCAGGTGGATGTCGATGCTCAGGTCCACGCGGTGCCGTTTTATCACACCTTTGATTTCGTCGAAGAGGGCAAGGTCTTCATGGATGCGGGCCTGCCTCACATCAAGATGCGGTGCAGGCTATTTCCCGGTTAAATACTCTTCCACGCTGAAATTCATTACCGCCTCAGGACGCGACACGGTGAAGGCGGTGATGACCGCGCCTGTGGCGAAGGATTCGGCGAAAATGAGTATGGGGGCCGGAATCAGATAGTGATACTGGATCTGCGGCCAGGTATAGCTGGTCAGCGCCAGCAGAATCAGCGTGGTGGCGGCCATCATCAGCAGGGTGGAGATCGCGGCACAGGCAAAACCGTTGAGCAGTACGAACAAGAAAAAATTCTTCGGCAGATAGCGGCGGGCAAAATTCAGCAGCCCTTGACCGAACAGCATGGGAACGCACAGCATCAACAGGCCGTTGATGCCGAGCGTCATCAGATTCATGCCCGAATACAGCCAGGTTGCAAGCATCACCAGAGTGAGTGAAATCAGGCCGATCTGCCAGCCGAACATCAGCAAAAACAGCGTCGCACCGATCAGGTGGAAATTGAATCCAGCGTGTATGCCGGCATTGAGATGCCAGAACACCGGGGTGCAGAACAGCATTGCGATCAGCGCGTTGACCATCTCCGGGTTGCCTGCAAGTTTGCGCCAGGGCGCACGGCGCACCGCCAGATACAGCAGCCAGATAAAAACGTAGTTGGCGATCAGCAGCGTGTCGTCCGAGAAAAGCAGGGCCGGAAGGTTCATGGCAAGGGGTAGGGCAGGGCCTCTAATGACAGTGTTGCGCCTTGTGCCAGATGCGCCTTGTCGCAGTTTTCGGTCTGCATCACGGCCAGCACGTCGTACCCGCCACTCGGGGCGGGCGCGGCATTGGCGATCATGCCACAGGCCTGAGTGTCATCATCGGCATAAAGCGCATCGCCCGCCTGAGCTTTTTCGTTTATATGAGCCAGGTACATGCGGCGTTTGAGCTTTCCCAGATAATGCATGCGCGCCACGATCTCCTGTCCCGGGTAGCAGCCCTTCTTGAAACTGATCCCGCCGATCAGGTCGAGATTGGCCATCTGCGGCACAAATTGCTCCTGCGTCTGGGGCAGGATGACGGGGATGCCAGCTCGTATGTTGAGCCAGTCCCAGCAGATGCCGCCAGATGGTTTGGATTTTTCCGCCAGTTTCAGCCATAGATTCTGCGCCAGTTCGGCCGGGGCTGCCAGCATGATGCGCGTCTTGCCGACCCTGATGGTTTTGATTCCTTCATTTTCGCTCACGCTGAGTATTTCGCCCTCCGGCTCGCTGGTTTTTCCTAGCAGGATGATCTCGCAGCTGGCATCGGTGATTTTCACCTTGGCGCGCAGCACATACAGGGAGAGTTTTTTTTGCAGACTCGGAGTAAGCGAACGGGGAAGTTGCAGCAGATAATCCTCACCTTCGCGCCAGATCAGGAAAGTGGCCAGCATGCGGCCCTTTGCCGTATTAAAGCTCGAGTACTGTGCGCGGGTGGCAGTGACTTCGCGCAGGTCGTTGCTCAGCAGGTTTTGCAGGAAGGATGAGGCATCCGGCCCGGATACGCGCAGAACACCGAACTGTCCGAGTTCGCACAGCACCTCGGCGTTTGCGGCCGCGTTCAGCTCCTCTGCCGGATTGCCAAAATGCCGTATGGTGCCTTCTGTAGTCACCGCGCCCTGCGCGTCGAGGAAAGTTTGCCAGTCTGTTTGCATGGTCTGTCTTTTAGTGAAAATTTCAGGTCAGCACGATATGTCGTTCGTGCAGGAATTTGCTCAAATGGCGGTCGTCGCGATGGGAGTGGTTTACCAGCCAGTCGGCCAGAAACAGTTTGATGCGAAAACCCAGATACCAGGGATCCGCCCTGCGTTCCTCAATTTCGCGATGCAGTTTTTCATAGAAGTTTCGGTATGAATGATGCTGGGCGATATGGTCTGCCGCAAAGGGATAGCCCTGCTCTTTCATCAATTGTTCTTCGAATTCGAAATGCGAGCCGATGCGGTTATTCAGTTCTATCAGCAGCTCTTTCGTGCAATCCTCTCCTTTGCTGACCGATTCGTAGAGTCGGCTGATCAGTTCCATCAGATCCCGGTGCTGAGTATCGATTTCCTGGTGACCGAGTGCAAATTCGAGTTTCCAGGCAGACTCCCCGGTGAGTTCGTCCGTTCCGGCATAAAGCCCGGTGGCCAGATAGTCGACGCAGCGCTGCAGATATACTTTGGCGGGGGTGTCCTGCGGATTTTCATGCACGATTTGTGCCAGCATGGTGTGCGCGCGCGCCACATCGAGCGTGTAATAACAGGCCAGCGCTTCTTCGAATTTGTCGAGGGTGCGAAGCTTGATATCCCTGATATTTTCTTCATCGTGGTTGAATACTTCATAGATCGATTCAGGCTGCGTGTTGTACGCCACCTTGACTCGCCCCAAGTGCCGGACAAGAAATTTTTCGGGTTCTGACAAGCTGTACAGCGTGTGTTCGCTGATCAACAGCGGCGTGCCATAGGTCTTGGTCAGCGTTTGCAGTCGGGAAGCCAGATTGACCGTATGGCCGATGACTGTCCCTTCCATCCGGTTCCCTCCGCCGATCACGCCCAACATCAGCAGGCCGGTGTTGACGCCTATGCCTATGCGTATCGGTGCGTAGGCTGCGCGCTCCCGCCCCGCGTTGTATTCATCGAGGCGCGCGAGCATGGCCAGAGCCGCTGACAGCGCATCGTCCGCGGCGGTGGGGAACATCGCCATGATCGCATCGCCCATATACTTGTCTATCATGCCGTGATGCGTGCTGATGACGGGATTCATCACCGACAGATAGGAGTTGATCATGTTGAAGGTCTGCTGCGGGCTCATGCTCTCGGACAGCGAGGTGAAATCGCGGATGTCGGTAAACACCACAGACATGTTTTTTTCGACCTGATCGCCCAGTTCGACATCGATCAGACTGGCTTTGCCCAGAAAGGAAATCAGATCGCGCGGCACAAAATGCAGCAGCGTGCGCTCCAGCAGTTTTAAGCGCGCACGGGTACCGGCATGCGCTTCGCGCTCGGCGGCCAGTTCAGGCGAGACGGCATCATTTTCGGGTAGGTCGTAACTGGAATTCATCTGTCGTCTGTGATCAGGGCCGAAACGGCCGGATGGCCTGAGACACAGTTATCCCTTGAAATGAACGAATGACGGACTTTACTGTTATTTGGCTTTTATGGCAATGACCCGTCCGTTCGGCTACACTCTTGCGCCATGAAACGCATTTTAGCCTGTCTTTTACTCACGCTGCTGGTCGCCTGCGACACGTGGAACAATCCTTATCCTGCATCGGATGAAGGGAAGTCCGTCCTGTATACCGCCTTCACCGAGCGACCCAAGCATCTGGACCCGGCTCAGGCTTACAGCGAAAATGAATACGAACTGCTCAGCAACATCTATGCGCCGCCGCTGCAGTATCACTATCTGAAGCGCCCCTATCAGCTGGTGCCGCAGGCCGCAAGCGCCATGCCCAAGGTCAGCTATCTGGATGCGCAGCATAGGCCTTTGCCTGACGGAGCCTCAGATGTCGCTTACAGCGTCTATGAGATACACATCAAGCCTGGCATGCGCTATCAGCCTCATCCGGCTTTTGCACGCGACGAAAAAGGTTTGCCGCGTTATTTTCATCTGACGGCTGCCGATCTTGCCGGTGCGCCTGGCGAGTTTCAATACACCGGCACGCGGATCGTGACTGCCGCCGATTATGTTCATCAGATCAGGCGTCTTGCGCATCCTCAGTTGCACTTGCCGGTTTACGGCGTGATGAGCGAATACATCGTCGGCTTGAAGGAGTATGCGGCGCTGTTGCAAAAGGCACAGAAACCGGGCGAGTTTCTCGATATCGACGCCTATCCTCTGTCCGGGGTCGAAGTGGTGAGCGATACCGTTTACCGGATCACCGTTTACGGCAAATATCCACAGTTTTCCTACTGGCTGGCGATGCCTTTTTTTGCCCCCATGCCGGTTGAGGCCGAACGATTTTACGCGCAGCCCGGCATGAAGGAGCGCAATCTGAGCCTGGACTGGTGGCCGGTGGGCAGCGGCCCTTATTATCTGTCGGAAAACAATCCCAACCGGCGCATGGTGCTTGCAAAAAATCCTTATTTTGACAGTGAGCGCTATCCCGATCAGGGCGAGGCGGGCGACGAGCTGAGCGATGCCGGAAAATTGCTGCCCCTGATCGACCGTGTGGTCTTCACGCTGGAAAAAGAAACCATTCCCTACTGGAACAAGTTTTTGCAGGGTTATTACGATGCATCCGGCATCAGTTCGGACAGTTTCGATCAGTCGGTTCAGGTCAGCGTGGGCGGAGAAACCAACGTGTCCGAAGAGATGCGGCAGCAGGGCATCGCGCTGTCCACTGCGGTGGCGACTTCGACCATGTACACCGGATTTAACTGGCTGGATCCCGTAGTGGGCGGGGGGTGTGATAACTCAAAGAGCGCTCCCCCTCTCCAACCCTCCCCCAAGAGGGGCGGGAGCGAACGTAGTGATTCACCTTGTGACCCTGAGCGGGCGCGCAAGTTGCGCCAGGCGATCGCCATCGCGGTGGATTTCGAGGAGTTCGTCTCGATCTTCGCCAACGGGCGCGGCATACCGGCGCAGTCGCCGATTCCGCCGGGCATCTTCGGCTACCGCGAGGGCAAAGACGGCATCAACCCCGTCGTGTATGACTGGAAGGACGGGCAGCCAAAACGCAAGCCGATCTCGGAAGCCAAACGGCTGCTTGGCGAAGCGGGTTATCCGGACGGCGTGGATGCCAGAACGCATCAGCCTCTGGTGATCAATCTGGATACCACGGCCAGCGGGGTGGGCAACAAGTCGCGTCTGGACTGGCTGCGCAAGCAGTTCGACAAGATCAACGTGCAGCTGGTGGTGCGCAGCACGGATTACAACCGCTTTCAGGACAAGATACGCCGGGGCGATACGCAGATGTTCTATTTCGGCTGGAATGCCGATTATCCCGATCCGGAAAATTTCCTGTTTTTGCTGCACGGCGCACAGGCCAAGGTGGGCAAGGGAGGAGAAAACGCCGCCAATTACAGCAACCCTGAGTATGACCGTTTGTTCGAACAGATGAAGAATATGGAAAACAGCCCGCAACGGCAGCTGATCATAGACCGCATGCTGGAAATCCTGCGCGAAGACAGCCCGTGGCTGTGGGGCCATCATCCGAAAAATTATGTGCTGCAGCACGGCTGGCTGCACAATGTGAAACCCAATGTGATGGCGACCAACAAACTCAAATACTGGCGGGTGGATGCCGCCTTGCGAGATCGCTTGCGCCATTCCTGGAACCGGCCTCATCTGTGGCCCTTGTATCTGGGGCTGGCAGCCTTGCTGTTGTCGGGATACTGGCTTTGGCGCATGCTGAAAAAGCGCGAGGAAGCACGCTGAAACGCGCTCGGCATGTTGTTGGGGGGTAGTCCCCGATTTGTGGGCTCATAGAGCAGTGTAATGCTGTCAACGCTATAAGCTGTCTTGTGGCGCGTTTGCCCTTACAATACGGGTTCATATGATCGCCTATCTCATCCGACGTCTGCTTTACGCCCTCCCGATTTTAATCGGGGTGAATCTGCTCACCTTCACGCTGTTTTTCGTGGTCAATACGCCAGACGACATGGCGCGCATGCAGCTGGGGGTAAAGCGCGTCACGCCGGAAGCGATCGAAAAATGGAAGCAGCAGAAGGGTTACGACAAGCCTCTGCTGTTCAATAGTTCGGCAGCCGGTACGGAGAAGCTGACCGCTACCATCTTCTGGCAAAAATCGGCCGGGATGTTCGCCATGGATTTTGGCTATTCCGATGACGGGCGCAGCATAGGCCGGGAAATCTCGACCCGCATGGGGCCCAGCCTTGCGATTGCGCTGCCGACTTTTGCCATCGGACTCATCTGCTATGTGAGCTTTGCGCTCCTGATGACCCTGTTTCGCGCAACCGCACTCGATATTGCCGGGGTGGCTCTTTGCGTGCTCCTGATGTCGATATCGGGGCTGTTCTACATCATAGGCGGGCAATTCTTGATCAGCAAACTTTGGCATCTGGTGCCCATCTCGGGTTACGGCGAAGGCGGCTTCAAGTTCGTGGTGCTGCCCATCGCGATCGGGGTGGTCAGCGGCATAGGTTCATCCAGTCGCTGGTACCGGGCGATCTTTCTGGAAGAAATGGGACGCGATTACGTGCGCACCGCACGCGCCAAGGGCCTCTCGGAGCTGCGGGTATTGTTCAGCCATGTGCTGAAAAACGCGATGATCCCCATTTTGACCGGGGTGGTGGTGGTGATTCCGCTATTGTTCATGGGCAGCCTTTTGACCGAATCGTTTTTCGGCATACCGGGTCTTGGCAGCTATACGATAGATGCGATCAACGCGCAGGATTTTTCGGTGGTGCGGGCGATGGTGTTTTTGGGTTCGCTGCTCTACATCGCAGGCCTGATCCTGACCGATGTCTCCTACACGATGGTCGATCCCAGGGTGAGATTGCAATGATGCCGGTCATCCTGTGGAGCGATGCGCTGGTGTTTCTGCTGATCGCCTCGGTCGGCGCGGCATGCTGGTATGTGCGCCGTCACGAGCATCTGATGCTGCCCTGGCGCCGGGTCGCGCAAAGCGATCTGGCGATGGTGTCGCTGCTGGTGCTCGGGCTGTTTGTGCTGGTTGGGCTGACCGATACGCTGCATTACCGCGTCGCTCTGAAGCAGGGCTATTCTCCGGAGGTGCTGAGTCTGTTCGATAAACTGGCCGAACCTTTGCGTCTTGGCACCGAGAAGACTTATTCGGCGCCGCTGGCGCTGACCCTGTACGCCAAAGAAAGCATCGTCGACGAGCAGGGGCGCATGTTGCGCGATTATCCAAGGCTCAAATACACCGAAAAATCAGATGGCGGCGATGTGGCTTATCGTGCCGGAGGCGGTGCGCTGGCAGGTGTGCTGTGCGCCGCAGCGCTGATCGGGCTGCTGAGGATGCGCAGGCGGGTCATCGTGATCGCCGTGCTGCTTATCGCCTCGCTGATCGGTGCCACACTCAGTCTGGCATCCGCCTATCATGTGCTGGGCACCGACAAGGTGGGGCAGGATGTGCTCTACCTTGCCTTGAAGAGCATACGCACCGGGCTTATCATAGGCACGGTGACCACGCTGGTGACGTTGCCGCTGGCGCTTTTCCTGGGCGTTGCGGCAGGCTACTTCAGGGGCTGGGTGGACGATGTGATTCAGTATGTCTACACGGTGCTAAGCTCCATCCCCAGCGTGCTGCTGATCGCGGCGGCGGTGCTGATGATGCAGGTGACGATAGACACGCATCCGGACTGGTTCGAGACGGCCGCGTCCCGCGCGGATCTTAGGCTGGTGTTTTTATGCCTGATCCTGGGTATGACCAGCTGGACGGGTCTTTGCCGTTTGCTGCGCGGCGAGACTTTAAAGCTGCGCGAGATGGAATACATCCAGGCCGCGCAATCGTTCGGCGTGTCCTCTATGCGCATCCTCATGCGCCACATCATGCCCAATGTGATGCACATCGTGCTGATCGCGCTGGTGATGGATTTTTCCGCGCTGGTGTTGGCTGAGGCAGTGTTGTCTTATGTTGGCGTGGGCGTCGACCCCTCCATGATCAGCTTCGGCACCATGATCAATGCCGCGCGCATGGAGATGGGGCGCGAACCCATGGTGTGGTGGTCGCTGGCTTCGGCCTTTTGCTTCATGTTGGTGCTGGTGCTGGCGGCGAACCTTTTTGCCGATGCGGTGCGCGACGCTTTTGATCCGCGCTTGAATCGCACAGAGACGTAACACACGGTCCGATTAAGTGCGGGATCAGGTTTTGATGTTATGCGCAGCACTTAACTTTTCGGTTAC
>CAYPIG010000060.1:0-18015 GCA_964410705.1 uncultured Gallionella sp.
CGATCTCCTCTTCGCGGATCGCCATCCAGGCGCGGCCGATGCGGGATTTTTCAAGACGAGTTGAGGCGAATACCACCAGCGCGGAAAAAATCAGGAACAGATAAAAATAAAGATGCACCGAAGGCAGCTCGATGCCCAGCACCGTCTGCGTCTCATTGAGCGTAACTCCGGCCATCGAAACCGGATCGATGCGGCTGATGCCTTGCGGTCCGTTGGTGAGATTGACCGGCGCATTCAGGTTGTTCATGAAGATGCGGATGATTTCGCCAAATCCCAGCGTGACGATGGCAAGATAATCGCCCTTCAACCGCAAGGTAGGAAACCCCAGCAGCACACCGAAACCGCCTGCCAGTATGGCCGCCATCGGCAGCACCAGCCAGTATGAAAGATGCAAACCATCGGGAAACAGCTGCGGGAAAGCCAGTGCCAGATGGGGAGAACCGGTGAGGGCATAACAATACGCCCCCACCGCGAAGAAGGCGATATATCCCAGATCCAGCAGGCCTGCGTAACCCACCACGATGTTGAGTCCCAAGGCCAGCATGATGTAGAGCATCGCAAAATCCACGATGCGCACCCAGCCGCGGCCTAGCAGCGCATCGGTGGCGAAGGGCAACAGCACTACCAGCAACACGCAGAACAGAATACTCAGTCTGCGATGGTGCGTTAAAAAATATTTAAGCGCGTTCGGCAAGCCGCTCTCCCAGCAATCCGGAGGGTCTGAACACCAGCACCGCGATCAGCACGAAGAAGGCGAACACATCCTGATACTGGCTGCCCATGAAGCCGCCGGTTAAATCGCCTATGTAGCCCGCCCCCAGACTCTCGATCAGCCCCAGCAGCAAACCGCCCAGCATCGCGCCGCGCAGGTTGCCGATGCCGCCCAGCACCGCAGCCGTAAAGGCCTTGAGTCCCAGCAAAAATCCCATGTAGTAATGCGCAAGACCGTAGTTTGCGCTGACCATCAGACCGGCTATGGCCGCCAGCGCCGAGCCTATCATGAAGGTCACCGAGATCACCCGGTTCACATCCACCCCCATCAGCTGCGCCGCATGCTGATTTTCCGCCACCGCGCGCATGGCGCGCCCAAGTGTAGTGTGATGCACGATCATCATCAGACCGACCATGATGACCAGCGCCGCGATGACGATGGCGATCTGAATATCGTTGATGATCGCGCCGCCCAGATGATGGGACTGATTCGCGATCAGCTGTGGAAAGGAGTGGTATTCGCGCCCCCAGATCATCATCGCCAGATTCTGCAGCACGATGGACACGCCAATCGCGGTGATCAGCGGCGCCAGACGCGGCGCATGGCGCAAGGGGCGATAGGCTATGCGCTCGATCCCGTAGCCCAGCAGCATGCAGCCTGCCATCGCCAGCAGCAGGCTGAGCGGCAAAGCCAGCCACAGCGACACGCCCCAGCCTGTCATCGCCGTCAACGCGGACAATGCCAGCATTGCGCCTGTCATCACCACTTCGCCGTGTGCGAAATTGATCAGCCCCAGTATGCCGTAGACCATGGTGTAACCCAACGCAACCAGCGCATACACGCTGCCCTGCACCAGCCCGTTGATGATCTGCTGAAGAAATATTTCCATGTAGCGGATTAAATCCGTATCACTGCGCCACAGTTTCCAGCGACTGCCATTTGCCGGATTTAACCTGATACAGCGTCACCGCACCGCCTTTGAGATCGCCCTTCGCATCGAACTGTATGTTTGCCGTGACGCCGTTGTGGGAAATACCGGCCAGCACCGGCAGATATTTGGCAGGGTCAACCGAATCCGCCTTTTGCATCGCCTCTATCATCACGTTTACCGCATCGTAACAATAGGGCGCATAAAGCTGTATCGGCTGATACTTGGCGACGAAGCGATCGGAAAAAGACTTGCCGCCCGGCATCTTGTCCAGCGGCACGCCGGGCAGCGAGGCATAAGCCCCTTCTGCGGCATCACCGGCAAGCTTTACAAATTCAGGGGTATAGCCGCCATCGCCCATCATATATTTCACATTCAATGCCAGCGACTTGATTTGCCTTGCCATCGGACCCGCCTGCGCATCCATGCCGCCGTAGAACAGCAGATCGGGCTGCTTGCCCTTCACCGCGGTCAGCACGGCGGTGAAATCCACCGACTTGTCGCTGGTGTATTGATGGGTGACGATCTGACCACCGGCAGCTTCCGCCGCCTTGATAAATTCGTCGGCCAGCCCCTGACCGTAGGCGGTTCTGTCGTCGATGATGGCGATTTTTTTCGCGCCCAGATTCTTGACCGCATATTCGCCTAGCGCGCGCCCCTGCTGCGCATCGTTGGCCATCACGCGATAAGCCGTCTTGAATCCCTGCTGGGTATAGGCGACCGCCGTTGCAGAAGGAGAAATCTGCACGATCCCGTTGTCGCTGTATATTTTGGCCGCCGGTATCGTCGTCCCCGAGTTGAGATGACCGATCACCCCCGCCACCTTGTTGTCCACCAGCTTTTGCGCAACGATAGTCGCCGTCTTGGGGTCGGCCTGATCGTCTTCGCTGATCAGTTCGAAATGCACTTTCTTGCCGCCGATGACGATGCCCTTGGCATTGGCGTCTTCGATGGCCAAGCGCGTGCCGTTCTCATTGTCTTTACCCAGATGCGCCTGAGGCCCGGTCAAAGGGGCTACCGAACCGATACGGACCAGCAATTCATTTGAATTTTGTTCGGTGGCCGATTTACCGCATGCGGCAAGATTCAATACCAGTACACAGAGGACAACAAGACGAAATGACATAATTAGTTTCCGGAAGCTGCAAGCTTGCGATTATGCAAAGCCAGCAGGCGACTTGTCAATTTTACGAAAAAGCAGAAAAGCCGGGCAGCGCCGGCTTTTCTGGAGTTTGAAAGGCTTGAAACCTGTTCAGTCTCGGCTATTTGAGGGCCAGTATGAAGCGAACCAGCTCCTTCATTTGATCAGGCTTCTTGCCTGACGCGTCATTGGCGGGCATCGGCATGGTACCCCATACACCGGCACCGCCCTTGGAAACCTTGGTAATCAGATGAGCCTCCGCATCCGGATTGCCCTTGTACATCTTGGCAACATCCACCCATGAAGGGCCTACCACTTTCTTGTCTATCGCGTGACAAGCGGTGCAGTTATTCTCTCTTGCCAATTGAGGCATCTTGCTGTCCGAATCACTGACAGCAGCAACCTGTGAGGCGGCGGTATGCGTTTCCTCCGCCTTGTTACAGGCAGCCAGGGCAAACAGGCACAGCAGCAAAACGTAATTTTTTTTCATGACATTCCCGGTTTAATTAAACCTCGGAGAACACAGAAGCAAAGCCGAACTGGTCGGCTTTGCTTCTGTGTCAGATGATTACTTCAGACCAGCGATGAAATGCGCCAGTTCTTTGATGTCTGCATCGGATGCGCCCAGACCCTTAGGAGGCATCTTGCCCATCTTCCAGCCGAACTCGCCACCCTTGGTGATGTTAGCTGCGATCTTGCTTTCAGCTTCCTTGTCGCCAGCGTACTTCTTGGCAACATCGGCCCAGCCTGGACCAACAGCCTTACCTTCAACCTTGTGGCATGCTGCGCACTTTGCCTTGCCAGATGCTGGCATATCTACAGCCATTGCGGAACCTGCAACCATCAGACCTGCTGCTACTGCTACGCTTGCGATAATAGACTTCATATTATTCTCTCCGTTTTATGATCAAAAAACTTAAAAGATGCGGAGGCTTCTCCTCCGGCAGTGATTCTAAACAACTACGCTCAGTTTGCCTACTGACTTTTCTGTGCGCGAGCAAATAACGCTCACAAATCCATTCCGGTTGACAGAACTAGGACTTATTAACGGCAGGCGCTGGTTGTGCAGGCTGGCTCTGTGCTCCAGAAGGTTTCGCGCCCTCGTCAGACTTCTTGTCGTGTTTCTCTTCCGCACAAGGGTGTTTGTGCTCCTTGTGGCGGACTTTATCGTGCTCGCACGCCGCGGCTTGCCCTGCAAACAATACTGCCAGAATAACGATAATATTTTTCATGACCATCCTTTTAAATTGATTCTGCACGATATTCGACTATCAACGTATGGCTCGCACCCGCCGCGACCTTTACGACATTGTCGATCGCATTGGCCGATTCCACACACACCATCTCACGCCAGCCGTCCGGCTGCCCCATATCGCCCATCTTGTTGGCCTTTTCGATCCACGGGGTCCACACCACCGTGGACTGACTGCCGGATTTGGCGATGTGAATGCGGCGAGAGAGTTTATCATCGTGTATCACGCATTCGGCACCGCTGTTGATGTACACGCGGTCCACCTCGGAAGAAAAACTGATCGCCCCGTCCTGATGGCGCAGATTGGAACCGCCGACCTTGTCCCAGTATTCAGATCCTTCCAGACCGGTCACGCGGACAGACCCGATGTCGCCGATCTGAAAATAGGTATGCAAAGCCTCGCCGATGACAAAGTCGCTGTCGCCGGTATTTTCCGTCTTCATTTCCATGCGCAGTGTGTCGCCCACGATCACGGTCAGATCCATATTGCAGTCGCAAGACCATTGCGCTCGAGTCTTCTCAGATGGCACCAGTCGCAGAGTCAAACGGGTCGCGCCATCAGGTTCGGTGCCGGATTCGATCACGCGCCAGGGCACGGTGCGCGCAAAGCCGTGGCCGGGAAAGCCCGATTCCGTTGCATGCGCACCGAACCACGGCCAGCAAACAGGAGCGCCGCCGCGTATCGATTTACCAACCGCAGGTTTAGTGTCGCGAGACAACCAGACCACCGGCAACGACTGGCTCTTAGGCTGCCAGCTCATCAGATGCGCGCCCTGCAGGCAAAGCGATGCTCGGCCCAGTGAATTATTGATTTCTGCAACGACAAGGCCGCTTGCGTCTTCGCGAAAACTCAACTGCCCCTCGATACCAAACTGCGTATTTAATCCTTGAACCATGTTAACTCCCAATGGATAGTGGATAGTGATTAATTGTTAATTATCACTTTTCAATTTGTGAAACATCTCTTACCGCACCCTTATCGGCACTGGTCGTCATCGCGGCATAAGCGCGCAGCGCGACCGATACGTGCCGCTCGCGGGCAACCGGTTTCCAGGCCTGCTTGCCACGCGCTTCCATCTCGCCGCGCCGACGCTTCATTTCGTCATCCGATATAGCCAGAGTGATGCTGCGATTCGGAATGTCGATAGCAATGGTATCGCCCTCCTCAACCAGACCGATCGTACCGCCCGCCGCCGCTTCCGGCGAGACGTGCCCGATGGAAAGCCCCGATGTGCCGCCGGAGAAACGCCCGTCGGTGAGCAGCGCGCAGACTTTGCCCAGCCCCTTGGATTTGAGATAAGCGGTAGGATAAAGCATTTCCTGCATGCCAGGCCCGCCCTTGGGGCCCTCATAACGTATCACCACCACGTCGCCTGCCACGACAGCATCGGCAAGAATCGCAGCCACCGCATCGTCCTGACTCTCGAACACGCGCGCGCGCCCGGTGAATTTTAAGATGCTTTCATCTACCCCTGCCGTCTTGACGATGCAGCCGTCCACCGCCACATTGCCGTGCAGCACGGCGAGTCCGCCGTCCTGAGAATAGGCGTGCGCCTTGTCCCTGATGCAACCCGCGGCGCGGTCGGAATCGGCATCCGGATACAGCATGGACTGCGAAAAGGCGATGGTGGTGACAATGCCACCGGGCGCTGCGCGGAAAAACTTTTCCGCCGCCGGATTTTGCACGATATCCCACTCTTGCAGTCCTTCGCGCAAGGTCTTGCTGTGCACCGAACCCACCTCGCCGTGCAGCAACCCGGCGCGATCGAGCTCACCCAAAATGGCCGGAATACCGCCCGCCCTGTGCACGTCCTCCATGTGATATTCACTCGATGGCGCGACCTTACATAGCGTGGGCACATGGCGAGAGAGGCGATCCATATCCTTCATGGTGAAATCCACCTCGGCTTCACGCGCGATGGCCAACAGATGCAGCACGGTATTGGTCGAACCGCCCATCGCGATATCCAGCGTCATGGCGTTCTCAAAGGCATCGAAAGTCGCGATGCTGCGCGGCAACACCGAGGCGTCGTCCTGCTCATAATAGCGTTTACATAGTTCGACGATCACGCGGCCTGCGCGCAAAAACAGCTGCTTGCGCTCCGCATGCGTTGCCACCAGCGAGCCGTTGCCGGGCAAAGACAGGCCCAGCGCCTCGGTCAGGCAGTTCATCGAATTGGCGGTAAACATGCCGGAGCAGGAACCGCAGGTAGGGCACGCGGAGCGCTCGATCGCATCTACCTCGGCATCGCTGTAGTGACTGTCGGCGGCGGCCACCATCGCATCGACCAGATCGAGGCCGCGCGTTTTTCCGTTCCAGCTCACCTTGCCAGCTTCCATCGGGCCGCCCGAGACGAAGATCACCGGAATATTGAGCCGCATCGCCGCCATCAGCATGCCTGGGGTGATCTTGTCACAGTTGGAGATGCACACCAGCGCATCGGCGCAGTGCGCATTGACCATGTATTCCACCGAGTCTGCGATCAGATCGCGACTGGGCAGCGAATACAGCATGCCGCTGTGTCCCATCGCGATGCCGTCATCGACTGCGATGGTGTTGAATTCCTTGGCAATGCCGCCAGCCTTCTCGATCTCGCGGGCAACCAGCTGCCCCATGTCTTTCAGGTGGACATGACCCGGTACAAACTGAGTAAAGGAATTGGCAATGGCGATGATGGGCTTGCCGAAGTCGCCCTCGGTCATGCCGGTGGCACGCCACAGCGAGCGTGCACCGGCCATATTGCGGCCATGAGTGGAAGTACGGGAACGGTATGTTGGCATGATGTCTCTGTAAGCTATAATCAAGCCGTTAATTCTACCTGAATCCATCATGCTCGTTTATCCGCATATCAATCCGATTGCATTACAGCTCGGCCCGCTCGCCATACACTGGTACGGACTGATGTACATGGCAGGTTTTTTAACCTTCATCTGGCTGGGGCGACATCGCATCGCTTCATCAGCTTACACGCAGATAAACAACAAGACGCTCGACGACCTGTTATTTTACGGCGTGCTGGGCGTCATACTGGGAGGACGACTGGGGGAAGTGCTTTTCTACAATCCCGGATTCTATTTCTCTAATCCGCTCAAAATTCTCGCCGTATGGGAAGGCGGCATGTCGTTTCACGGCGGATTTTTAGGCGTACTGGTCGCGATGGCATTGTTCGCCCATCAGCAAAAGCTCCGCTGGCTGGAGCTGATGGATTTCATCGCACCCATGGTGCCGCCGGGTCTGGCATTCGGCCGTCTGGGCAACTTCATCAACGGCGAGCTGTGGGGACGTCCGACCGATCTTCCCTGGGGCATGGTATTTCCCCATGTAGACAACCTGCCGCGTCACCCTTCTCAGCTCTACGAATTCGCCCTCGAAGGCGTGCTGCTGTTTATACTGCTCTGGCTGTATGCAAAAAAACCGCGCCCGGCAGGTGCCGTATCCGGCTTATTCCTGATCGGTTACGGCAGCTTTCGTTTTCTGGGGGAATTCGCCCGCAATCCGGATGACGGCATCTTCGGCCTGATGAATTTCGGCATCAGCATGGGCCAGTGGCTCAGCCTGCCGATGGTGCTTGTCGGCGTGATGATGATGCTCTGGTCTGCGCGGCGGACAGCTTGACATCGCCAACCGCCTCTCGCACACTGCCTGAGTAAACTAACGGCGACTTTATCTTGGAAGACCTCTCTATAAACACGCTGCTGGGCATACTACTGGTTCTGCTCGTCTTCGGCGCATGGTTCTCAGCAGCAGAAACCAGCATGATGGCCATCAACCGCCACCGTCTGAATTACCTGATACGCAAAGGCAATCACGGCGCAAAGCTAACCGGTCGGCTTCTGTCAAAAATTGACAAGCTGCTAGGATCGATACTTTTTGGCAACACCTTGCTCAATGTCGCTGCAGCCGCCATCACCAATATTGTCATCCTGCGTTTATTCGGCACCAGCGAGCTGGCGTTGCTGGCTGGCACGCTGGTTATCACTTTTTTACTGCTGGTCTTTTCCGAAATCATGCCCAAGATCATCGCGGCCAGCTACCCCGAGCGCGTCGCGCTGCCCTCCAGCTATCTGCTCACCCCGCTGATCACACTGTTTCATCCCGTCGTCGCAATCGCCAGCGGCATGGTTAATTTATTCCTCAACATCCTGCGCATCAGGGTGCAGACCGACCAGAGCAAACAGAAAATGACGCTGGAAGAGCTGCGCGGCATGGTGCTGGAGGCAGAACACTTTTTGCCTCGCAAACACCAGAAAATGCTGCTCAATCTGGTCGATCTGGAGCGCATCACGGTCAACGATGTGATGATCCCGCGCAACCTGATCGAATCGCTGGACATCGCAGCCGATCAGGAAACCTTAAGAGAGCAGATCATCACTTCGCATCACACCCTGCTGCCGGTTTATTCAGAAACGCCCGGCAACGTGATCGGAATTTTGCACCTCAAACGCGTCGCCTCGCTGTTTCAGACAGGAGCACTAGATACCACACAGTTGCGCGAGGTGCTGCAAGAACCCTACTTCATTCCTTCGGACACACCGCTGCTTCAGCAATTGCAGCAATTTCAGGAACGTCACAGCCGTCTTGGCCTGGTCGTTGATGAGTACGGCGAACTGCTGGGGCTGGTCACGCTGGAAAATATACTCGAAGAGATCGTCGGCGAATTCACTACGCAATCTCCTGCTCAGACCGGAAAATTTCTTCGCCAGACTGACGGCAGCCTGCTGCTGGAAGGCAACAGCAACCTGCGCGAACTCAATCGCAAACTCGGTCTGCATCTGCCATTGGGCAGTGCGAAGACCCTTAACGGGCTGATACTCGAATATCTGGAAGACATACCGGAAACGGGAACCAGCCTCAAAATCGCCGGATACCCGATAGAAATCATCCAGACTCAGGATAGGACCGTTAAAGTCGCCAGACTTTTTCCGCAGCAATCGGAAAAACAGTGAGCAGGAAGCAGGAACTGGTAAGTGCTTCCACTTACCACTCTCTAGTTCGGCTTTACAATCGACGCAAAGCTCGGCATCATGCCCGCTAAATGCAACTCAGAGGACATCTCATGGCTGTCGCACCAACGAAAGCAAAAGAATATACCTATTCATGGGAAGGCAAAGACAAGTCCGGCAAACTCGTTAGAGGTGAATCGCGCGCAGTCGGTGAAGCCAACTTGTCGGCGCATCTGCGCCGTCAGGGCATCAATGTCACCAAGATAAAACGGTCCCGCAGCAGCGCCAAGACGATCACAGAGAAGGACATCACTCTATTCACCAGACAGCTGGCCACCATGCTAAAGGCGGGTGTGCCGCTGCTCCAGTCCTTCGACATCGTAGGAAAAGGGCATAACAACCCTTCCGTTTCAAGACTGCTGTTTTCGATTAAAACCGACATTGAGACCGGCAGCAGCCTGCAACAGGCATTCAAAAAGCACCCGCTGTATTTCGACGATCTCTACTGCAATCTGATCGGCGCAGGCGAATCGGCCGGTATACTGGACGCCCTGCTGGAGAGGCTGGCAACCTATCAGGAAAAAATACTCGCCATCAAGAGCAAGATCAAGTCGGCGCTGTTTTACCCTGTTTCCATTATCGTGGTGGCCTTCATCATCACCGCCGTGATCATGATTTTCGTCATTCCCGCATTCAAGGAACTGTTTTCCAGCTTCGGCGCGGACTTACCCGCACCGACCCTGTTTATCATGGCCATTTCCGACTTCTTCGTCAGCTACTGGTGGGCCATCTTCGGCGGAATCGGCGGCGGATTTTATACCTTCTTCTATTTCTTAAAGCGCAGCCGCCCTATGCAGCACGCGATGGACAGGATACTGCTAAAGGTTCCGGTATTCGGCGAGCTGGTGCGCAAGGCCACTATCGCGCGCTGGAGCCGCACGCTATCGACCATGTTTGCCGCGGGCGTACCCTTGGTCGAAGCATTCAATTCGGTAGCAGGCGCTGCCGGTAATGCAGTCTATTTCGATGCCACCAAGAGCATACAGCGCGAAGTGAGCACCGGCAACAGCCTGACCGTTGCGATGCAGAATACCGAAGTGTTCCCCAGCATGGTGCTGCAAATGGTCGCCATCGGTGAGGAAGCGGGCTCGCTCGATTCCATGCTCTCCAAAGTCGCGGACTTTTACGAAGCCGAAGTGGACGATGCGGTCGAAGCGCTGTCCAGCCTGATGGAACCCATCATCATGGTCGTGCTAGGCACGCTGATCGGTGGCATGGTGGTCGCGATGTATCTGCCTATCTTCAAAATGGGCCAGGTGGTTTAATACAGGAGCCAGGATGCGGGATGCAGTAAAAATCAGTCCTGAATCCTGAATCCTGAATCCTGAAAATGAATCTACTCGACCTACTCCAATCTTCCCCCGCGCTTTTTATCGGCACCTCTGCGCTGCTGGGCCTGATGGTCGGCAGTTTTCTGAATGTCGTAATACACCGGCTGCCGAAAATACTGGAACGCGACTGGCAGCAGCAGTGCGCCCAGCTGCGCGGGGAAGAAATCGCAGCAGCCGAGCCCTACAGCCTTTCCGTACCCCGTTCAGCCTGTCCGCGCTGCAACCACGCCATCAGCGCATGGGAAAACATCCCGGTTCTGAGCTATCTGTTGTTGAAGGGAAAATGCAAAGGGTGCGGCGCAAAAATCTCGCCGCGCTACCCTGTCATTGAAACTCTCAGCGGCCTGTTGTGCGCAATGGCGGCCTTCCACTTCGGTTTTGGCATCAGCGCGCTGGGCGCCATGCTGTTAATCTGGGCGCTGATTGCGCTGACTGCCATCGATTTCGATACCCAGTTATTGCCCGATGACATCACACTGCCTTTGATCTGGGCCGGACTGCTTTTCAATCTCTACGGCGCATTTACCAGCTTGCACGATGCCTTTTTAGGCGCAGTATTCGGCTATCTGGCACTGTGGACCGTTTACTGGCTGTTCAAACTCATAACCGGCAAGGAAGGCATGGGTTATGGCGATTTCAAGCTGCTGGCAGCCCTAGGCGCATGGCTGGGCTGGCAGTTGCTGCCGCTGATCATTCTTTTGTCCTCGCTGGTGGGGGCCATCGTCGGCATCACCCTGATCGTCGCGGTCAAACACGGCCGCGACATCCCCATTCCGTTCGGCCCCTACCTGGCCGGCGGCGGACTGATCGCCCTGTTCTGGGGAAATCAACTCACAGCAAGCTACCTGCAAATGCTCACGCCATGAAATGTATCGGGCTGACCGGCGGCATCGGCTGCGGAAAGAGCACAGTTGCGCGTTTTTTTGAAGAACTGGGCGCGCAAGTTATCGACACGGACGAAATTTCACGCAGCCTCACGCAACAGGATGGTTCGGGCATAGCCTTGATCCGAACTCAATTCGGACCAAAATACATCACCAAGGAAGGCTCTATGGACAGAGCCTTGATGCGCCATCTGATCATTGCCGATGTTGAAGCGAAACAAAAACTGCAAGCCATCCTGCATCCGCTGATACTAGCCGAATGCAAGGCACGCATCGATAAGCCCGGCAACTCACCCTATACCCTGCTGATGGCGCCTTTGTTGCTGGAATGCCCGGAATTTCTGCAACTGACCTCGCGCGTACTGCTCGTCGATTGCGATACAAAGCTGCAGGTATCGCGGGTCCAACAGCGCAACGGGCTCGAAGCTTCGGAAATTCGGGCGATCATCGCAATGCAAATGCCTCGTCAAGCGAGGCTTGAATTAGCCGATGATATCGTTCTAAATAACAGTAGTTTTGAATCTCTGACGGATCAGGTTAAACTACTGCACCTGAACTATATAAACAAACATTTGACGGCTGGATGATATTCCAATATCTTCCGTGCAGGATCGATTTAATCGCATATCAGACCATAACGACGTGATCAGCTACGAATTCCCCATCAATGAAAAAGTTCGCACCTGGCTGCGTCTGGAGGATTTGTTTGCGCGCATCAATTATTTTCTGGCTGCCGACCTCAACATGGAGCACCATGTTGCACTGACCACTCTGTTCGAAATCCATGAAGTTGCCAGCCGCCCCGACCTTAAATCCGAATTGCTGCAGGAACTCGAACGCCAGAAGCGCGCGCTCGCCTCTTTACACAACAATCCAGCAATTTCTGAACAGGCTCTGGACGGCATATTGAGCGAGATCGAACACGCCTCATCCAATCTGCTCGCCATCACGGGAAAAGTCGGTACGACATTGCGCGAAAACGAATGGCTGATGGGAATCAAGCAGCGCGCCAGCATGCCTGGCGGCACCTGCCAGTTCGATTTGCCCTCCTATCACTACTGGCAGAAGCAGGCTGCGGATTTTCGCCGTGAAAATCTGCTCGAATGGCTCTCGCCATTACTTCCTTTCAGCGATGCCATCAGCATATTGCTACGTCTGTTGCGCGAAAACGGACGAAAAATCAGCTTCATCGCACACAAAGGCACTTTTCAGCAAATGCAGGGAGGCCGGGCCGCGCAGTTGCTGCGTGTCACACTGTCCTCTGATCTGGCCTGCATACCCGAGTTGGGTGCAAACAAATATGCGATCAACATCCGCTTTATCGTCGCCAACTACGAAGCCAAGTCGTCCCTGCACGAGAATGACGTCCCCTTTGATCTGACTTTTTGCGCACTGACATCTTGAACAAACCGCCCATCGTACCCTGTCCCCGCTGCGGCAAACTATCGGTCTGGGACACCGGCAACCCCTTCCGCCCCTTCTGCTGCGAGCGCTGCAAGATGATAGACCTCGGCAAATGGGCGGATGAAGAGTTCCGCGTGGCGGTACCCGACAACGAGCAGGAATTTACAGCGCCTCCCTACCAGGCCTGACGCAGCAGGGCCACGCCTTGCGCACCATGCCCCCTCGCGCAGCTTAGCGCTTCGAAAGACATTCCGCCTAACGCATACACCGGGATAGAAGAGTCCGCAGCGATGGCCGCAAACCGATCCCACCCCAGATGGGGAGCCCCCGGATGCGACTGGGTCGGCAATACTGGACTGAGCACGGCGAAATCGCAACCCAGCGCTTCCGCACGGCGCAACTCATCGACCGAATGACAGGAAGCCGCACACCACTGCACTTCTGGCCTTACGCTCAGCTTTTCGAGCTGGGCCGAGGTCAGGTGCACGCCATCCGCTCCTGCCTCCTGCGCCAGCGCTACATCCCCGTTGATCAATACTCTGGCGCCAGCTTCATGCGCCTTGCCCACCACCTGCTGCGCCAGTTCGCGCAATTGATCTCGACCCAGATTTTTTTCACGCAACTGGATTAACCGTAAACCGTTTCGTAGCGCTATATCCAATCTTCGCAGAAACTCATCCACGCCCAGTTCTGAGGCGTTGCTGATGGCGTAAATGAACGGCAAAGTCAGCGCACGCACGATGGGAGCATTGGCAGGCAGCAGCGGACTGACCATCACCTCGTCCGCACGCTGCCAGCAAAATTGCTGACCCTCATGAGGATGCAGTGTCCCAGTCCATTGGCTGACGCGAAAAAACCTCAGCCTCACCGTTGCATGAGGATAGGTAAAGACTCGGCTTATCCACGGATGAGCGCAGGCCACCGCGATTCCCAGCTCCTCGGTCAATTCACGTACCAGAGCATCGTATGCCGACTCACCCGCCTCGACCTTGCCGCCTGGGAATTCCCAGTATCCCGCCCATATTTTTCCCGGCGGACGCTGCGCCAGCAAAAATTGTCCATCCGGCAATTCGAGCACGGCGGCTGCCACTTCAACGATTTTCTGCAATTTAACCCCCGGATTCTGTACCCCATCTGGGCAGCAGCGCATGCTCCACCCCGAGGTGATCGAGTATGCGCGCAACCACGAAATCCACCATATCCTGAACGCTGGCTGGCATGTAATAAAAACCTGGGTTGGGCGGCATGATGACCGCCCCCGCTCGAGACAGTTTAAGCATATTTTCCAGATGTATCTCAGAAAACGGCATCTCGCGCGGCACCAGTATCAGCGTTCTTCGTTCTTTCAGCATCACGTCCGCCGCTCTTGCGATCAGGTCATCGCTGATTCCCGCGGCAACCTTGGCCAGAGTCGCCATGGTGCAGGGACAAATCACCATCGCATTCCCCGGATTGGAACCCGATGCCATAGGGGCATACCAGTCCTCGCGCCCGAACACATGAAGCTCACCGCTATACTCACCGATGCGCGCGGCAAGTTCACGAACGGCGTCCTGCGGCCGCGTCGGCAACACCAGTTCCATTTCCTGTTTGGCCACGATCTGTGCGGCCTGTGAATAAACCAGATGCACGCGCTGCCCGCTTTTGAGCAAACATTCGAGCAGGCGCATCCCGTATGGCATGCCGGATGCTCCGGTAAAGGCAAGCGTAATGGTTTTCAAGTTGAGTTATCCTTTGATGTTTTCCATGAAACGGGCCGCAATCAGTCCGTTTACCGTACCAAATACCAGTGCGGCGACTGCAAATAGCGGGATGAGATAGACGATGCCTGCATGGGGAATCAGCCACAAGTAGACCACCGCCATCTGCCCTGCGATATGAGCAAAGGCCGCCAGTATGCTGTGACTGATAGCACCGAACCAGCGCGATGGCAGATGCTGAGCCAGCCCCAGCACTATCAGGCTGAGCAGGGCGCCCGCCAGGCTGAGAAAAAATCCCGGGGTCAGAAAATTTCCAAACAGCAGACTACCTGCGAATACTCGGAGCAATGAAACCCAAGCCGCCGTTCGCCAGCCAAATCGCGCCAGCACGATCAGCGTTACGATATTGGCAAGTCCGGGCTTAACGCCCGGCAAGGGAGACGGGAGCGCGCCTTCCAGCAGGGTCAGACCGAGCGCAACAGCCGCCATACGGGCGATGCGATGATCTTCATCCGTAGCCTGCAACAGCCGCTCACCCACTTCCTGATTTTCAGTAGTTGAGGCTGTCATATCTCTTGCGGTTGCCCGCCAGTTCGACGCTCACCTGATTGGGAAGACAAATCGCGATCTCCCCTGCCAACTCCAGCCAACCCTGACGCACGCAATACTGGCGGGGGCCGGGATCCGAGACGATGCGCACCTTGCGGTTGCGGATGGCGATGTAGCTTGTTCCTAACGGCCCCGGCACCGAGATCTGCTGATCGCGGGAGAGTGAGACTTCACGGTACAGTTTTCCCCCGCTGCGGATGAGCGCCCGGTCAGGCAGTTCTGCAGTCCACAGCGACAGGGCAAGGTACGCGACCGATGCGCAACCCAGCATCAGCATGAGCCAGTCCCCGGGACGGATATATTGCGATAGCGGCGGAATCAAGCCGTGCCTCAGGAAAGTTCACGGTGACGCAGCAATACCTGCTGCTGCGACTGAAACATCCGGCTGAGCTTTTCGCTGATGTACACCGAACGGTGCTGGCCGCCCGTACAGCCGATCGCCACTGTTACATAGCTGCGGTTATCCGCGATAAAGCGCGGCAACCAGCGCTCAATAAAGCCGCCGATATCGGCCAGCATATCCTGAGTTGAAGGCGAGTTCTCCAGAAAATCCGCCACGGGCTGATCCCTGCCGGTCAGAGGACGCAGCTCCGGGTCGTAATAGGGATTGGGCAGACAGCGCACATCGAACACGAAGTCCGCATCGAGCGGGATGCCGTGTTTAAAACCGAAGGATTCGAACAATAGCGTAAGGCGCGCACGGTCGAGCAATATGAATTGTTTTATCCAGTTGGCAAGCGCGCCGGTCTTGAGTTCACTGGTATCTATATGATGGCCGATGTTGCTGATTTCCGAGAGCAACTCCCGCTCATGCTGCACACATTCCGGCAGGGTGCGCACCCCGTTGCTCAGAGGATGCAGACGACGCGTCTCCGAGAAGCGTTTGACCAGAGTATCGGTCTTGGCATCCAGAAAGATCACATGCACCGCCAGATCCTTTTGCATCAGCTGCAACAGGATCTCGGGCAGTCGCTGCACGCTGTTGGCACTGCGCACATCGATACTGACCGCCATTTTCCCGTAGCCTGCCGCCAGCAGATAATCCACCAGCCCGGTCAAAAGTTCTGCGGGCAGATTGTCCACGCAGTAAAAACCGGAATCTTCCAGCACCTTGAGCGCCACGCTTTTACCGGAACCTGACAGTCCGCTTAACAAAAATAACTGCATCTCAGTCACCCGCCAGCATTAAATCGTGTCGACTGACGAATTCCTGCATGGTGTTGATGCCTCGCTGCTGCAACACAAAGTTGCGGGCAGCCGCTTCCACCAGCACCGCCAGATTTCGACCGGCAACGACAGGTATGCTCACCATATTGATTTTCACACCCAGGATTTCCTGATTGGTTGCCACCAGCGGCAGCCTGTTGCGCTGCGAGTGTTCGACGTCCTGAGGCCTGTGCAAATGCACGATCAGTTTCAGGCTCTTCTTGCGCCGCACGGCAGTTTCACCAAACATGGTGCGTATATTGAGCATGCCAAGACCCCGCACCTCCAGAAAATCGCGCAGAAGCTCAGGACAACGCCCCTCCAGAGTATCGGGCGCAATGCGGTGCAGCTCCACCACATCGTCTGCCACCAGGCCGCTACCGCGCGTGATGAGCTCCAGGCCCAATTCGCTCTTGCCTACCGCACTCTCGCCGGTAATCATCACGCCCACACCCAGCACATCCAGAAACACGCCGTGTTTTGTCGTAGCTTCGGCCAGTTCCTTGGCAAGATAATGGCGTATCAGCCACATCAGATGCACGCTGGGTTTAGCCGAAGAAAATAACGGAATACTGGAACGATTGGCGAAGCTGATCAGCTCCGGTGGAATATTGGCCGTTCCCGCCACAATCAAACAGGTTGTACCATTTTGTTCAATTTGCTCAAAAACTTTTTCACGTTCGAAGTCGTCCAGATTGCGCAGATAATCGAGCTCCGTCTCGCTCAACACCTGCACCCAGCTCGGATGTATCCGGCTTAAATGGCTGACCAGTTCGCGATTGGAAGCTTCGACCGCGTGACTGTCGATAATCCGGTCGATTCCATCGGTTCCTGCTACCCGGGTGAGCTCCAGCCTGACCTGTTTGTCTTCAAACAGCTGCCGGATATTCACCTGACTCATGCCGCGCTGTTCCAGTCGCAGAAAATGCGGTACATGCATGCCGTATCTTCACATGCGAGGATTTTTTCACGGAAGGCCGGGTCGCTGAACATCTGCGCCAGCTCACCCAATAATTGTAGATGCAGATCGGTTGCAAGTTCTGGCACCAGCAAAACGAAGATCAGAGATACCGGTTGTCCGTCAGGTGCATCGAACGGAATGGGATTCGAGGTTCTGACAAAAGCCGCCGTCGCTTCGCGCAGTTTGGGAATTCTTCCATGAGGAATCGCCACGCCCAGTCCTAAGCCCGTAGAGCCCAGTTTTTCACGGGCGAACAGACTGTCAAACACCTGGCTGCGGGCGATTTGCATCTGGTTTTCAAACAGCAAACCCACACGCTCAAACACGCGTTTCTTGCTGGTTGATTCGGTATCCAACAAAATATTGTCGGCCACCAGGATTTTGCTGATTAAATTCATCGTCGTCATACCCCAGACAAAGGCGGCATTGCTGCCGCCCTTAGTGATTTATTCTTCTGCTGAGGCCTGGTTACCGGTTTCGTCGTGACGTCTGTCTGCCAGTTTTTCCTTGTGCTTGATCACCTGACGATCCAGTTTGTCCACCAGCGCGTCGATTGCCGCATAAAGATTTTCATCTTCGCACTCGACGAATACATTCTTGCCGCTGATGTGTACGGTCGCTTCGGCTTTTTGTTTGAGCTTCTCAACCGACAAGATGATATTTACGTCCATGACATTGTCAAAATGACGTTTGATCTTGCTGAACTTGCCAGTCGCATATTCGTGTATGGCTGGCGTAATTTCCAGGTGGTGTCCGGTTATGTGGAGGTTCATTTTGTGCCCCTTGTATTAAAGTGATTTACGGAGATTCACCGGGAGGATATTCAATGCTTCCCGATACTTTGCTATGGTGCGTCGGGCAACGACTATGCCCTGCTGCGCCA
>CAYPIG010000061.1:0-17669 GCA_964410705.1 uncultured Gallionella sp.
TGATACACGATCACGCCGTAGGTAGGTTTGAGCGACACTTCAAGATCGGGATGGAAATAATCCGCGGTGGCTTTTCCGTGCTTACGGTTGATGAAATCGTCCACCATGCCCGATTCCAAGGGACCCGGGCGGAACAGCGCCACCAGCGCCACGATGTCCTCAAAGGTATCGGGCTGCAGCCGCTTGATCAGATCCTTCATGCCGCGCGATTCGAGCTGGAACACGGCGGTGGTGTTGCATTTTTTCAACAGGTCGTAGCTTGCCTTGTCGTCCAGCGGTATGGATTCAATACGGAAGGGTTCAGGATTCGGGATACGGGATTCAGCTTGATCCTGCATTCTGCATCCTGCATCCTGCAATCTGTGTATGTGCCGCACCGCCCAGTCTATGATGGTCAGTGTGCGCAGCCCCAGAAAGTCGAACTTCACCAGACCTACCGCCTCGACGTCGTCCTTGTCGTACTGGCTCACCACCGATGCGCCGCCGTCTGCGCAATAAAGCGGGCAAAAGTCAGTCAGTTTACCCGGCGCGATCACCACGCCGCCTGCGTGCATGCCGACATTGCGCGTCAGATCCTCAAGACGCATCGCCAGCTCCAGCAATTCAGGCACCCCTTCCTCGCTTGCAGCGATCTCGTTGATCTCAGGTTCCATCTCGCGCGCTTTTTTAAGCGATACGGGTTTAACCCCTTCCACCGGAATCGCCTTTGATAAACGGTCGCAAAGTCCGTACGGGAATTCCATCACCCGCCCGACGTCGCGGATCACCGCTTTGGAGGCCATGGTGCCGAAGGTGGCGATCTGCGATACGCAGGCCGCGCCATATTTCTGCTTCACATAGTCGATCACGAGTTCCCGTCCGTCCTGACAGAAATCGACGTCGAAGTCGGGCATGGAAACGCGTTCCGGATTCAAAAAACGCTCGAACAGCAATTCGTAGCGCAAAGGATCCAGATCGGTGATCAACAGACAATACGCAACCAGCGAGCCCGCACCCGAACCCCGCCCGGGACCTACCGGCACGCCGTTGGGAAAGGCATCCGAGCGATAGGCCTTGGCCCAGCGGATGAAGTCGGCCACGATCAGGAAGTAGCCCGGAAAACCCATCTTGATGATGGTATTGATCTCGAAGATCAGCCTGTCGTGATACTGGGGATATTTCGCGGCGCGCTCGGCCTCGTCCGGATACAGGAAAGCCATGCGGTCGGCCAGCCCCCGCTCAGACTCCGAGAGCAGAAAGTCGTCCAGACTCACGCCGTTAGGGGTTGGAAAGTCGGGCAGTCTGGGTTTTCCCAGCACCAGCGTCAGATTGCAGCGTCGCGCGATCTCTACGCTGTTCTGCAAGGCTTCAGGAAAATCGGCAAACAGCTCCGCCATCTCGGCCTGAGTCTTGAAATACTGCTGCGGGGTGTAGGCCTTCTCCCGTCGCTTGTCGTTCAACACATAGCCTTCGGCGATACAAACCCTGGCCTCATGCGCCTTGAAGTCGCCGGTTTCGAGAAACTGTACCGGATGGGTTGCAACCACCGGCAGATCGAGTTCAGACGCCAGCCGCGCAGCCGCACTGACATGGGTTTCTTCTTCCGTAAAACCTGCGCGCTGCAGCTCTATGTAATAGCGATCCGGAAACAGCGCCGACCATTGCGTTGCAAAGCGGCGCGCCTGCGCCATATTGCCCGACAACAGCGCACAGCCTGCATCGCCCAGATGGGCTCCGGACAAGGCGATCAGCCCCTCTGTGCCCTCTTCAGAAAACCACTCGCGGCGCAGCTCGGCTCTATCGTGATACTGATTGGTGAGATAGGCGCGCGACAGCAGGCGGCACAGCCTTAAATAGCCTTCGGTCGACTGGCAGAGCAGCAACAGGCGGTAAGGTTTGTCTCGGTCAACCTCGTTGCTGATAAACACATCGCAGCCTGCGACCGGCTTGATGCCCTTGCCGCGCGCTTTTTTGTAGAACTTCACCAGTCCGGAGAGGTTGCTCAAATCCGTCAGGGCAAGCGCCGGCATTCCATCCAGAATCGCCGCCTCCACCGCCTCGTCGATGCGCGCCATGCCGTCGGTGATGGAATATTCGCTGTGCAGGCGCAGATGAATGAATTGAGGCATCGGAAAGAAAAAATGAATTTACGGCGCTGATTTTAACACCTACCTGCATTTCCCGCGTATCTGAATCCGGCAATCGATCAGGCGACGAAATGCAAATGAAAACCTCTGTTAAAATGCTCGTCACGCAATCATGCCCTTCAATATGACCCTCACCCCGCAACGCGAGCGCTTCCTGCTGCTGACTCTCTCAGGCATGCAGTTCTCGCACATCCTCGATTTCATGATCATGATGCCGTTAGGGCCGATACTGATGAAAGAATTTTCCATCAGCACGCACGAATTCGGCTTTCTGGTGGCGTCCTACAGTTTCAGCGCAGCGCTGGCGGGTCTGATGGCGGCAACCTTCGTCGACAAGTTCGAGCGCAAACGCCTGCTGCTGACCGTGTTTACCCTGTTCGGACTGTCTACCCTGGCCTGCGGACTGGCACCGGGCTATGCCACGCTGCTGATCGCAAGGGGACTGGCCGGCGCGTTCGGCGGCATCATGGGTGCCATGGTGCAGACTCTGGTCGGCGATCTGATTCCGTTTGAGAGAAGGGCTACCGCAAGCGGGGTGATCTCTTCATCGTTCTCGCTCTCCACCGTGGCCGGGGTACCGCTGTCGCTTTGGATGGCCAACTATTTTCAGTGGCGCGCACCGTTTATTTTCATCGCCGCAACCACCGCGATTTTTCTGGTCATAGGCCTGCGTTATCTGCCCGACGTGCGTCATCACCTGAGCGCACAAAAGCGCGCCCATCCTTTCTCGGCCATGTTCGAAGTGCTGGCGGACGGCAATCACCGGCGCGCCTTGATCTTCACCATGCTGATTTTATTTTCAGGATTCACCGTGATCCCCTACATCACGGTCTATGCCGTATCCAATGTCGGCATCAATCAACACGACATCTTCTACATCTACCTGGCGGGGGGGGCGGCCACGCTGTTCACCTCCAGACTGATCGGCCGCTGGGCGGATAAAACCGGCAAAGTCAGGGTATACCGTATCATGGCGGTACTCGCCACCATCCCGCTGCTCGCGGTCACCCAGGTCACCGCAGCTCCGCTGTGGATCTGGCTGGTCTGCACCACCTTGTTCTTCGTGCTGATCTCAGGCCGGGTCATCCCGGCAATGGCCATCATCACCTCGGCCGCACAACCCAAACTCAGGGGCACCTTCATGTCGATCAATTCGGCCATGCAGCAACTGGCGAGCGGAATGGCAGCCACGCTGGCGGGATTCATCACCGCGCAAAGCGTTACGGGACAGATCATAGGTTATGACAAGGTGGGATATGTGGCGATAACGGCGAACTTGCTGGCGATTGCCTTCGTTACCCGCATCGTCATGCACGAACAACCGTGAATGGAGCGGGTGAAGGGGATCGAACCCTCGTATGCAGCTTGGGAAGCTGCCGTTCTACCATTGAACTACACCCGCGTGGTAGCATCGCATTTTAGCGCAACTGAAGGACAAATTGAAAGTGATTACTGTCTATATTAACGGCGCGACGCGCCAACTGAGCGATAATTGCAGCATTGCTGCGCTGATAGACGAATTGGGTTACACCGGAAAACGGATTGCACTGGAGAAAAACGGCGACATCGTACCGCGCAGCCAGTATGCCCAAACCGCACTGAGCGAAGGCGACAGACTTGAAATCGTCGTCGCGGTCGGGGGCGGCTGATTATCGACTGACAATTGATAATTGACAATTAAATACAAGGAATTACAAAATGAATGACAATCTGATCATCGCCGGCAAGAGCTATTCATCGAGGCTTTTAGTCGGCACCGGCAAATACAAGGACTTCACCGAAACGCGCGCGGCGCTGGATGCTTCCGGCGCCCAAATCGTCACCGTCGCGATCCGCCGCACCAATTTAGGCCAGAATCCGAATGAGCCTTCGCTGCTCGATGCGGTACCGATGTCCAAATATACCTATCTGCCCAACACCGCAGGCTGCTATACGGCCGATGACGCGGTGCGCACCCTGCGTCTGGCGCGCGAACTGCTGGACGGACACAGTCTGGTCAAGCTGGAAGTGCTGGGCGATCCGCAATCTTTATACCCCAACGTGATCGAGACCATCGCCGCCGCAAAAATCCTGGTTGCCGAGGGCTTCCAGATCATGGTCTACACCTCGGACGATCCTATCGTCGCAAAACAACTGGAAGACATCGGCTGCGTGGCGATCATGCCTTTAGCCTCATTGATAGGTTCCGGCATGGGGATATTGAATCCCTGGAATCTGCAACTGATCATGGACAAGGTCAGCGTCCCCGTCATCGTCGATGCAGGCGTGGGAACCGCATCGGATGCCGCGATTGCTATGGAGCTGGGCTGTGCAGGCGTACTGATGAACACCGCGATTGCCGGTGCGCAAAATCCGGTGCTGATGGCATCCGCGATGAAAAAAGCGACTGAAGCCGGTCGCGAAGCCTATCTTGCCGGACGCATGCCCAAAAAACTCTACAGTGCGAGCCCCAGCTCCCCGACTGCCGGCATCATCGCCTCCGTGCGCGGTTAACACCATGACAGAAGATATCAAAAAACGCCACATCCGCAGCTATGTATTGAGGCAAGGCCGCGTCACCGTCGCGCAACAGCGCGCGGTGGACACCCTGCAACCCGTTTACGGCATCCCCTATTCGCCTCACCAGCTGGATCTGGACAGCGCATTTGGCCGCAGCGCACCCAGGATACTTGAAATCGGTTTTGGCATGGGCGACAGCACCGCTGCCATCGCAAAAGACCATCCGCAAAACGACTATTTGTGCCTTGAGGTTCACACGCCCGGCGTGGGCAATCTGTTCAAGGTGATAGGAGAGCAACAAATCACCAACATCCGCATTGTCCAGCACGATGCGGTGGAAGTGCTGCGCGACATGATAGGCGATGCGCAACTGGATGGCGTGCACATATTTTTTCCCGACCCCTGGCACAAGGCGCGTCACAACAAGCGCCGGTTGATACAGGCGCCTTTCATCGAAAAACTGATGGCAAAGTTAAAGCCCGGCGGCTACATCCATGTGGCGACCGACTGGCAGGACTACGCCGAACAGGTGTTGCAGGTATTGAGCGACGAACCGCTGCTTGAAAACACTGCGGCGGACTATGCCCCGCGACCTGAATACCGCCCCTTGACCAAGTTCGAGAAGCGCGGCCTAAATCTGGGACATGGGGTTTGGGACCTGGTTTTCAGGCGTAAATAAATCAGGGCGCCAGAAAAATCTTCAACAGATTGTTGAATTGCTCCCTGAAGAATCAGCTTTTGATAAACATCTCAAGCAGATCGTTCAAAAAGCGCTGGCCCTGTTCGGTCGGCGCAATACGGCTGATGTCGCGATGCAACAAACCTCGCCGCTCAGCAGCCAGCAATTCTGGCTGTATGTTGATCAGCGACAGGCTGGTGCGCTCATTAAACAAGGCGGGTTCAAAACCTTCGTTCAGCCGCAACGCATTCATCATGAATTCGAACGAAAGTTCTTCACGGCTGATTTCATTTTCAGTCTGAACCGGGGCCCCTGATTCCACCTGTTGCATATAGGCCTGAGGCTGTTTATAGCGCGCCTGCCTGACGATCTTGTCGGGGAAGCTGATCTTGCTGTGCGCCCCTGCCCCGATACCCAGATAGTCGCCGAATTTCCAGTAGTTGAGATTATGCCTCGAGCGGTGATAGGCTTGCGCGAAGGCCGAAGTTTCATAGTGCTGATAGCCGTTTTCGGCCAGCAGCAACTCTATGCTCTGCTGCATGTCAAAACTGGCATCGTCATCCGGCAGCGAAGGAGGATTACGGTAAAACAGAGTGTTGGGTTCTAAAGTCAGGTGATAGGCGGACAGATGCTGAGGTTTAAAGGTCAGCGCGGTCTTTACATCCTGTAAAGCCTGATCCAAAGTCTGACCGGGCAGCGCATACATCAGATCGAGGTTGATATTGTCGAAATGCCGCTGCGCGATGGCGATGGCGGATTTTGCTTCATCGGCGCTGTGTATACGCCCCAGCGCATTTAAGTGTTCATCATTGAAACTCTGTATCCCCATCGACAGGCGGTTCACCCCTGCATCCCTGAAAGCCGCAAACTTGTCCGCCTCGACCGTTCCCGGATTGGCCTCCAGCGTGATTTCCGCATCCCCCGACAACGGCAGCAGCATACGCACCTGGCGAAGAATTTCTGCCACGCCCGCACCCGACAGGAGACTGGGCGTACCGCCGCCGAAGAACACCGTGTAGACCTTGCGACCCCAGATCTGCGGCAGCGCCATTTCAAGATCCCGGGTCAGCGCGTTGATGTATTGCTCCTCCGGAAATAACGGTTTTTCACCCCCACCCTGGCCCTTAATGGGGAGGGAGTTACGCGCCTCATGCGAATTGAAGTCGCAATAAGGGCATTTCTTAACGCACCACGGGATATGGATGTACAGCGAAAGCGGGGGCAACGCGGTCGTAAAACTGACCGACCGAGATTTCAATGAAACAGGCTGCATCATGCGACTTTGATCTTTTCCAGCAGCACTTTCATCGCCTGACCTCTGTGACTGATCGCATGCTTCTCTTCGTGGGTGAGTTCGGAGCTCATCTTGTTCAACTGCGGCAGCCAGAACATCGGATCGTAGCCAAAACCGCCATCGCCCCGCTCCTCAAGAGCAATCTCGCCGTGCCACTCGCCCTCAGCGATGACGGGCTGCGGATCATCCGCGTGGCGCACCAGCACCAGCACGCAATAGTAATGCGCGCGGCGGTCGGCAACGCCCTGCATGTCGCGCAGCAGTTTTTCGTTGTTGTTGCGATCCGATTTCGGATCGTCCCCCGCATAGCGCGCGGAATAAACCCCCGGCGCACCGTTAAGAAATTCGACGCAGATACCGGAATCGTCCGCCAATGCAGGCAGACCGCTCATCCGACTGGCATGGCGCGCCTTGGCCAGCGCATTTTCGATGAAGGTGCAGTGAGGCTCTTCCGCTTCGGCAATCCCCAGCTGCGACTGAGTCACAACCTCGATGCCGATCGGGGCTAACATCTGGGAAAATTCGCGCAGCTTGCCCGCATTTCCGGAGGCGATGACCAGTTTTTTCATGCTGCCAGCGCGGCCTGTTGCATTCTGATCAGATCGGCGATGCCATTTTCGGCCAGCTCCAGCAGCGCATCCATCTCGGCGCGGGAAAAAGCATGACCTTCGGCGGTGCCCTGCACCTCGACGAAATGTCCGCTGCCCAGCATCACCACGTTCATGTCGGTATCGCAGGCCGAGTCTTCCAGATAATCCAGATCCAGCACCGGCGTGCCTTCGAAGATGCCGACCGAAATGGCGGCGATAGCATCGGTAATGGGATTTTCTGTGACCAGCCCTTTTTGCATCAGCCCGGATACGGCATCCTGCAGCGCGACAAATCCGCCGGTGATACTGGCGGTGCGCGTACCGCCATCGGCCTGGATCACATCGCAGTCTATCTGTATGGTGCGCTCGCCCAGTTTCTTTAAATCCACCACGGCGCGCAGGCTGCGACCTATCAGGCGCTGTATCTCCTGAGTACGGCCTGACTGCTTGCCCTTGGCCGCCTCCCGCTGCATGCGGCTGCCGGTTGAACGCGGCAGCATGCCGTATTCTGCGGTCACCCAGCCCTCTCCCGAACCCTTCTTGTGGGGCGGGACGCGCTCTTCGACGCTGGCGGTGCAGATCACTTTGGTGTCGCCACACTCGATCAGCACCGAGCCTTCAGCGTGTTTGGTGTAGTGGCGGGTGATGCGTATTTCACGCAACTGGTTATTCTGTCTTGAACTTGGGCGCATAGAAATTAATGGATAATTGATAATTTAAAAACGGGTAACTGAAAACCGGGTTTACTGGATTTCGAGAATACGGCTGACGAGCGTAGTGGTCTGATGCTCAGGCTCGCTTCCTCCCCAACGCATCAGCAAGCCGGTGGCGTTGTCGGCCTTGCCCTTTTCCAGAACAACGGCACGCGAAACCAGATCGTCGAGTGCGGCATCGACAGGATTGCCAAAAATGGCCGAAATCAGTTCCTTTTCGGTAAAAGGACCGAACAGACCGTCGCTGCAAAGAAATATCTCATCTTCAGACTCAAGATCGATCGGTTCCGCAAGCTCGATCTCGAACATGTCCTCAGCCCCACCCAGACAATTGGTGATCTGATTGCGCCGAGGATGGGTGCGCGCCTCCTCTTCGTCTATCACGCCGCAGGAGAGCCACATCTGCACCATGGAGTGATCTAGCGTCTTATGCAATACCGCGCCATCGCGCATCAGATAAAGACGGGAATCCCCGGCATGCCCCCAGTACAGCCTGCCATCTTGCACCAGCGCGGCCACACAGGTGGTGCCGGGAAAGGAATGATCTTTTTTCTGAGGCAGCTCCATGATGCGCTGGTGCGCCGTCTTCATACTCTCGCTGAGAAATTTCTGCGGATTGAGGATGCGTTCCGGCGTGGAAAACGACTCGACAAAGGTCTCAACAGCCAGCTTTGCCGCCACCTCGCCGTGAAAATGTCCGCCCATCCCGTCGGCTAACACCAGCAGCAAATCATCACCGCAGTACGCAAAAGCCACACGGTCCTGATTGTATTTACGATTGCCGATGTGACTGGCCTGATGGATAGAGAATTTCATAGGTCGCAATCGTAATATAATGTGCCCCTTGCGCACAGCGATTTATTTTTCCACGCCACGAGAGATCTCACACCATGATATTAAGCATGACCGGATACGCCAATACCAGTGCGGAATTTGCCACCGGTTCCCTGACGCTGGAACTGCGCGCAGTCAACCACCGCTACCTGGACATTCAGTTGCGCATGCCGGATGAATTGCGCAGTTTCGAAGGCGCACTGCGCGAGATGATCAGTTCGATGCTGCAGCGCGGCAAGGTGGAATGCCGGATCAACTATGCGGCGCGAAATACGCTCGCTTCCACCGAACTCAATCGCGAGCTGCTCGCGCAGCTTTCCAACTGGAACAAGGAAGTCAAAGTCGCCCTGCCCGATGCACAAAGCCTGAGCGTAGCCGACGTGCTGCGCTGGAACGGCATGCTGACCACCCCGGCGACAGCGAACGATGAGCTGCGATCCATGCTGACCGGGCTGATGCAGACGGCACTGGCGGAATTCAAGTCTTCGCGCGCGCGCGAGGGTGAAAAACTCCGCAGCTTTTTATCCGAGCGACTGGAGAAAATCGAAGCACTGCGAACAGCGGTCATCCCCCACGTACCCGCCGCCATTGCCGCCTACGAGGCGCGGCTGATCAGCCGTCTCAAAGAGGCGATGCTGGGGACGGATGAGGAGCGCATACGCCAGGAAATCACCCTTTTTGCCAGCAAAATCGATGTAGATGAGGAACTCTCCCGACTGTCCAGCCATCTGAGCGAGATGCGCCGTATCCTGATTCAGGGTGGTGCCGTGGGCAAACGTCTGGATTTTCTGATGCAGGAGTTAAATCGGGAAGCCAACACGTTAGGTTCGAAGTCGGTGGACGCCGAAGTTTCCCGCAGCGCCATGGAGATGAAGATCCTCATCGAGCAGATGCGAGAGCAGATACAGAATTTGGAATAGGGGGTTATTATGTCAGGAAGTTTATTCATCATCAGCGCCCCCTCGGGAGCGGGAAAAACCAGTCTGGTGCATGCGCTGCTTGCAACCAATCCGCAGATCGACCTGTCGGTCTCTTACACCACCCGCGCACCGCGCGCCGGAGAAGTGGACGGCGTCGCCTACCATTTCATCAGCCGCGAGACTTTTGCAGAAATGGCCGGCAGGGGGGAATTTCTGGAAAGCGCCGAAGTATACGGAAATTTTTACGGCACCTCGCAAAGCTGGATCGCCCAGGAAAATGCCAAGGATCGCGACATATTGCTGGAAATCGACTGGCAGGGGGCGGATCAGGTTCGGCGCATCTTTCCCGACAGCGTCAGCATCTTCATCCTGCCGCCCTCCATCGAGGCGCTGGAACAGCGCCTGAAGGGGCGCGGCACCGACAGCCAGGAGATCGTCGATCGTCGCATGGCCGCAGTCAGAGAAGATGTCGCTCATGTGGCTGAATTCGATTATGTTATCATCAACGACGATTTGAACGAGGCACTGCGGGAATTCAACGCCGTGGTGCTGGCCGCCAGACTGCGCAGCTCCTGCCAGCTGACGCGCCATATCAACCTGATTAACCAATTACAAAACCCGGAGTAAAACATGGCACGCATCACCGTAGAAGAATGTTTAGTCAATATCCCCAACCGCTTTGACCTGACCCTGGCCGCCGCTTACCGCGCCCGCCAGATCGCCAATGGCGCATCGCACCTGGTTCCGGAAAGCCGCGACAAACCGACTGTGGTTGCCTTGCGCGAAATCAGCAAGGGCAAAGTCGGCGTCGAAATACTCAATCGCGGTCAGGCTTAAATTTCATCCGGGTCTGACGATACAAAATGGCTGATGCCGAGTTTCTGATCGAGGAAGTCTCCAATTACCTCAAGCCACAGGATGTCGAACACATCCGCACGGCGGTGGAATTCAGCCGTATCGCCCATCAAGGCCAGACCCGCCAGTCCGGCGACCCTTATGTCACGCACCCGATCGCGGTGGCGCGCATACTCACGCCGCTGCATCTGGACGCGCAGTCCATCATCGCGGCCCTGCTGCACGATGTCGTAGAAGACACCGAGATCACCGCCGAAGAGATTGCCGAGAAATTCGGCAAACCGGTCGCAGAACTGGTCGAAGGCCTGAGCAAACTGGAGCGCATCCACTTCGAAACCCGCGAAGACGCTCAGGCGGAAAACTTCCGCAAGATGCTGCTGGCCATGGCGCGCGACGTGCGCGTGATCCTGATCAAGCTCGCCGACCGCTTGCACAACATGCGCACGCTGGGCGCGATGGCGCCGGAAAAATGCGAACGCATCGCCCGCGAGACCATGGAGATCTACGCGCCGATTGCCAACCGGCTCGGCCTCAATGAAATTTATCTCGAACTGCAGGATTTGAGCTTCAAGCATTTACATCCTAACCGCTATTCCGTGCTATCCAAGGCGCTCAAGGTCGCACGCGGCAACCGGCGCGAGGTGGTGGGAAAAATACTCGAGGCGATACGACAGCAGCTGATCAAGAAAAACATTCAGGCTGAAGTGAGCGGACGCGAGAAGAACATCTACAGCATTTACAAGAAAATGCAGAAAAAGTCGCTGGCTTTTTCCGAAGTTCTCGATATTTACGGGTTCCGCGTACTGGTGGAGGATACCCCCTCCTGTTATCTGGCGCTGGGCGCGCTGCATGCGCTTTACAAACCTATCCCGGGCAAGATCAAGGATTACATCGCCATACCGAAATCCAACGGCTATCAGTCTTTGCACAGCACGCTGTTCGGGCCGTTCGGCACGCCGATAGAGATCCAGATCCGCACCCGCGAGATGCACAAGATCGCCGATGCAGGGGTCGCCTCGCACTGGCTGTACAAGAACGGGCACTCGACGATCAACGAACTGCACAAGAAGACCCACCAGTGGCTGCAAGAGCTGCTGGAGAGCCTCAACGAAAGCAGTTCCTCCGCCGAATTCATGGAACACCTGAAGGTGGATCTGTTCCCCGATGCGGTTTATATCTTCACCCCCAAAGGCAAGATACTCTCGCTGCCGCGCGGTGCGACAGCGGTCGATTTCGCCTACAGCGTGCATACCGACATCGGCAACCGCTGCATCGCCGTGAAGATCAACCACGAGCTGGTTCCGTTGCGCAGCGAATTGCGCAACGGCGACCGCGTGGAAATCATCACCGCCGCGCACGCCAAACCCAACCCGGCCTGGCTTTCCTACGTCACGACCAACAAGGCCCGCAGTCACATCCGCCACTTTCTGAAGACCATGCAATCGGGAGAGTCGGCGCTGCTGGGCGAACGACTGCTCAATCAGGCGCTGGCCGCGCTGGGACTGAAAGCCGCAGAATGCGAGGGCTGCTGGAGCAAGCTGCTCAGAGATACGGGAGTTAAGACTCGCCAGGAAATACTGACCGACATCGGTCTTGGCCGCCGCCTCAACATGGTCGTGGCAAGACAGCTGGCCTGCAATGGCGAGGTCATGCCCAGCGAATCCATCGCCAACCCCGTCATCACCATACAGGGCACGGAAGGCATGGCGGTGCAGTTTGCTACCTGCTGCCGTCCGATTCCGGGTGATCCTATCATCGGCGTGATCAAGAGCGGTCAGGGACTGGAAGTGCATACGCACGACTGCCCGATGTTGCGCAAAGGGCACAGCGAACAGTGGCTGGATGTGGTCTGGGACAAGAACATCAACCGCACCTTCGCGGTCAATCTCAAGCTGCTGGTCGCCAATCAGCGCGGCGTGCTGGCCAAAGTGGCCGCCGCCATCTCGGATGCCGATTCCAATATCGAAAACGTCAGCTTCGCCAACGAGGGCGAATACACCGCGCTGCACTTCACCCTCGAAGTCAACAACCGGCTGCATCTGGCCACCATCATGCGCAACATGCGCCATATACCCGAAGTCATCCGCATCTACCGGGTGCAGAATCCGGGTTAAGCCTGCACCTTACGGCATGTTGTGAATTCAACAGGCCAAAGCTAAAGTCCTCCCCGGTGGAGGAATCCCATGAACATCCAGCGCACCAAAGCATCGACTACCGCAAACCGGGTCTGCGACAACGGCTGAACCTTGCCCGGAGAAGCGATCTAGTCTGAGTCGCCGCACTGGCGCAGCAGCTCCAGCATCGCGGAAGCCTTATCGAAGGTTTCCTGATATTCGGCATCGCAGACGGAATCTGAAACCAGCCCCCCGCCCGCCCAGCAGTTGATTTCTCCGTCGCGGCAAACCAGGGTGCGGATGACGATATTGGTGTCCATGTTGCCGTCAAATCCGGCATAGCCTATCGCACCGCAGTAAATGCCGCGCGCATCGGGCTCCAGTTCCTCTATGATCTGCATCGCGCGCAACTTGGGCGCTCCTGTGATAGAGCCGCCCGGAAAACAGCCTTCTAGCGCGGCCAGTGCATCGACCCCTGCCGACAGCCTTCCCTGCACCGTGCTGACCAGATGGTGCACGCGGGCATAACTCTCCACCTCGAACAGCTTGGGCACCCGCACGCTGCCCGCCACGCAGCTCTTGCCCAGATCGTTGCGCAGCAAATCCACTATCATCAGATTTTCCGCCCTGTCCTTGGGGTGGCTGGCGAGCTCCTCAGCCAGTTTTCGATCGAGCACGGGATCGGCATCCCGCGGCCTGGTTCCCTTGATCGGACGGGTCTCGACCCGGCCGTCTTGCACAAGGATGAAGCGCTCAGGAGAGGCGCACAAAACCTGAACATCCGCAAAGTTGAGGAAGGCGGAAAAAGGTGCCGGGCTGAGTTTACGCAGCTTCAGATAAGCCCCTTGCGCATCGCCATAAAACTTGGCCGAAAAGCGCTGGGCGAGATTGACCTGATAACAGTCTCCCGCCTGCAGATAAGCCTGCACCCTTGCAAAAGCCTCCGAGTAGCTCTCGCGGGTGAAGTTGCAAGCCACCACTCCGGCAGTGAATTCACCGACGGGCGAAGCGACATCAGAGCCAAACCGCTGCAACAGCTGCTCCAGCAGCGCTTTTGTTTCGGCATAGCGCAAGTGCGAGACCAGATGCGCAGTTTTTTGCCGATGGTCAATCAGCAAAGCCCAGTCGTAGATTCCCAGCACGGCTTCGCCATCATATGCCCAGTAACCCAGCGCCCCGCCCGCGAACGGGATACCGGGAAGCGGCGGCACAGGCGCCCCCAGTTCATCTCTTATCGAGGCAAAGCTGTCCAGACAGGCTAAATTCAACACCCGGTGCGGCGCCGCGGTCAGGATATCGAAGCGATCCATGCCGCAACTGTCCAGCCAGGCGGCAAACGGAAGGTCGCAAATCGCAGCATAATAAGCTGCCGAATCGGTTCGGTAGGGCAACTCCTGCCGGTAGAAACTCATAGCGCCTTCTCAGCGGCGATCTTGTCCAGCCACTCGCGTATCATCGGCATCGCCTCATACGCGGCCTCCTCGCCCGCCTTGATCAGATGCAGCTTGCTGTTCGCATCGATTTCAGGTGTCGGACCGATCACAGGCCGGATCACCACCTGAGCGGTGCCCAGTTCCGATGACAGTATCGACTGGCGCATGATGCGCAGACTTTGCTTTAGGATGTCGATGATGTCTTTTAGCGCCGCATTGTCTTTCGGCTGCTGCGAGATATCCACCGCGATGATGAAATCCGCGCCCATCTCCCGCGCCAGGGTAACCGGAACCGGCTTTTTCAGATCTCCGTCCACATATTCGTTGCCGCCTATGGATACGGGGTAAAAGATGCCGGGGATGCTGCTTGAAGCGCGCACCGCCATGCCGGTATTGCCGCGATTGAATGCAACCGTCTTGCCCGAACCCAGTTCGGTTGCCACCGCCACGAATGACTTATCCAGCTGTTCTATGGAGCGGTTATGCAGAGCGCGGTTGATGAAGTCCTGCAACTGCTCGCCCCGCACATAGCCGCGCCTTGAAAAATCGTAGTCCTTGAGTTTTTCCCTGTCCATCTCCAGCGCCAGCTTCTCAAGTTCAGCCCCGCTAAACCCTCCGGCATAAAGCGCACCCACCACGCTGCCCGCACTGGTACCCAGCACCATATCCACCTTGATGCCGGCAGCTTCGAGCGCCTTGATCACGCCGATGTGCGCAAATCCCCGGTCGCCGCCGCTGCCCAGCGCCAGCGCCACCACCGGCTTGTCGGACAGCAAAGGGGCCGAGTAAACCGCTCTGGGCGGCACCACGTCCTTGTATTGCAAGGGGGGAGTGGAACAGGAAGCCAGCAGAAAAAGCAGGCAAAGAGTCAGTTTATTCATTAAGTTTTCGTCTTGATGGCCAGTACCGCCTGATTGCGCAGGGTGCGCAACAAGGAAAGCTGGTGTTCGGACATTTTCAGGCTGTCCGCTATCAGCATATCGGCATAAAACATCCCGATCGCACGGTCTTTTAACATGACAGGCAGCAATATAAAGCAGGGGGCGTTGATCGACTTCCTGTACCAGTCAGGGATCTTGTCGGCGATATTGGGCGCGTCTATGTTTTCAATCGCGATATCCAGCCCTTTTTGTATCGAAAGATGGAACACATCGGGCACAAAGGGCAGCGGAAAATGAAACTTGGGGATCAGCGCCTCTATCCCGGCACCGAAGCCGAAACGCGCCATCATGGCATTTTGCCGGTTGTCGCGTATCATGATCAGAGCACGGTTAAAGCCTACACCCCGGTACATCGTCTCCAGCACCATCTGCAGCACATCGTTGAGATTGACATCGCCAACCAGGGACGCGGTCACATCCTGTATTCCGGCACCCAGTATCGCCTCGGGATTTTGCGGCTTTGCGCTATCCTGACTGACCGTCTGATCCAGATTGGTAATCTGGTCAAAGCCGCTCTTTTCAGGTTCGGCGGCGTGCCCCGACCATTTGCGCACCCGCGAGAGCAGCGGACTTTTTCCCGTGCTCAGGTTGATGATGGCCGAACGGTGTCCAAGCTCAGTCAGTCCGACATCGATCGCACCGGACAATTCGCGCTCGGAAATCCGGGTCGCGCTCTCATAGCGTTTGATCAGTTCGGCCAGCGATTTGTGCTTGTTCTTTTCATCGCAGCTGGCGGCCAGCGTACAAAGATCATCTGCCAGATTGATGGTGACCGTCAGATAGTCCAGGTCTCCGACAGCCGGTCCGACTTTTCCGACGGGGAGTTTGCGCATCCCGGCCAGCAGCCGGGGCGGGAAATTCCAGCTGCGCGCGACAGCCAGACCCAGTTCCGTGTAGGTAATGCCCAGCACCTTGATCGCCGCCTGCGATTCCGTTTCTCCCTGTTCCACCAGCCTTGATACACCCTGGCTCTCATCGAAGAAATAATAGGTCACCAGCATGCGGCCCAGATTGTGGAACATGGCGCAAACCATCACCTCTTCGGCATCGCGGATGTTGTGCCCGACCGACAATTGCGCGGCGACGATGCCGGTAAAGATCGCCTGAACCACTTCGTCCTTGAGCTGAACCGCCTGCGCCTTGTTTTGCAGGAAATCCATCAGGATCAGCGACATGGCGATATTTCTGACCGTATCGAAGCCTAAAATCACCACCGCCTTGGAAACCGTGTTGATGGTGCCGCCAAACTGACCGAATGAGGCGGTATTGACCAGTTTGAGCAATCGGCTGGTCAGCGCAAAATCCTGCAATATGGTGCGGGCAAGTTTGTTGCTGCTCTCAGATTCTGAAGAGACGATCTGATTGATCTCGGAAATGATGTTGGTCAGTGCCGGGAAATCGCTCTTGCTGCGCATGCGGCGCAGCAGAAAATCCAGCGTGCCGTGCGTCCCTTTTTGCACGCTGTCGGGATATTTTTCGCCCAGATAATCCTGCAAGGCTTCCTTCATCGCCAACGCACTGGCGTAGCGCTCATCGGGATTATTCGCGAGCGCCTTTAAAATGATCGCATCGAGGTTTTCATCCACCCTTACGTTAATCGCCGAAGGTATCCGGCGATCATCCGGCATGGCACCTGTCACCATCTGGTAGAGCAGCCTGCCGACGCAGTAGATATCCGTCCGCTCATCGGCAGGCATACCGGCAAGGAGTTCAGGCACGCTGGCGCAGTCGGGCTGTACGCCGAAATTCATCAGCATGGGAACATTGCCTATCATCACATTGGCAGGCTCGACATTCAGGTGCAATACGCCTAGCTCGTGGGCATAGATCAAAGCTTCCAGCACCGCACAAGCGATTTCAACCGCGCGTACCAGGGACAAGGGTTTTTCCAGTTCATCCAGAGTCTGCCCTTCGACATGGGCGTAGACCAGATAGGGCTGCCCCTGATATTCACCCGTGTCGTACAGTGCAACGATATTGGGGTGTTGCAACCGGCTTACCTTGCCTGCGTCCTGCAGGGCGCGCTGCGTCTTGATCACCACACGGCGGTCAAGATGAGGCTCGTTTGCCAGGTATACGACACCATCGGCTGACTGCCCGAGTTCGCTCAAGATTTCAAATCGGTCGATATTTTTTACGGACATGATTAAACGGCTTTATATACGCTATGACGAAAATCGATCATGGCGCTGCATTCTACACCAGCGGCCAGCCGGATGACTTCGCCCTGTTTTTAGCGCGCTCGCCCGCAGGCTGCAGATCAAACAACACGCGCTTGCGTACGCATTGCTGTTTGAGCCTATGCCATCATCGCGACCTGATAAATGTTTCCACTACGGATACGCTCATTTTTAGAATCTCACGGGATTTGCTGTTGCCGTGAAATAAAAACGCTCCATAAGGAGCGTTTTTATTTGGAAATCATTTAATAAGATGATCCGGTATATTCAGAGCGGGGCTATGCGTCAGCGAATGGGAAAGCAATGCTAATCCCAGCTCAATGTTCCGCCGGTCTGATATTCCGTGACGCGGGATTCGAAGAAGTTCTTCTCCTTCTTCAGATCTATCATTTCTGACATCCACGGAAACGGATTGGAAGCATTCGGATACAGGATATCCACGCCGATCTGCTGGCAGCGCCGGTTGGCGATGTAGCGCAGATATTCCTTGA
>CAYPIG010000062.1:0-17339 GCA_964410705.1 uncultured Gallionella sp.
CGGCGCCATAATCGACGAAGGCGGCTTCGAGGCTGGGCTCGATGCGGGTGATGACGGCCTGGTAGATGTTGCTCTTGCGTTGTTCCTTACCGGCAATTTCAATGTCGAGGTCGATGAGTTTCTGACCGTCAACAATGGCGACACGGAGTTCTTCCGGTTGTGTCGCATTGAATAGCATGCGTTTCATTTTTATTTTTCTCCCGCGCTCAGTACACGGGCAAGACTCAAACCACACGCGGATCAGGCGTGAGAGAAATGTTGACTGCGTCTATAAACGGTGGGTCAAATCGGTTCTCTTTGGTAATCTGGTCAAAATTGTTTTGGGCAACACGGCATGCGGTGCGACAGGGGAGAAATCCCGGGTATGAAAGGCAGCTGTCTGCGGCGCCTTAACAAATCCGGCTCAACCCGTATTGCAACTCGCTTGCCCTGTTGCGGAATTCACAGGTGCTTTGAGCGCGTAAATCAATTACTATCGCTGCTGGTTCCGGTGAGCGATATTAACCGGGTTGCGGTTGGCGGGTGATGGCGCTGTGCGCCTGTGCCAACGAAACTCAATGATTGAGTCAGTATCGGTGTATTCTTACCCGATCCAAAACGCGCGAACGGCGAAGTATAAGCATAATGAATAGTTTAAGCAAAGAATCTGTTACTTTCCTGACCATAGACGAAGCGGGCGAATCGCAGCGCATCGACAATTTCCTGTTTCGTCACTTAAAAGGCGTGCCTAAGAGTCATATTTACCGCATCTTGCGCGGCGAAGTCAGGGTCAATAAAAAACGCGTCGATCAGACCTATAAGCTCAAGATGGGAGATCTGTTGCGTATACCGCCGATCAGGGTGGCGCAAAAGGAGGAGGTTGCCGAAGTTTATATCCCCGCGCTGGAGTTGCCCATCCTGTTTGAAGACGATGCGCTGGTGGTGATCAATAAACCCTCAGGGCTCGCGGTGCACGGCGGCAGCGGGGTGAGTTTCGGCGTGATCGAACAGATGCGCAGAGCCCGCCCTCAGGCCAAATTTCTGGAACTGGTGCACAGGCTGGATCGGGAGACCTCAGGCGTGTTGCTGCTGGCGAAGAAGCGCTCCGCCTTGACTGCGATGCACGAGATCATGAGGGAAGGCAACAGCGACAAGCGTTATCTGACCCTGGTGCTGGGAAACTGGCAAAATACCCGGCAGCACGTCAAGCTGCCGCTTTACAAGTTCGATACGCCGCAGGGCGAGAAACGCGTGATGGTTCGCGAAGGGGGGCAGGCTGCACACACGATTTTCAATTTACAGAAGAGCTGGCCCGGCTACAGTCTGCTCGAAGCGGAACTGAAAACCGGGCGCACCCATCAGATCCGGGTTCATCTGTCGCATCTGGGATTTCCGATCGCGGGGGATGATAAATACGGCGATTTTGCGCGCAACCGCGAGCTGATGAAGTCAGGGTTGAAAAGAATGTTCCTGCATGCGCACAGTATTGCCTTCAACCATCCGTTGAGCGGCGAGGCGATGCAGATTTCTGCGCCGCTGCCGCCTGAGCTGCAAGGTTTTATTGCCATACTGGATTTGGCTCAGTAAATTCAGACGGGTTGTACCGGAATGCGGCGACGTCCGAAGGCGTGCGTATATTTTTCGAAATGACCGGCAACGGGCGCGTTGCAATCCGGGCAATGACCGTCGTTTGTCAGGCGGTACTGTTCGATTTCGTACCAGTCGCGCACGATCAGTTTGGCGGCGCATGCAGGGCAAAAAGTGGTATCTCCCTCGGTGTTGTGCACATTGCCGGTGTAGACATAACGGAGTCCGGCATCAAGGGCGATGGATCTGGCCTTTACCAGCGTTTCGGGCGGGGTGGGCGGAATTTCGGTCAGCTTGTAGTCGGGGTGAAAAGCGGTGAAATGCAGCGGGACGTCGCGGCCTAATTCCTCGGCGATCCAGTCGCTCATGCGGCATATTTCATCTGAACTGTCATTGAGGCCGGGAATCAGCAGCGTGGTCAGTTCGACCCAGACATTCGTCTCGTTGCAAAGGTATTTGAGGGTGTCGAGCACGGGTTGCAGGTGGGCACCGCATTGCTTTACATAAAAATCATCGGTAAACCCCTTCAGATCCACATTGGAGGCATCCATTCTGGAAAAAAAATCGCGTCGCGCGTTTTCGTGGATATAGCCTGCGGTGACCGCCACGGTCTTGATGCCTCTTGCGTGACAGGCATCGGCAGTGTCCATCGCGTATTCGGCGAAGATTACAGGGTCGTTATAGGTGAAAGCCACGCTTTTGCATTCGAGTTTTTCGGCGCTGTGTGCGATGGCTTCCGGGCTTGCCTGATCGGCCAGTTTGTCAAAACTGCGCGACTTGGAAATATCCCAGTTCTGGCAGAACTTACAGGCCAGATTGCAGCCCGCTGTGCCGAAAGACAGGATACTGCTGCCCGGATAAAAGTGGTTGAGCGGCTTTTTTTCGACCGGATCGACGCAAAATCCCGAGGATCTGCCATAGGTTGTGAGCACCATTTGATTGTTTACCCTGCCTCGCACGAAACAGGCGCCGCGCTGGCCTTCGTGCAGTTTGCAGTCACGCGGGCAAAGATCGCACTGCAGGCGTCCGTCATCGCGCTTGTGCCAGTATCGTGCCGGGTAGCGTTCGGCAACACTGATGGGCTCATCCATGTCCGTTCTCCTTGTATTTGTTGACGGTATAGCGCGACAGCCTGACCTGTTCGCTCCAGAAATCCTCCGGCAGTCCGGCTTTTCGCTTTAAATGCGCCATGAACTGCCAGCGATCGGGCAGCTGATCCCAGACCTGAGGCAAAAAGGTGCTGCAATGGCGGCCATGCTCGAAGATGATGCCGTCTGTTCCTGGCCTTAACTGAGAGAGCGCATCTGCCTCGTCGGTAAAACTCATCGGTTCGGTCGGGGAGAGCAAGGAGATTTCGATGCGGGTTATATCCAGTTCTGCCGCCGTCAGCGGCATGAAGCGCGGGTCGTGCAGCGCGGCCGAGACGGCATTTTTTTTGACGTCGATCAGCAATGGGCGATACGCTTGCAGCGAGCCTATGCAGCCGCGCAGTTCGCCGTTCTGGGTGAGGGTGACAAAACACGCTCCGGGTTCTTTAAGCCAGGGCGCGCTTTCGTCGGCGCTTTGCGGCAGATGAAGCGCGCAACAGATGGCGGCGCGTGCGATCGGCAGCAATATCGAACCTTGCTCAGTCATGATCCGATTCTCCTGTGAATGCGATGGCCGCATAACCTACCACCTGATCCCGCGACCCTGCGGTGTCGCCTGAATTCTTCAAGTCCAGAAGATGCGCCCGCAGGTGATGCCGCTTTGCCGCAAGTATCAGACCGCTGACCGGCGTGCCGCCGCAAGCCCTGTCGTGCGGTATAGGCTGCTGTAAGTTGAGGATGGCCTGCACCGTCTGTTTGTCGACCTGATTGCAAACTGAGTAGGGTAGATAGTGTGACAGATCCGAACTGATGACAATCAGCGTTTCCTCACCGCCCCATAAGCACTCCAGAACTTCTGCGACTTCTTCTGCGCTTGCCATGCCCACCGCGAGCGGCAGCAGGGTAAAGTCTTCCAGCACGCACTGCAAGAAGGGCAGCTGCACTTCCAGCGCATGTTCCTGAGCGTGAGCCGCGGCGCTGGTGCAAACCTGCGCAAGCTGAGAAATAGACAAAACCGCTTCGGTATCGATGAGGATGCGGCCTAGCGGGGTATCGAAGGCTGTGGTATCGGGCAACGCCAGACCGCGCACCGCGATCCGATGAGTCGGCCCCAGCAGTACGACCCGGCGGATCTTGTTTCGGATTGCAGCCAGCGCCGCATAGGCAGTTGCCGCAACGGCTCCCGAGTAGATGTATCCGGCGTGCGGTGCGATCAACGCTTTGGGTCTGAGGTCGAAAGGGACAGCCGCCGCCAGATGGCTGTTGATCTCAATTGTGAGTTCGGCAGCATTGGCCGGGTAGAACAGTCCTGCGACAGCAGGCGGACGGATGGATGGCAAAGTCTCACTCCTTTTTACCCTGAGTTGCACATGGGGAACGAGACGGGGTAAGCGACTCCGATCGCCCAGGCGTTAAGCATACACCTTGACGGAATTAATTCAACTTCTTGTTTTAGTTGAAGTTAGGCCTTTGGATATAGAGCCGGAAAAAGTTTGATTTCATTTGTGACTCCATCCTGATATTTGCTTTTGTGTCGTCGAAAGACGCCGCGCCCCGGCTGGGTGCGACATCTTGTGACTCCCTCCTGATATTTGCTTTTGTGTCGTCGAAAGATGCCGCGCCTCGGCAGGGTGCGACATCTTGTGACTCCGGCTTAACATTTGCTTTTGTGTCGTCGAAAGATGCCGCGCCCCGGTAGGGTGCGACATCTTGTCGCGCGACAATATGTCACATTCCCAAGTCGAATTTGCGAACCTACAATCCGCCCCGTTATAAATCGAACGAGGTGCGGTGAAGATGAAAAGCAAATTTGCGCTCAGCGTGCTGGCGCTGGCGGTTAGTCAGGCAGTTTATGCAGAAGACGGTATGTTGAATGAAGTAGTGGTTAAGGCGGACAAGCTGCAGAGTTTACCAGCCGACTTAGGGCTGGAAAAAAAAGAGCTGCCGCGTTTTCGTACCCGTACTAGCGATACCGCCAAGCTGCTGGAAGATCAGCCGGGTGTGAGTCTTTACAAGGCGGGAGGAGTGTCCAGTTTACCTGCGATACACGGTCTGGCGGATGACCGGGTGCGCATCAAGGTGGATGGTATGGATCTGATTTCAGCCTGCGCCAATCACATGAATTCGCCGCTGTCCTATATAGATCCGGCCAACGTCGGCAGCATCAAGGTGTTCGCGGGAATCTCGCCGGTAAGCCAAGGGGGAGATAGCATCGCCGGCACCATACAAGTGGATTCACCAGCACCGGAATTTGCGCAGGCGGGTGAGGGAACCTTGCTCAAAGGTCAGGCCGGCGCTTTTTATCGCAGCAATAATGCGGCGCAAGGCGGCAATCTTTCCGCGACTATTGCGGGTGAAAATGTTTCCATGCGCTATACGGGAGCCACGGTCTCTGCCAAGAATTACACCGCCGGTGGTAACTTTAAGGCAGCAGGCGTGTCGCTAGGTACGCTTGCCAATGTCTATCTGGCAGGTAACGAAGTCGGTTCAACGCAATACAAATCGACCAATAATGCGCTTGACTTGGGTTTGCGTCATGAAAATCATCTGGTTGAGTTGAAACTGGGTCAGCAAAGCATCCCTTATCAGGGCTTTGTGAATCAATACATGGACATGCTGAAAAATGACAGTCAGCACGTCAATCTTAACTACACCGGGCAATTTGGCTGGGGCGTTTTGCAGACGCGCGCCTACAGCGAACACACTCGTCATTACATGAATTTCCTAGCGGCAAAAACAAGCGTAATGAGCGCTGCCGGGATGCCGATGGATACCGATGGCAAAAACACCGGCTTTCTGGTCAAGGGCGATGTGGCTTTGTCTGAGCGCGATATTCTCAGGGTTGGAACTGACTATCAGCAATACAGACTGAATGACTGGTGGAATCCGGCTTCCGCCGCGCCGAATGGCATGATGTCCCCGAATACATTCTGGAATATCAACGGTGGTCAGCGTAATCGTCTGGCTGTTTTCGGTGAATGGGAAGCGCGCTGGAGTCAACAATGGTTGTCACAACTGGGCCTGCGTTCGGAGTCGGTGATGATGAATACCGGCACGGTGCAAGGCTATAACAATGCCAATATGACGGCGGCGGGCATGGGGATGATGGGGATGAGGACCGACTATCTGGCCGAATCGACCGCTTTCAATGCGCGCAACCACAAGGTCACCGATAACAATATTGACATTACCGCACTGTCCCGCTTTACGCCGGATGAGCGTAAGACTTTCGAGTTTGGCTTTGCGCAAAAGACCCGTTCGCCCAATCTATATGAACGTTATACTTGGTCAACAACCGCGATGTCGATGCATATGATTAACTGGTTTGGCGACGGTAACGGCTATGTGGGTAATCTCAATTTAAAGCCTGAAGTTGCGCGCACGCTGAGCGGGTCGGCCAGCTGGCATGATGACAGTGGCTTCGAAGTGAAGGTTGCGCCTTATTACACCCATGTGCAGAACTATATCGATGCGGCTCGTTGTACGGTTGGAGTCGCTTGTACCGCCACGAATCTAACGGCGACGACTGGCTTCGTGAATTTACAGTTCGTCAATCAATCAGCCCGTTTATACGGCGCAGATATTTCGGTTCGGCAGCCACTTGCTGATGCGACCGGCTATGGTAGTTGTGCGGCGAAGGGTGTGCTCAACTACGTGAACGGCAAGAATCTCACCACCGGGGATAATCTGTATCACATCATGCCCCTCAATGCGAAATTGGCCATCGAGCAAAAACTGAATAACTGGACGAATGCCGTCGAGGCGCAATTAGTCAGCACCAAGACTCAGGTTCAGTCTGTGCGTAACGAGCTTAAATCGGGTGGCTACGGTCTGCTCAATCTGCGCAGCAGCTATGACTGGAAACAGTTGCGCTTCGATGTGGGCATCGAGAATGCGCTCAATAAGTTCTATGTCGACCCGCTGGGCGGCAACTATCTGGGGCAGCGCCCTATGGTTGCAGGCTTTGGGGTGCCCGGCATGGGACGTTCAATCAATGCGGGTTTAACGGTGAAGTTCTAAGTTCAAGTAGAATGCAGGGCATTAATTACATAGAACGGGGTATGCAATGAACAGAAGAGAATTGTTGCTGGGGGGGATGGCGCTTGCGGGTGCTGCGATGGCGGGAAGCGTGCAGGCATCTGAACACGATCATCACGGTCATCATCATGATGTGGCCCCGAATGCGGCACTTGCCGCTGCAGCGGCCGACTGTGTGCAAAAAGGTGAGGTGTGTCTGAATCACTGCCTCGAACTTTTGGGGCAGGGAGAAAAGGAGATGGCCTCCTGCGCCAGAAGCGTCAATGAAACCATGGCGTTGTGCGCAGCCTTGCAGCAGCTGGCTAATCAGAATTCCGCGCAGTTAAAAAAGTTGGCGGCCATCGCGCTGGAGGCATGTCAGAAATGTGAGGAGGAATGCAAGAAGCACGACAAGCATGGGTCGTGCAAGGCCTGCGGCGAGAGTTGTGCCGCTTGCGCAAAGGAGTGCAGGAAGCTGGCAGCCTGATTTAAAGAGACGCCGGGTTACCCATAAAAAGCCGACGCAAGTCGGCTTTTTGTTGGTGCGCCATATATTGTCCGGGTGTTTGAGCTGCGCTGAACCGAAAATTAACCCTGAGCCGGGGGTGCGACAATATGACACATTCCCAAGCTGTTTTGGCATCGCTACAATCCGTCCGTTGATAAATGGACGGGATGATGCGATGAAGAGGTTGAGCGGTTTTGTGTTGAGTTGTCTTTGCGTCAGCGTCGCGAATGCGGCATCGGAGCAGTTGCTGGACGAGGTGGTGGTGAGCGGATCGCGCACCGGAACCCGGCTGTCTCAGACACCGATGGCGATCGGTGCGGTGAACAAGAAGGCCTTGGGGCGTGACAAACCGAAAACCATGGGTGAGGTGATCAATCGCATCGCCGGCGTGAGCTGGAACGATCTGGGCAACGAGCAGCACAGCATGGGCATCCGCCAGCCCAACAATACCAATGCGGTTTATCAGTATCTGGAAGACGGCATCCCCATTCGCCCCTTGGGCGTGTTCAATCACAATTCCTTGAATGAAATGAATCTGGCCGGAACCGAGAGCGTTGAGGTGGTGAAGGGCGCGGCTTCTTCGCTGTATGGCAGCAATGCGGTAGGCGGGGCAGTCAACTTCATGACGGCGCGTCCATCGGCCACGCCCACCGCAAACATCGGCCTGCGCCAGGACAATACGGCAGGCTTTACCCGGATGGACACCGGCGCCAGCAACAGCTGGGGCGATCTGGGTGTGCGTTTTTCCCATTACAGTTCGCGCCGTACCGCCAACAACTGGCAGAACTACAGCAACGGAAACAAGGATTCATTCACGCTGCGCGGCGACTATGTGTTGAGCGGCACTTCGCTGCTACACGCGACGTTGACGCACAACAATCTGGACAGTGCGATGACGGGCAGTCTGTTTGAAAACGATTATCGAACTCGTCCGGGCTATAGCTATAACTCGTTCACCTATCGCAAGGATAAAACCACACGCGCGAATTTTGCTTGGGAGGGGGAAACCACGCACAATGGTCAGACCAGTTTTACCGTATTCGCGCGCCAGAATGATCACGGCCAGTTGCCCAGTTACACCATCAACACTTGTGTCGGTGCGGTTTGCCGTGGCACGATCAACAATAACGGGATTGCATCGCTGGGTTTCGATCTGAAGCACAACCAGGAATTCGACTGGCTGGCGGCGCGCCTGGTCGCGGGGATGTACTACGATCAAACCAATAACAGCTATGTCAGCGACAACCTGAACATAACCCGGGATGTGGCGTCGGGTCGTTATGTCAGCTACACCATGAACAGCATTGCCAGCCCGAAAGGGGTGCGCAACTACCAGACGGATATCAGGAATACCGCGCTGTTCGGGCAGGCTGAACTCTCGCCCGTTGAAAAACTGCGCGTGGTGCTGGGCGGGCGCTTAGACTCGATCAGCTACAACTACAAAAACAATCTGACGCCGGGCGTCAATTACGGTGCCGCCAATGAGTCGCGCAGCTTTTCTCACTTCAGTCCCAAGCTGGGGGCGACCTGGGCGTTCAGCCGCGAGGCCAGCGTCTATACCAATATCAGCGAAGGGTTTACGCCGCCTGAGGTGAGCCAGCTGTATGGCACAAACAATGTTCCCAACCTGAATCCTTCCACTTATAACAACTACGAGATCGGCCTGCGCATGGCGTTTGGTGCGATAAAGCTGGATTCTGCGCTGTATCGCCTGGAGGGGCGCGATACCATTGTCAATTACACGCTGGCCCCCGGCGTCAGTGAGAATCGCAATGCCGGGCGCACGCGCAGCCAGGGGCTGGAACTCGGCTTGAACTGGACGGGCGGGGCATTTGACGCACGTTTTGGCATGACCAGCTCGAGTCACCGTTTCCTGCAATATCAGGCCTCCGGCACGCTCAATTACAGCGGCAAGGAAATGCCGCAGGCGCCCGACCGTATCGCGACGGCAGAGATCGGTTACAAGCCGGTGCAGGATGCCAGAATTGCGTTGGAACTGGTCGATCAGGGGGCTTCCTGGATGAATAATGCAAACACGGTGCGCTATGCAGGCCACACCCTGTTCAATCTGCGCGGCAACTATCAGCTATCCGGCGGCTGGGAAGCCTGGTTGCAGGGGCGCAATCTGACCAACAGGCAGTATGCCGATTCGGCTACCAGCGCTTATTCGGGTGTCGGGGCTTATACGCCCAATACGCAGAACCAATATACGGTTGGTGCCCCGCGCAGCCTGATGGCGGGCCTGAGTTACAGTTTCGATGGCAGGAACTGAGCGCGGTATAATGCAGCATCAATTGGCGAATAATCCATGAATAAAATAGCGTTTGTCCTGTTGTTGATCTCCGGTCTGGTTCAGGCGGAAACTCACGACATGTCGAAGATGTGGCAGGGTGCGCTTGCGCGTGAGCCGCTGGCTGCGACGGCCTCCTTCGATGCGAAGGGGGAACTGTGGCTGGCATCCGTTGCGGACGGACATGTTGTGGTGAGTCATTCTGACGATCTGGGTAAAACCTTCAGCGCACCGGTTATTGTGAACCGGGAGGCGGAATACATCGCGGCGGACGGGGAGAATCGTCCGAAAATACATGTGGCGGCCAACGGCAATATATACCTGTCCTATACGCGCAGCATGGAGACGCCCTTTGCCGGCAATGTCCGTTTCAGCCGCTCGGTAGATGGCGGCAAGAGTTTCTCGGTGCCGCTCACCGTGAACGATAATCAGGAACTTTTTACGCACCGTTTCGATGCGATGCAGGTCAATGCGCGCGGCCAGATTTACATTGCCTGGCTGGATAAACGCGATGCGGCTGAGGCCAATAAAAAGGGCGATAAATACGCCGGTATTGCGCTTTATTACGCCGTCTCCGACGACGGGGGGAAAAGCTTCAAGGCCAATGTAAAGGCCGCCGATCACACCTGCGAATGCTGTCGCGTCGCGATGGCGATGGATACCGACGGCTTGCCTGTCGTTGCGTGGCGTCATATCTACGACACCAACATCCGCGACCATGCGCTGGTTAAACTGGATGGCAAGATGGCGCCCGTCAGGCTGAGCCACGACAACTGGAAGGTTGCCGCTTGTCCGCATCACGGTCCCTCGCTTTCAATCGCCCAGGACGGCGTTTATCACGCCAGCTGGTTTAATAATGCACCCGAACGACATGGCCTGTTCTATGCGCATTCGACCGACCAGGGCAAGACTTTCTCAGCGCCGCTTAATTTCGGCGGGGCGCGCCCCTCACATCCTTCAGTGCTGAGCATGGGCGCCCGCGTGTTTCTGGTCTGGAAGGAATTCGACGGCGAGAGTACGGGGATATACGGCATGCATTCGAATGACGGCGGAAAATCGTGGTCTGCACCGGACAGGCTGGCGAGCACGTCCGATGTGTCGGACAGCCCGTTGCTGATCGGCACCAACAATCGGGCTTATTTGTCCTGGAACACCAGGAACGAAGGCTTTCGTCTGATCGAAATGGCGCAAAAATGAGGCGATTTGCAGCCCTGCTGCTTCTTGCGCTGATAGTGGCGCCTGCGCTGGCGGCACAGGAAATAAAGCCGCTGCTGCGGGGCAGTTATCAGCAGATCGTTGCAGCACGACAGGGTAAGCCTTTTGTCGTCGGTTTCTGGTCGTTGACCTGTCATTACTGCATGGTTGAAATGAATCTGTACAAAACGCTGCTCAGACAACATCCCGGACTTGATCTGGTGCTGATAGCCACCGACGATGACCCGTCCGCAGTCGGCGCCGCGCTGAAAAAGTATGGGCTGGGCAAAGCCGAGGCCTGGACTTTTGCAGACAGCTATACCGAGCGTCTTCGCTTCGAGATCGACAGGGCATGGCAGGGGGAATTGCCGCGCACCTATCTGTATGGCGCCAAAGGCGAGGTGGTGGCCATCAGCGGCAAGCTGGAGCGTGCAGAGATGCAACAGTGGATCAAAGTCAATCATGCTGCCAGATGAACTACGGGCAGGCTCGGTGCGGGAGCGCCTGCTGATTGTGATATCGGTGGTGCTGTTGCACGCCATGCTGCTTTGGTACTGGATGGTCATGCCAGAGGCGGCCATTTCGGTGCCTCATGAAATGTCGGTCAGCATCTCGGTGTCGCCTCCTGAGCCGGTTGCAAAGGCGGTTCCGGAGCCGGTAGCTTCCAAGCCGCCTGTCTATGCCGCACCGGCGGCTGCGGCTGACGTGCCGGTTGTCACTGCAGCACCGTCTGTTCAGGCTGCGATTCCGGTACAGACCGTACCTCCGGTCCCAGCAAAACCCGCCGCAGAGGTCACTGCGTCAGCCAGTGCGCCGCGCGTTCAGCCGGATAGCGAACCGGATTACAAAGCGTCTTACCTGCACAATCCGCACCCGGTCTACCCTATGGTGGCGCGGCGCATGGGCTGGGAGGGGCGGGTGATCCTCAACGTAGAGGTCCTGGCGGAAGGTTCTTGCGGGGCGGTCGTCGTGTACCGCAGCAGCGGTCACGAGGTGCTGGACAACGCCGCGATAAATACGGTCAAAACCTGGCGCTTTACGCCTGCGCGCCACATCGGCAATGCGGTGACGCAGTGGTTCAAGGTCCCAGTCAATTTTTCTTTAGAGGATAACGAAGCATGAGCGGATTTTTTAATGTGGACTCTGCAGTGGTCGCCGGCACGCTGTTGTTGCTGGTGCTGCTGTCTGTTGCAACCTGGTCGATCGCGCTGCTCAAATTGTGGCGGCAGATACGGGATCATAAAGATAATGAGATTTTTAATGCTGCCTTCTGGGCAGCACGCGACTGGAAAAGCGCCGAAGGCGTCGCCCAGAGCGGTTCGGGCGATATCGCGCGCCTGGCGATGGCCGGTTTCAACGAACTCAAGGCGCTGGCCTCTAACCGTCAGGATCTGATGCATACCGGTGCGCCTCAGGAATTGCTGGAGCGTCAGCTGCGCCAGCAGGTGGAAAACATCAAGCGTTACCACGAACGCGGCCTGACCGAACTGGCGACCATCGGTTCGACCGCCCCCTTTGTCGGACTGTTCGGTACCGTATGGGGCATCATGCACGCGCTGCAAAACATCGGTCAGATCGGTGCGGCATCCCTCGATGTGGTGGCAGGCCCGATCGGTGAGGCGCTGATTGCAACCGCCATCGGCATTGCGACCGCCTTGCCTGCGGTGCTGGCTTACAATTATTTTCTGCGAAATCTGCGTATGCGGGTGAGCGAGCTGGATAATTTTTCCCACGACTTCATGCGTCTTGCCATGCAACAGAGGAGCTGATCAGAATGGCTATGCACAACAACTCAGACGGCGAGATGATGAGCGAGATCAACGTCACGCCGCTGGTGGATGTGATGCTGGTGCTGCTGGTGGTATTCATCATCACCGCGCCCCTGCTGGTTCCTCAGTCGCTCAAGATCACGCTTCCCAAGACCGAATCGGTGCAGCAGGGCGAAAAACCGCAGAAAGTCAGCCTGGTCGTGGATGCAAGGGGGAATGTCGAGCTGGACCAGCGCCACGTCAGCGATCAGGCGCTGGCTGAACTGTTGCACCAACGCGCCAGCTTGCCTGAGTTTCAGTTGCAGATCGAGGCGGACAAGGCGGTGCCTTACGGGCGCATCGCCGAGCTGATGGCACTGGCGCAACATGCCGGTGTTTCAAAACTGTCGTTCATCACCATGGCTCATGCTCGCTGAGTGGCTGACCTGGCTGGCTGCGGATTGTTCGTCCACCGCGCGCAAACTGGGTTACTTGCGCGAGAGCATAGGCATCCGGTCTCGCTATTGGCGCTGCAAACGCGCCTGGCAGCCGCACCTTGATCATAGTCGATCAGCCCTGTTGAGTTCGCTGGATGAGTGCCGCAGTCATCGCACCGCGCTGGTGTTAGGATCGGGGCTGTTGCTGGATATTCCATTAGGCGAACTTGCCGCCCGTTTCGACTGGGTATGGCTGGTCGATATCGTTCACCTTCCCGAGGTGAGAAGGTCAGTGCGCGCATATCGCAACGTGCGTCTGATCGAAATGGACATCGCAGGTCTCGGTGAGCCGCCTTATGATCCGGAGCGGGTGCCTGATCCGGATGCCTTTCTCAGTGAAATGGAGATAGACTGGGTCGCCTCGGTCAATCTGCTCTCTCAGCTGCCGTTGATGCCGCAGCAGTGGATGAGGCGATCGGGTATCGACGAGGAGCGGGTGCAAGAGTGGGGGCAGCTTCTGATGCGCCGTCATCTGGACTATCTTGCGCGATTTAATGCGCCGGTGTGTCTGCTGGCGGACGCTGAACAGGTGACTTACGATGGCCGGGGGGGCATCGAAAAAACGGATTTTGCCATTGCGTCACATTTTCGCATGCAGACTCTCTGGCGCTGGGATGTGGCCCCCTTGGGGGAAATTTCACCCGGTACGGGGCGGTTTCATTCCGTTGGCTGTTACAGTAGATCGGGTTCGATTTAAGATTTCAGGATATAATGTCCATATGGCTCAACGTTTTTCTTCACTGGTTGTTTTCTGTCTTTTCATCGCGCTGCTGTTCAGCCTGGTGGGGGGAGGCGCGCATTGGAATCATGATGTGTCCGAAGGCAGCAATATTGAGCTTGTACTCGATGCCGATGATGTTTCCGATGTTACGGCGCTGCTCCAGAAGACCGCAGCCCTGCCTTATGTTTCGTCCCGCCCCGTTTTCTCCTGGCCATCCAGTCGCCAGATTGTTCGCGGCTGTTTTTCTCCCCCAGATCGCCCTCCTGCCGGATTCGCCTGATTGTTCATGGACGTCAGCCTCTGACGTCGAGTTCTGTCGCGATCGCGACACAATCAACGGGTTCAAAAATGAAACTGATTTATTTAACGCCGGGCGTGTTGGCCTGGCTGTTTTCCTTTGCTGTTGCTGCAGCACCTATGACGTTGTCTCAAGTTCTGGCGCTGGCCGAACAAAATAGTCCTTCGCTACAAGTTGCCAAAACCGGGGCGGACGGAGCCCTTGCGGCACTGGACACGGCCCGCGCTTATCCCAATCCGGATATCGAACTTGGGAGCGGCAATTCGCATCTGTTGCCGCCTGCCGCGGTAAGAGGGCTCAACAGCGCTGTTACCCTCTCCCAGCCGGTGGAATTTCCCGCCTTGCGCAATGCGCGGGAGCGGGTTGCGACGGCAGGCTTCAGTTCCGCCTCCGCGCAGATGCAGGATGCCCGCATCAATCTGTATACCCAGGTCAAACTGGCATTCTTCGAAATATTGCGCCGTCAGGATGAGGTCAAACTCGCATCGGAAAATCATGAGCTGTTGTTGCAAATCCGCAACCGGGTCAAATTGCGGGTGGAAGTAGGAGAATCACCCCGTTATGAACTGGTGAAAGCAGAGGCGGAGTCGCTGACGGCAGAAAGCGCGGTCAACAGCGCTCAGATCCGGGTCGTTCAGGCCAGAGACCGTTTGCGCAGCCTGTTGGGTGCGCAGCTTGCCGAACCGTTTGAGGTCATCCACGTCATTGAAACACAACCTCAATTGCCGGAACTGGCCCAGCTGCGCTCTGAACTGCTGTCCAATCAGCCGCAACTTAAGATGGCGTCCGCCGAGACCGAACGGGCAGAGGCGAGGCTTGAACAGGAACGCAGTCTGCGCATTCCTCAGCCTACCTTGAAATGGAGCGCCGAGCGCCATCCCGACGTGAATCTCTGGCGTGTCAGCGTGGCGATGCCGCTGCCTCTTTGGAATCAGCGCGCAGGTCCGGTAGGCGAGGCACATGCAAACCGTGAGCGTGCCATAGCCGATCAGCAACGCATTCGTTTTGCCTTGCTAGGCGAACTGGATCAGGCCTACGGGCGCTATCAGATTGCGCGCCGTCAGCTGCTTGTCTTTGAGACGGGGTTGATGCGAGATGCAGAAACGGCCCTGAAAGTTGCCGAAGCGGCTTATCGCTATGGCGAGCGGGGCATACTCGATTATCTCGATGCTCAGCGCGTATATCGCAGCACCAGCTTGGATTATCTCAATGCCCGTTATGAACTGCAATTTGCGCTGGTCGATATCGAACGACTGCGCGCCGGAGAACCAAAATGATTTCAAATAAACAATACCTGCTGCCTTTATTTATGCTTGCGTTGCTGTTGGGGGGGTGTCAGAAAAAGCAGGAGCCGCCTGCCGCTGCGGTAGTGGAGGATCCTTCTATCATGACGGTTACGCCTGAACTGTTCAAGCGCCTGAGTATTGCCGCCGTTGGCGAAGGCGAGATGACCGAGATCGTGCGTGTTCCGGCTCGCATCGAAGTGGATGAGCAGCGCGTCGCCCGGATAGGCGCTGCGGTGACAGGACGTCTGACCGAGATTCATGCCGATCTAGGTCAGCGGGTGCATCGCGGCGATGTGCTGGCAAAACTGCACAGCGCAGAGTTGTCTTCATCGCAGCTGGTTTATCTTAAGGCGGTATCTCAGGAGGGCTTGCAGAGAAGGGCAGTGGGGCGCGCAAAACTGCTGTTCGAATCCGATGTGATCAGCGCGGCCGAATTGCAAAAACGCGAAAGCGAACTGTTGCAGGCAGAAGCAGAACGTCAGACTTCGCACGATCAACTCAAGGTGCTGGGTATGACCGAGAACGACCTCAATAAATTGGCCCAGACGCGAACCGTACACTCCCTGTCTTCGGTGGTTGCCACGCTCGAAGGGGTGGTGATCGAGCGTAAAGTCACTCAGGGGCAGGTGGTACAACCGGCCGATGCGCTGTTTACCATAGCGGACTTGTCGCATGTGTGGCTGGTTGCCGAGATACCGGAACAGCAGGCGGGGCTGGTCAGGACGGGCGGGGTCACGGAGGCCGAGATTTCTGCACTGGCGGATCAGAGTATCAAGGGTAAGCTGATTTTTGTGTCGGATACCGTCAAACCCGACACACGTACCGTGACCGTGCGCATGGACGTTGAGAATAATGACCGCCTGCTCAAGCCTGGCATGCTGGCTTCCATGCTGATACGCGGTGCGGCCCGCAATCGGGTGATGGTGCCGGTGGCTGCGGTGGTGCGAGAAGACAACAAGGATTACGTGTTCGTTCAGCTCGATGCCAAGCGCTTTCAGTTGAGGCAGGTGAAGCTGGGGCAGGAGAGTGCCGGGGTTGCGCCAGTGTTGGAAGGACTGGCGGAAGGTGAGAAGATCGTGACCGACGGGGCATTCCACCTGAACAACGAACGACGCCGTAAAGAGCTGGAAGGTTGATATGCTGGAATTCATAATACGCACGGCGCTCAAGCAGCGCCTGGTGCTGGCGGTGCTGGCCGTCTGTCTGGTTGCGTTCGGCCTGGATGCGACGCGCAAGCTGTCGGTCGATGCTTTCCCGGATGTGACCAATGTACAGGTGCAGATCGCAACCGTAGCGCAAGGCAGATCACCCGAAGAGGTCGAGCGCTTTGTGACCGTGCCGCTGGAGATGGCGATGACCGGTCTGCCGGGACTGGAGGAGATGCGCTCGCTCAACAAACCGGGCTTGTCGCTGATCACCCTGGTGTTCACCGATACTACCGATGTGTATTTCGCTCGCCAGCTGGTGATGGAACGCCTGATCGAAGTGGCAGGGAGGATGCCGCAGGGTGTGACCCCCACGCTGGGACCGTTGTCCACCGGCTTAGGCGAGGTGTATCAGTACACACTGGAATTGCCCTCTGACGGGAAAAAGGCGCTGTCGGTCGAGGAGCTGACCCAACGGCGCATCGCCCAGGACTGGGTGGTGCGGCCCCTGCTGCGTGGCATACCCGGAGTGGCAGAGATCAACTCGCAGGGCGGCTACATCAAACAGTATCAGGCGCTGGTCAACCCGGATCGCATGCGCCACTACAAGGTCACGCTGCAGGACGTGTATCAGGCGCTGGCGCGCAACAATGCCAATTCGGGCGGCGGCGTGCTGCCTCATTATGCCGAGCAGTATTTGATTCGCGGCGTCGGCCTGATTGCGAATCTGGACGATATACGCAGCATCGTGTTGAAAGAGCAAGAAGGCGTGCCGGTGCTGGTTCGAGATGTCGCCGAAGTGACCATCGGTCATGAGGTTCGCTATGGCGCGCTGCTCAAAAACGGCGTCACCGAATCGGTGGGCGGAATCGTGATGATGATGCGCGCGGGCAATGCCAAGGAGGTGGTGTCGCGCATCAAGGAGCGGGTCAAAGAGATTAACGACAAGGGTATGCTGCCCGACGGGCTGAAGATCGTTCC
>CAYPIG010000063.1:0-16990 GCA_964410705.1 uncultured Gallionella sp.
GCGCGGGCGTGACGTTCCACACCACCATGTAGCCGACGAAGCAGGCCAGCACGAAGACCGTGAAGTGGGCGAGGAAAGCGCCGGGTGCGTTGGCGCCAACGAACCAGAACAGCGCGGCGGCGACGCCGAACATGATGGCCAGCTTGTTGCCCGCCATCGGCTCGCTCGCAGCACCGTGGCCGTGGCCCTTCTTGGCCTGCGGCGCGACTACCGCCGGCTTGGCGGCGGGCGGAGCGGCGGAAGGCTTGGGTGGCGGAGGCGGCCAGGTGATGTTGCCTTCCTTGATGACCGTCAGGCCGCGAATGGCATCGTCTTCCATATTGACGTTGATGATGCCGTCCTTGGTCTTGCACAGTTCCTCGGCGAGGCGGAACAGGTTGGTGGCGTACAGCGTCGACGACTGCTTCGCCAGACGGCTGACCAGGTCGGTGTAGCCGATGATGGTGACGCCGTGCTTGACGACGGCCTGCCCCGGTTCGGTAAGTTCGCAGTTGCCGCCCTGCTCGGCCGCCATGTCGACGATGACGCTGCCCGGCTTCATGCTCTGCACCATCGCGGCGGTGATCAGCCTGGGCGCGGGCTTGCCGGGGATCAGCGCGGTGGTGATGATGATGTCCACCTCCCGGGCCTGCTTGGCGTACATCTCGCGCTGCGCCTGCTGGAAGCCCTCGCTCATCACCTTGGCATAGCCGCCCCCGCCACCGCCTTCTTCTTCGTATTCGACCTTGACGAATTCGCCGCCCAAGGATTTGACCTGATCGGCCACTTCGCTACGGGTGTCGTTGGCGCGCACCACGGCACCAAGTCCAGCAGCCGTGCCGATGGCGGCAAGACCTGCCACACCGGCACCGGCGATAAACACCTTGGCGGGAGGCACCTTACCCGCGGCGGTGATCTGTCCGTTGAAGAAGCGGCCAAATACGTTGGCAGCCTCGATGACGGCACGGTAACCTGCAACACCTGCCTGCGAGGTCAGTGCGTCCATCTTCTGCGCGCGGGACAGCATACGCGGCAATGCGTCTATGGCCAATACGGTGGCCTTTTTGGCGGCCAGCTGCTGCATCAGTTCCGGATTTTGCGCAGGCCAGATGAAACCGATCAGGGTGAGACCGTCACGCATCAGTTCAACCTCGGCACTGGTAGGCACCGTCACCTTGAACACGATGTCTGATTCAGACCACAGCCTGGCGGCATCAGAAACGATCTCGGCGCCCACGGCGCGGTAAGCTTCGTCGCTGAAATTGGCCGCGTCCCCCGCACCCGATTCGACCGCGACAGTAAAACCCATTTTGATGAGTTTGTCTGCGATCTCAGGTACCGTTGCAACGCGCTTCTCGCCTGCATGCGTTTCCGCAGGAATGCCTATACGCATCTGTTTCTCCTCTGGTCTTATAGACCCGGCTGCTGCCGGATTCATTTATTCAACACCGGATTATACCGATTATCAGTGAACATAAAACCCCACGTATAATCCCGCCATTCGAATTTACTCCGCATCCTTATCCGCTTATGCCTTCATTCATCCGCGTGCTGCCCGAACTGCTGATCAACCAGATTGCCGCAGGAGAAGTGATCGAACGCCCCGCCGCCGCGCTAAAAGAACTGCTGGAAAACAGCCTCGATGCGGGAGCTACCGACATTTCGGTGCAACTGGACGGCGGCGGCATCAAACTGCTCAGGGTGCGCGACAACGGCAAAGGAATTAGCAAGGATGAGCTGCCGCTGGCGCTGATGCGTCACGCCACCAGCAAGATCGCATCGCTTGAAGACTTGCAGTCTGTCGCAAGCATGGGCTTTCGCGGCGAGGCGCTGGCCAGCATGGCATCCGTCTCGCAACTCACCCTCGCCAGCAGGACAAAAGAAGATACGCACGGCTGGTCGATCGAAGCATTGGACGGCAGGCTGTCCGAAATCCTCCCCGCGGCGGGCCCGGTTGGCACCAGCATAGAAATGCGTGAACTGTTTTTCAACACCCCGGCAAGGCGCAAATTTTTAAAATCCGAGGCGACCGAATTTGCCCATTGCGAAGAGGCCTTCAAGCGCATCGCGCTCTCGCGTCCGGATATCGGCTTTAGCTTGCAGCACAACGGGCGCACCGTATGGCAACTGGCATCCCCGCCGCGATTGCTCGACACCTGGCTGCAGGATGCGGCGCTCAAACGCGTCGCGGCCCTTTTGGGCAGTGAATTCGGCAATGCCGCAGTCCCGGTATCGCGCTCGGCGGCCAGCCTGACGCTGCACGGCCTGGCGGCACAGCCTGCCTATTCCCGCGGCAATCGCGATTCGCAATACTTCTTCGTCAACGGGCGCTTCGTGCGCGACAAACTCGCCAGCCACGCTCTGCGTCAGGCGTATCAGGACATACTGCATCATCAGCGCCACCCGGCCTTTGTGCTGTTTCTGGAACTTCCCGCCGATCAGGTGGATGTGAACGTACACCCCGCCAAGTCTGAGGTGCGCTTTCGCGAGGGGCAAGGCATACACCAGTTCATCTTCCATACGCTGCAAGATGCGCTGGCCGCACCCGAATCCCCCGCCACACATGTCAGCAATACGCCCTTCAACGTACCCAGCCAGCAGAAAATGGCGCTGAATGCGGCGCAGCTAAATTCAAGCTATCGGGTGTGGGAAATGCAAAATCAGACCGCAGGATACGGGATGCAGGATGCAGGATTTGGGATTCAAGAAAATACAATAAGCAACCCTGAACCTCACGGCTCAGCTCAATCTCCAATCCTAGATCCTCAATCCTCGCATGAGCATCCCTTGGGTTTTGCCCTCGCCCAGCTATCCGGCGTCTACATACTGGCGCAAAACGAACGGGGGCTGATCGTGGTGGACATGCATGCGGCACACGAACGCATCGTTTATGAAAAACTCAAGACCTCTATGGATAACGAGGCCATCGCCACTCAACCGTTGCTGATCCCGGTGAGTTTTTACACCGATGCACTCGATGTAGCCACCGTGGAAGCAGAACAGCTGGCACTGCAAAAACTGGGGTTTGATATCAGCCCGCTCTCCCCCACTCAGCTTGCAATACGCAGTATGCCCGCCCTGCTCAAGCAGACGGAAGCCGAAACTGCGGCGCGCGAAGTACTGCATGAGCTGCGCGAATACGGTGCCAGTCGCATGCTCACCGAGCGCCGCAATGAGCTACTGGCCAGCCTTGCCTGCCACGGTGCGGTTCGCGCCAACCGCATACTGAGCATTCCCGAGATGAACGCGCTGCTGCGCGAGATGGAACAGACTGAACGTTCCGGCCAGTGCAATCACGGACGTCCGACCTGGTTTGCACTCTCGATGAACGAACTGGACAAGATGTTCATGCGGGGACAGTAAGCAACAAATCTGTATCGCCCCAGTTTTCCAGTTCCCCATTTGCGGAGCGATTCAGACTGGTACAGCCTATTGATCGTCCCGGCTGGCACTTGTCGTAACGATCGCCACGATTTCCCACTAAAGGTTCTATCCCTGCCGCGGAGAGTCTCCCGGCAGACCGAGACATTCCCTGAGCCTCTACCCGAATGAAGGATCTGACCATCCGAATCTTCAGGCTGGCTGACATACAAAGACGGACAGCGTGCATCGAGCAACAACCCATCCGCCTCATAGGGCATATCCTAATTACAACTCGGGCTTATCTGATTTCAATTACACGAATATTACAATTACTCCTGCACATGTCAAAAAACACCGCAAAATAGTGAATAATTTTGTTTTTTTATCTATAATCGCCGAATACGTGTAAGCTTAGTGTAATAAAACGCACCCGGAACCACTTGCCCCTCGTGGCCGTTTTTTCGTCTTAAACCAGCAGAACACTCCCGCAGTCCGCTTTGCATGCGCACTCGATCGGGGCAATTGATTCAATCGTCACCCATTTTAGGAATAGCAATGCGTAAATTGATCCTTGCATTTGTTCTGTCAGCTTTAATCACCGGAATCATAGGTTCCGCTTCGGCCAAAGAGATTGAAGTCCCCCTTTACAAACTGATGACCGAAAACAAGCCGTTGCGCATGGGCAACATGAACGGTTCGGCCAGCATGACCATTCCGCTGGCAAAACGCATGAACATGAAGTATGCCAGACTGCACCTCGTGTTTACCAACTCGATCAGCCTGGTACGCAGCCGCTCCTCTATGGCGATATCGGTCAATGGCAGAACCATCAAACAAATCGCGCTCAATCCTGCACAACCCGATTCAGTAGTCGATATCGAGCTACCGACAGACCAGTTCAAGGCGGGTTACAACAAGCTCGGTTTCGGCGTCATTCAGCATTACGCAGAAGCAGGCAGCTACGAAGATCCGATGTCGCCGGAACTCTGGACGGAAATCGACTCAAAAAAATCCACCATCACCACCGATGGCAGTCTTTACTCGGTTAAACCGGTCTTGTCTGACATGGAACACTATTTTGACCCGAAACTGAGCAATGCGTGGAAACTGAATGTTCTGGTTGCTGGCGCGACTGACAACAAACATCTGGGCTGGGCCAACCTTGCAGCACAAGGGGTTGCAAGCCGGTTGCAATATGCGCCGCTGGCGGTTCACTATGACACAGCCCCTGCCGCAAGCGGGCTGAGCACCAACTTCCCGGGACTCAATACCGCAGCACTAGCAGACACCGACAGTGTACTGGTTGGCACTTCCGCTGAACTTGCCCCCTACCTGAATCCGGCCATCAAATCGGAGATCAAAGGGGCATTTATGGGCATCTATGCGCTGAACGCCGATTCAGGACGCATAGTCGTAGTAATTTCAGGCAATAACGATGCGGAGGTAGGTCAGGCGGCACTGGCATTTGCACACGCCATGGTCAAGATGCCGGATGCACAGAGCACCGTAATCCAGAGCTTTGTCGCGCCGAAATGGAAACCGTATGATGCCAAGGGCACGCTGGCCTACGGTGAAAAATACACCTTCAAAAGACTCGGACTTAACACCCAGAGTGTCAAGGGCTTCTACGCCAGCGAAATCCCTCTGAGTTTTTCTCTTCCTGCGGATATGTTTGCCAACGAGCACGATGGCGTCAAGCTGGATCTGCACCTGACCTACGGTGCCGGGCTGCGTTCCGATTCGGTGGTTAATGTGATGCTCAACACGCATTTTGTGACCGCCATCCACCTCAATGCCGCATCGGGCTCGGAACTGCGTCACTACGAAATCCTGCTGCCCTCACGCTCGCTGCTGCCGGGTAAGAACGTGGTTTCGATACAGCCACAAATGACGCCTTCGGTGACCGGAAACTTCACCCTGCTGCAGGAGCGCAACATGCTGCTCACGCTCGATGGTGATTCAACGCTGAAGATGCCCAAGGGGCAGCATTATGCGCACATGCCGGATATGGCTTTGATGACTCAGGCGGGATACCCCTATACCGTGATTGCAGACGGCGCCAACACCCAGGTATTGCTCCCGTCCGTCAACAAGGATACGGCGAGCGCGGCGATGACGCTGCTCGGTCGCCTCACTCAGCAAACAGGCATCCCACTGACAGGCGTTACCTTTGAGACAGCCGGGCAACCCGATGCATCGAAAAATCTGATCGTAGTGGGAGTAGCCAGCTCTCTGCCAGCCACACTGAACAGCAAGTCACCCTATCAGTTCGAAAACGGCAACATTGCGACTACTGATGCGGTTTATCTGACACAGCCCAGCCCCAAAGCTGACGTGGGAATCGGCGAGGTGGGCACCTCGCTGGACACCGAAGAACACCCCGGCCAGCGTCCTGTCGCCTCATTGAAGAGCAGCAGCTCGCTGGGAGAGACCGCCTTGCTGATGCAATTCGAATCGCCCTTTTCCAGCGGGAAAACAGCCTCCGTACTGACAGCAGCAAGCGCCGAATTGCTGGCACACCGGACGGATGCGCTGATCACTCCTGAGTTCTGGACCAATGTCAAAGGCGATGTGTTCAGGTGGCAGGAAACCGATCAGTCGATCTACGCTGACAGCATCGGTGAGACTTATCACATCGGCTCAATCGGTCCTGTCAGCCGCCTTGATTTCTACTTCAGCCACTACCCCTGGCTCTGGGTTGCCCTCTCGGCACTGGTGCTGCTGGTATTTGTCCTGGTTGCGCGCAGACTGGTGATCAGATATCGCAACAGGCACTACGCAGAAATCTCGACCAAGTAGGCAACTGTGCAGAACCTACGTCAATTTATTGAAGCGCTGAGTTCACAGCCCAGAACGCTGATCGCATTTGCCATCATGATGCTGATGATGCTGCTGGTCGGGGCGGTTCCAACCGACACCACCTCGCAGTACTGGCTGGCCTACTGCGTGCTAGGCCTGATGATGGTGCTCAATGAACTGGAGCAAAAACCGTTCTACCGGCTGCTGATGTACGGCTGCGCCGTGTTGATCATGCTGCGCTACGTATTCTGGCGCACTTTCTACACCATAGGCTCGGATACAATGCTGGGTACGGCATTCAGTTTCCTGCTCTATTCAGCAGAAATATACTGCGTCATCCTCACCTTCCTGGGCATGTTCATCAACACCAACCATGTTCGCAGAGCAGGCATGGCGCCAAAAGGAGAGCCCGACTCCTGGCCCACCATAGACGTATTGATACCCAGCTACAATGAGTCAACCGAAATACTGCGCGACACCATCATCGCCGCGACACAGATGCGCTATGCCCCCGGCAAGGTAAACATCTACCTGTGCGACGATGGCGGCACCACGCAGAAACGCAGCGATCCTGACCCACAAGTCGCCAACGCCGCCTGGGTGCGTCACTATGAGTTGACGAGTCTATGCAAGACGCTGGGCATACATTATGTGACGCGCGAGAAGAACAATCACGCCAAGGCTGGCAACATCAATGCGGCCATGGCCCAGAGCAGCGGAGAGCTGATGGTCATATTCGACGCCGATCACATGCCTACCGCCGACTTTCTCGAGCACACCATAGGTTATTTTCAGGACGACGAAAAAGTCTTTCTGGTACAGACGCCCCACTTTTTCATCAATGCCGACCCGGTTGAACGCAATCTGGATCTGTTCGGCAAAATCCCGGGTGAAGGGGATATGTTCTACAGCAGGATACAAACCGGACTCGACTTCTGGAACGCGGCGTTTTTCTGCGGTTCAGCGGCCGTATTGCGTCGCAAACACCTGGAAGAAATAGGCGGCATGCGCGGAGAATCCATTACCGAAGACGCGGAAGCCGCTCTGCTGATGCACTCCCGGGGCCTGCGCAGCGTGTTTGTAGAGCGTCCACTCATCTCCGGACTGCAGCCTGAGACCTACTCGAGTTTCGTGCTGCAGCGTCTGCGCTGGGCTCAGGGCATGGTGCAGATCTTCCTTCTGAATAACCCGTTGCCCAACAAGCATCTGACGCTGCTGCAAAAACTCTCTTATTTCAGCACTACCTTCTTCTGGTTTTTTTCGTTCGTGCGTTTTATCTTCATCATCTCACCGGCGATGTACCTCATCTTCGGACTTCACGTCTATACCGCGACAACCAACCAGGTGCTCGCCTATACCCTGCCGCACTTCATCGTATCCATGCTGATCATGGATTACATGTACGGCAAGGTGCGCGCCCCGTTCATCTCGGAAATTTACGAGATCTTGCAATCCGCCTATGCTTTCGTAGCGGTATTCAAGGTGATACAAAACCCAAGAGCGCCGACTTTTCGCGTGACACCCAAGAGCGAAGACTTAAGCCAAACCTATATTTCCAGTCTGGCCGGGCCTTTTTATGCCATTTACATCCTGAGTGTGATATCGCTGCTGTTCGGAATCTGGCGCTACTTCGCCTACACCGCGCCTGACGAACGCGCGGTGACCATCATGACCATGGGCTGGGAAATCTTCAATCTGCTGATCCTCAATACCGCGCTGGGTGTTTTGCATGAAAAGAAAAAGACCCGAACGCAGATACGCATGCCATCGGGCATCCCCGCCCGACTGAAACTTCCAGAAGGAGACCACATTTTCGGAAAAGTCACGGACGTGACGATGGGCGGAGCACTGATCCAGTTCAACGAAGCTGTGCCCGCAACAATCAGGGGATCAGAGGGCGAAATCACGCTGTACAACTACGCGCTGCAAAAGGAAACTACATTTGCGGTGCAATTCCGCCACGATGTTCGAACAGGGATCAGCACCAAGATCGGTCTATCCTTCAAGGTATCCTTCCAACTTCAACCCGAGAAGCTTGCCGAATACAAGGAACTGGTTGCGCTCAACTATGGCGACAGCGAACGCTGGAATGAGTTCATGCATTACAGACAACGCAAACGCATGGGCATATGGCGAGGGCTTTTCCTGATCATCCGCCTAGGCTACCGGAACATGAAGATGGACTATCCTCACTTTCTCGCCGACTGCTGGTTTTTGTTCAGCACCGCCATGAAGGAGCTGTGGGGACGGCTGTACTCTCAATATGGCCTGCCATGGAGTCAATCGGCGCGCAGCTGGATGCTGGGAAAATAAGCAGAGGAAATTGCAATGAAGATATCGAACTGGACGCTGAGTCCCTGTTACATGATCGCACTGGGTCTTACCGTAAATGCCGTGGCCGACCCTATGGAAGCCGGTGGCAATCTGATACTGGCATCGTTTGACACCGAACTGAAAGCGAAAAAATCTCCACTGAGAGCCTTCAAAGCCAAACCGGTAATTTCCACAAAGACCGATCCCGCCAAGACAAAGGTCAGTCAGGATGCGTTTTCCCCTGAAATAACAGAGCCTGACGTTGAAAAGACAGGGGCCATAATACCGGACACCGCCGAAAAAATCCTGAAAAAACCGGATTCAAAGACCGTTGAGCAACGTTTCAAAGCCGCTTCTGCACAGTCGGGCGGCGCCTTTGAGGCTGCGATGACAGAGCTGGAACCCCTCGCTGCAGACCACCCCGCATTGATTGCCGACATGGCCAGATTGTGGATGAAACGAGGTCAGCATGAACGGGCGTCCGCTTTCTTGGAAAAAAACCAGCCTCTGGATGCAACTTCGACCGTGCTGTACGCATGGACACTGCTAAGGTCCAGACAGGATGAAAAACTCGGCAACCTTTTGCACGACATAGAAAAATCTTCTTTGCGCATCAATAACACCCGATTACAGTCTCAACTGACCGACATACGCAGACTGCACGCCGTACACGTGATTGATGCGCCTGCTAAAACCATCGCTCTTCCTGCCTCAGCCAACACGCCCACTGCAACAAGATCACCTTGGGATATTCTAAAATCCGCCAACCAGCTGCGCCAAAGCGGCGATAAAGCCAAAGCGGACCAAAACATAGACGAGTTGTTGCGCAGCGACACCTCAAACGATGCCCGGCATGCAGCCGCACTGTATTATGCCGGTGAAAAACTGTGGGATGCGGCCATATTAACGCTGGAAAAAATCCCGACCACCGACAGGGGTATGAAAATCAACGACCTGCACCGGGAAATTCGCGCCCAGTTAAAGCTGAGAGCGGCAATACGCCTTGGGGAAACTCATGCCGATGTCATCAAGCCGCTGACCGAGGCAGAACAGCTGGCGACGGGTCTGACTTCGATGACCGGCGATATTGTGTCGGCCTGGATGAAATTCGGGCACCATGACCGTGCCGTGGGCTATCTCGAGAAAAACATGCCATCCGATAACTCGCTCCTCGCATTGCATGGCTGGGCTTTGCTCAATGCCCGACAGGACGAGAAACTCAGTCGGCTGATCGCTCAAATTGACAGCGGAACATACGGAAAACTCTCACCCGAAGTACAGCAACAGTTCGCAGACATAAGAAAATATCATGCAGGCCACCTGGCTGAGAACACCACAGTAACGCCTTCCGCAGCCGTAACAGCTCCTTCTCTGGCAAACAGAAGGTCTAACCGACAAAAGTTCGACCCTTACTCACCGCTTGGCTTATCCAACTGGGATGCTAGCTTTTCCCAGCGCAGCAAAACCGGCGAACAGGGAACCAGCAGACTGCTCTCCAGAAAAGAGCCGACTATCGGCTACGGATGGCAGTCCGAGGACACCGACTACCGGATCAATATCGATCGCGTGACGCTCAACAGCGGAACGGCGGATTTTGCCAACGTGATCGTAGGAACAGACGGGTTGGTTCGTCTGCCCAACGGATTGTTTCCTGCCGTTCCTGCGGCTAAAAAAATGAGCATGACCGGCTACGAGCCGTCCATGACGGCAAGGCACGATACGGCCATGGCCTCCTACACCGGAGAAATCGGACTGACTCCCAGCGAGGGTGCGCTACCGAGCACCCTGACCGGCCGATTCAACGCGGTACGATATGCCCCCTGGGGAAACGCAGGTGTGGATCTGTATCTGCAACCGGTACGAGACAGCCTGCTCTCCTACACCGGCCTTGCCGACCCCTTCGGAGCGCTCTCTCCGTGGGGCCGAGTGATCAAAACCGGATTGTCGCCATCGGCAAACTGGAACATCACACCGAAGTGGTCGCTCGCTGCAACTTTACAGCTTGAAGAACTGACCGGCGTCAACACCCGGAAAAACAATCATTACTCGACAAGAATCGGGGTAGGCTATTCATTTGAAGTCAATAAATTTGAATATCTGAACATCGACTTTTCCGGCAGTTACGACCATTATCAGAACAACCAGAACCTGTCCTCCTACGGCAACGGCGGCTATTACAGCCCGCAGTCGGCAATCAACTTCGGACCCTCCGTCAATTTCCTGACGCGCAACTTCTATCCTTTAGTGTTACAGGGACGGTTCGCCATCGGCACAGGCCACGCCAGCAACGCCGAGGCGATGAAACTGCCGCTTGATCCGGCAAACGCAGCCAACGCTCCGGGCGCTGCTTTTTATTCCGGAAACAGCAAAGGGGTGAATTACGGCTTCTCGTTACAGGCGCTGTGGAACATGCAAAAAGATCTTCAACTGGGCTGTTCGCTCGCTTACAGCCAGTCAAACGCCTCGGTACCCAATTTCAAGGAAAACAACCTCAATTTCTTTGTTCGCATGCCCATAGACGGCATCGTGAAGTAACAGCGGTGCAACCCGTCGATCTTAATCGCCGCAGGCTGCTGGGTTTGATGGCGTTGCTGTCGCTGCCGCTTTCCGCTAGGGCGGCCGAACCGGACAACTATGCCTATTTTATGAGCATAAGCCGCACTCTGACCGGCAAAGACCGGCTGGATGAAAATACGGCTGAGCGTATTTACGATTTGATCCGCACCGAACCCTGGGGGCCTCAGCATGTTGTTCAGGTTGCTGAAAAGCTTAAAATTTCCACCCCGGATATCTTGGCACTCGAACGGGAATCCCTGCTCAATCCGGATCGGTACAGTGCGGGGGAGCGCTGGTTCATCAATCACCTGCTGACCACTTGGCTGACCGGCATCTACTACCATCAGAATGGCAACAAGGTGGTCAGCTACCGGCACGCGCTTATGTTCACTTCTCTCGATGGCGTCAGCCAGCCGCGCAGTCTGTGCGGCGGTTCATTCGGCTTCTGGAGCGAGGCACCCGATCATGACAGATACTGAATACGCCATCATAGGTTCGGGCGTTGCCGGTGCGCTGATTGCACACCGGCTGGCCAAAGCAGGCCGAAAAGTGATGATACTGGAAGCAGGCGGAAAAATTGAACGCACCGCCTCCGTCGAACGCTATCAGCAGGCCATGGTGCGCGACCTGTCCGCCCCCTACCCGCGCTGGCCCTGGGCAGCCATCCCGGATGAGAGCTCCCCCACCGCCTATTTCGGTGACAAAAGCACTGCGAGTTATGGACCGAGCTACCTGAAGCTGGTCGGAGGAACCACCTGGCACTGGACAGGCAATACGCCCAGATTTCTGCCTGCAGATTTTGCACTGCAAAGCCGTTACGGCGTAGGAATGGACTGGCCAATCGACTACGCCCACATCGAGCCCTACTATCTGAAGGCCGAACACGCGCTGGGCGTTGCAGGAAACGAGGATCAGGGCTCCCCCCGCAGCGGCCCCTACCCTATGCCGCCCATTCCGATGACCTATTCAGACCGGATACTAGAAAAATATCTGTCGCCGTACGGCATCAAGGTTCAGCCCTTTCCTGCCGCACGCAACAGCCAGTATTACGATAATCGCATGCCCTGCTGCGGCAGCAACAACTGCACCCCGATCTGCCCGTCCGGTGCACAGTACAGCGCCGACACCGATGTCGACAAGGCAATCCGGGCGGGTGCAAAACTGATCGACCGCGCAACGGTCTACCGCTTTGAACTGGATGACAGCCGACAAATTGCCGCGCTGCACTACAAGTTGCCTGACGGCTCATCGCACAGGTTGACTGCAAAATATTTCATACTGGCCGCCAACAGCATCGAATCCCCCCGGCTGCTGCTGATGTCAGCTCAAGCGCAATCCCCCGATGGCATCGCCAATTCCTCCGGCCAGGTCGGACGCAACCTGATGGATCACGTGCTGTTTTTTCATAGTTTCCGTATGCCGATGCCATTGTATCCGGGGCGCGGACCGCAATGCGTGAGCGGTCTTAGCATGGGAGCCAGGAACGGGGAATTCAGACGCCATCACGCGGCCAGCAAATTGTTTTTGAGCAATGCCATCGACCCGCAGGCCGAAGCCTTGCGCATGATCAACGATGAAAAAAACTGGGGGAAGATCATCCCGGATCTGCGCGACGAAATGATACACCGCGCCTGCATAGGCGGTGAAATCGAGACCTTGCCGGATGAAAACAACCGTATCACGATAGATCCCGCCCGTCCGGATGCACTGGGGCTAGCCTTGCCCAGGATTGAATACCGCTTGTCTGAATACACCGAAAGAGGGCTCTCCCACTGGCAGGCGCGGATTGCCGATCTGGTACAGAAAATCGGCGGCACTTCGCTTTCGGTATCGAAACAGAATTCATCTCATCATCCGAGCGGCACGCTACGTATGGGAGATGATCCGAAAAACGCTGTTGTAAATGCACATTGCCGCAGCCACGATCACCCCAATCTATATGTTGTCGGGTCGTCCGTATTCCCCAGCATGGGCACCGCCAATCCCACCCTCACCATCGCCGCACTCAGCCTGCGCCTTGCGGAACACCTGCTTGCTAAGTAGGCACTATTTTTCCCATAGTGCAGCCGGCAAGTCACTCACAGACAAATTTTGCTCTGACACGAATCCGCATGGCGGGTGTAAGATGCGACTAGTAGGTTTTTAACTTTCCGGAGGATAAAATCATGCAGGACGATACATTCGAAACCGACGTTCAGAGCGCCGTCGAGCAGGGTCAGGATATTCAGGAGTTAGTTCGCCAACTCACCCTGCGCAGGATAAGCGCACGGTCACTGGATATCGAATCTTTAAGGCAGATTGCACTCAGCGCATTGCGCGGTGCCAGAGCCGGTGTACAAAGAGAGCTGCATCTGTCCGCCTCGCAAACCGAAACGGCCCGTACACAGCTCAAACAGGCCGTGGCGGGTCTTGAAATGGCTCTGGCTCAGCTCAGCGGAGTCACCGGACTGGCAATCGAAGAGGCTACAAGCCGGGCACAAAAGTATTCCCGCGACGATCTGGCCCGCGCCAGCTCAGATCTTGAAGCGCTGGAGCAGATGTTTATTGAGACACTGCAGTCATCGGCAGCGGGCGCACGCGATACGGCAGGAGAGATATTGCACGACCTGGCTTCCCACCTTCGCACTCACGGTTCCGCTCTGAGAACTCAGATCCAGGCATCGCTGGGCACCATCAAACACCAGTTGGGCGCTGCAGGACACACTCAGGCAACGGCCGGTCTGCACCTTGCTCAGGCCACGACGAATCTGTTGAGACAAGTGGCAGCCGGCGTGCTTACCGGAGTTGCCGACCACGTCAAACCCGATCGCAGCAAGGACAGCTGATGCTGCTGCAGGCTCTGGTTGCAGCCCGTGACTTGTCCCGCCTGCACGACATCGCCTCCATCCTGATACGTTACGGATTCGGAGATGTCGTGGCGCGCATGGGGTTGACCCATGTTTTAGAACGTGCCGGGCAAATACTGCACTACAAAAATACGGCGGAATATGCGCACCTGCCAGCACCCACCCGAGTGCGACGCGCGCTCGAAGAAATGGGGCCGACCTTTGTCAAACTGGGGCAGGTGCTGGCAACCAGAGTAGACTTGTTCGAACCGGAATGGATAGCCGAGTTCGGCAAGCTGCAGGACAGTGCCCCGCCGGTTCCGTATGCGGATATTCTCCAGCAGCTGACCGAGGATCTGGGCTCTCCTCCTGAAGACGTTTTTGCCACCTTTGACCCTGTGCCGCTGGCCGCCGCATCCATCGCGCAAGTGCATCGCGCCACGCTGGACGACGGCAGCCCGGTGGTAATTAAAGTACGCCGTCCGGGAATTCGCCCCGTCATCGAAGCGGATCTGCGCTGGCTGATGCGGCTTTCGGAACTGGCTGAGAACGAGAGTCCGGATCTTAAAAGTTTCAGGCCCGGCGAAGTGGTAAGACAATTTGCCCAATCACTGCGTCGAGAGCTCGATTTCTCTGTCGAGTGCCGCAATGCCGAGCGGATCGCGAAAAACTTCACAGACTATAACGTTGAGCTCGGCCCCCCGCCCATCGTTATCCCCAAAGTCTACTGGCAATGGACCGGAGAGCGGGTCTGCGTGCAGGAATACATAGCGGGAATTCCAGGACGCAACCTAAAAGCGGTCGATGAGGCCGGACTGGACCGCAAAAAACTTGCGCGCCTGGGTGCTCATGCCGTATTGAAAATGATAGTGGAAGACGGATTCTTTCATGCGGATCCTCATCCGGGCAACGTGTTTTATCTGCCTGAAAACCGCATCGCCTTCATCGATTTTGGCATGGTCGGACGCCTTACCGAGGAGAGGCGCGAGCAGCTGATACGATTGCTGCTGGGGCTGGTACAGCACGAACCCAAACGCGTGCTGGAGGTGATGCTGGACTGGACCGGTGACGGCGTTCAGGACGAAGCCGGATTGACGCTGGAAATCCAGATTTTCCTCGATCAGTATCACGGGCTTGCACTCAAACAACTCCAGCTCGGAACCATGCTGTCCGACCTGGTGACCATATTGCGGCAGCACCGCCTGATGCTGCCGGCTGACATGGCTCTGCTGGTTAAAGCCTTCATCTCGCTGGAAGGAATGGGGCGCGAACTCAACCCCGATTTTGACATCGCAGGAGAAGCGATGCCGATGCTGGAGTCCGCGCTGCGCGCACGCTATACACCAGCCGCGCTCATCAAACGAGGCAGTCACGCCATCACAGAGGCCATCACGCTGATTGCAGGTCTGCCCCATGACCTGTCTCGTCTCTTGCGGGCCGCACGACGGGGCAGACTGGAGATACACATCGACGTAGCCAACCTCAAACATGTCGGCAATCAGCTAGACGGCGCGGTCAACCGGCTGGCCGTCGGACTCGTGGTCGCCGCTCTCATCATCGGCTCATCCATCGTCATGACCGTTCCCGGACTGCACTTTCTGGGGACGGTGGGATTGCTGTTTGCCGCTTTCGCGGGATTATGGCTGCTGTTGTCGATATGGCGCAGCAGCCGAGCTGACAGGGAATAACTAGCGCGCAGCCTTCAATGCCGCGATACGCTCCTCCAACGGCGGGTGTGTCATAAACAACCGGCTCATGGCAGAACCACCCGAGATTCCCGATGCAGCCATCTCCTTGGGTAAAGACGCCTGTTCGTGGTTGATTTTCAGACGCTCCAGCGCCGCGATCATCTTCTGCCGACCGGCCAACGAGGCGCCGCCTGCATCCGCACGGAATTCACGGTGACGGGAGAACCACATCACGATGATGCTGGCCAGCACGCCCAGCACCAGTTGAGCGACCATCTCGGCGACAAATGAGCCTATCCCAGGCCCGCGCTCCTCGCCCTCCTTGCGCAGCATGGAATCGACCAGTATGCCGAACAGCTTGGAGAAAAACACCACGAAAGTATTAACCACGCCCTGTATCAGGGTGAGTGTGACCATATCGCCGTTGGCAACGTGGCTGATTTCGTGGGCCAGCACCGCCTCAGTCTCATCTCGCCCCATGTTGTAAAGCAGCCCGGTGCTGACCGCAACCAGCGCATCATTCTTGTTCCAGCCTGTTGCGAACGCATTCACATCCGGCGCATCGTAAATCGCCACCTCAGGCATGCCGATACCGGCAGCCTGCGCCTGACGCTGAACCGTCTCGATCAGCCAGCGCTCGGTAGGATCGGAAGGCGTCGTGATGACCTGGGCATTAACCATGCGTTTTGCCGACCACTTGGACATAAACAGCGAAATGATAGAACCGGAAAATCCGATCACGGCGGACATGATCAAAAGACTTGAGAAATTGATCGCTCCGCTGCGATCCAGAACGTGATCGACACCCAATATACGCAGAGTGATATTGATGACAAAGACCACCGCCAGATTAGTCAAGATAAACAAAAAGATACGCTTCATGAACTTCCCCGAAAAATAAACGATTGCAACACAAGTGGGGACGAAGTTTGAAAAATCAAGGGAAGAAGATCAGTTCGCAAGCGCCCCAGTTGTCATTACGGCAGCGAATTCCGAAAATGCAAAAACCCGCTAACACATTGAGTTATCGGGTTAAATATGGTGGATCGCGCGGGGATCAAACCTGCGACAAACGGATTAATATTCTGTAATTAAATCAATATGTTACTGAAAATACAGCAAATACAAGCGAAGTTAAGATAAGCAAAGAGTAGTTTATAAACAGAAGGTTAACGTATGTTGATACCGACCGAAAAGTGACCCAGATATAGGCGTTATGCCGACCCAAAATTGACCCAGGTGTTCTACTTGTCCTGCCAAATTTTTAGGCGGGAGATAAAAGGTGATCACTATGGAAATGATGGGCAAGATTCGACGGATGTATTTTCGCGACAAGATGTCGCTGCATGAGATAACAAAGCGCACGAGTTTGTCGCGCAACACGATACGCAAGTGGATCAGAAACGCCGAGGTGAATCGCCCCGGGTTTTGAGGAGGCTCCCTAATCTGAGAGAATGGAGCCATGAG
>CAYPIG010000064.1:0-15828 GCA_964410705.1 uncultured Gallionella sp.
CGATTTCCATGGTGCCCAGGCGGTGGCCCGAGACATTCAGCACGTCGTCGATGCGGCCCATGATCCAGAAGTAGCCGTCTCCATCGCGGTGAGCCGAGTCTCCGGCCAGATAGGCGCCGTGCATCTCTTCGGGGAAATAGCCCTTCTGGTAGCGTTTCGGATCGCCCCAGATGGTGCGGATCTGCGAAGGAAACGGGCGCTTGATGACCAGGAAGCCGCCGTGCTGATCGAATACTTCATCGCCCGCTTCATTGACTATCGTTGCCATGATGCCCGGCAGCGGCAGGGTGCAGGTGCCAGGTTTTATCGGCATGGCGCCAGGCAGCGGGGCGATCATGTGACAGCCGGTCTCGGTCTGCCACCAGGTGTCCACGATAGGGCAGCGTGCGCCGCCTACGGTGTTGTAATACCACATCCAGGCTTCGGGGTTGATCGGCTCTCCCACCGAACCCAAAAGGCGCAGGCTGGACAGATCGTACTGTTTGGGCAACTCGCCGCCCAGCTTGATCAGCGAACGGATCGCGGTGGGGGCGGTGTAGAAGGTGGTGACCTTGTGGTCTTGTATCATCTTCCAGAAGCGTCCGGCATCCGGATAGGTCGGTACGCCTTCGAAGATCACCTGAGTTGCGCCCATCGCCAGCGGACCGTAGGCGACATAGCTGTGGCCGGTGATCCAGCCCACATCGGCGGTGCACCAGAAGATGTCGGTTGCCTTGTAGTCGAATACCCACTGCATGGACAGCATTGCACCCAGCAGATAGCCGCCACTCGAATGCTGCACGCCCTTGGGTGAACCGGTGGAGCCTGAAGTGTAGAGGATGAACAGAGGGTGTTCTGCGCCTACCCATTCAGGTTCGCAAGTGCTGTCTTGTCCTGCGACAAGATCGTGCCACCAGATGTTGTTCGCTTCGTTCCAGGCGGTATCGCCGCCGGCTCTTTGGTAAACGATTACGCTGTGTACGCCTTCGCAGCCGCCCAGCGTCAGCGCTTCGTCAACCGCAGGCTTCAGAGGCATTACCCGCCCGCCGCGCATCTGCGCATCTGAAGTGATCACGGCGCAGGCTTTTGCATCGGTGATGCGTTCATGCAGGCTCTTGGAAGAAAAGCCGCCGAACACCACCGAATGGATTGCGCCTATGCGCGCGCAGCCTTGCATCGCTACCACGGCTTCGATGCTCATCGGCATGTAGATGACCACGCGGTCACCCTTCTGGATGCCGCGAGACTTCAAACCGTTGGCGAACTGACAGACGCGCGCATGCAGGTCGCGGTAGTTGATCTTGGTGACTTTTCCGTCATCGGCTTCGAAGATGATTGCGGTCTTTTCGGCCTGACTGTTCAGATGTTTGTCCAGGCAGTTATAGGAAACATTCAGTTCGCCGTCTTCGAACCACTTGTAAAAGGGCGCGTTGCTCTCGTCCAGGGTTTTAGTGAACGGCTTCTTCCATTGCAGCGTTTCACGCGCAAGACGGGCCCAAAAGCCGGTGTAATCCTGTTCTGCTTCGCGGCACAGCGCCTGATACGCCTCCATGCCGGAAACGTTTGCCTGCCGGACAAATTCCGCTGCAGGGTTGAAGATACGGTTTTCGTGCATTACGGACTGGATGTTGGACATGCGATCTCCTGATGTTAGTGCGTCGCTAATTGTCCATGCAGTTGTCCATGCCTGTCAATGATTACCCGGCGAGCGGGCTATCCCGCCCTTTGGATATTTTGGCTGTTCGCAGCTTGGATTTTGAAGGAAGAGGGTTTTGCGGTATCATTGTGCCTTACGAAAAACATTTGATAAAACCACTAGCCATTCCGCCGGGCTGCCAAACCCGCAAGGGGCCGATCCTTGTGATCCTCTTGTTGACGAGCCGGGCGGATCGTTATGTTCGGGCACACGCATGACCAAGTACGTCTTTATTACCGGCGGCGTCGTTTCTTCCCTGGGGAAGGGAATAGCCGCAGCCTCGCTCGCAGCCATTTTAGAGTCTCGCGGCCTCAAGGTCACGATGCTCAAGCTCGACCCTTATATCAACGTCGATCCGGGTACCATGAGCCCGTTTCAGCACGGCGAGGTGTTCGTCACCGAGGACGGCGCGGAAACCGATCTGGATCTGGGGCATTACGAGCGGTTTATTTCCGCGAAAATGCGCCGCGCCAACAACTTTACGACCGGCCAGATCTACGAGAGCGTGATCCGCAAGGAGAGACGCGGCGAGTATCTGGGCAAGACGGTGCAGGTTATTCCCCATATCACCAATGAGATACAGGCTTTTGTCGAACGCGGCGCTGCAGCCTATCACGGCGACAAGGCGGATGTGGCGATCGTCGAGATAGGCGGTACGGTGGGCGATATCGAGTCCTTGCCGTTCCTGGAGGCGGCTCGCCAGATGGGGCTGCGCATGGGGCGCAACCAGGTGGCCTATGTGCATCTGACGCTGGTGCCTTACATCGCGACGGCGGGTGAGCTCAAGACCAAACCGACCCAGCACAGCGTGCAGAAGCTGCGTGAAATCGGTATCTTCCCGACGGCCCTGCTGTGTCGTGCGGACCGGCCTATACCGGACGACGAACGCGCCAAGATCTCGCTGTTCGCCAATGTGCGCGAAGATGCGGTGATCTCGATGTGGGACGCCAAGAGCATCTACATGATTCCGCAGATGCTGCACGATCAGGGGCTGGACCGCATCGTCTGCGAAGAACTGAGGCTGGAAGGACTGCCGACGGCTGATCTGTCGGTGTGGAGCCGTCTGGTGCATTCGCTGGAAAACCCGCAGCACGAAATCACCATCGGCATGGTCGGCAAGTATGTCGAACTGACCGAGTCCTACAAGTCGCTGATCGAAGCGCTGCGCCATGCCGGGATACACACCGAAACTCGTGTGAACATCGAATATATCGACTCCGAAGATCTGGAAACGGCCGGTGTGGACAGTCTTAAACACTTCGATGCCATCCTGGTTCCAGGCGGCTTCGGCGCACGCGGTACCGAAGGCAAGATCGCCGCGATACGCTATGCGCGCGAAAACAAGGTCCCTTATCTGGGCATCTGTCTGGGTATGCAGCTGGCAGTGATCGAGTATGCGCGCCACGTGGCCGGTATGTCGGATGCCAACAGCACCGAGCTCAATTCTGAGACCGAACACCCCGTCGTGGCTTTGATCACCGAATGGAGCGACCGCGAAGGGCGAGTCGAGACGCGCAGCAATGACTCCGACCTGGGCGGCACCATGCGTCTGGGTTCGCAGCGCTGTCCGGTTCATGCCGGGACGCTCGCAGCCCGCATCTATGGCGACGAAGTGAATGAGCGCCACCGTCACCGTTATGAGGTGAACAATCACTACGTGCCTCAGCTGGAAAAGGCGGGGCTGGTGATCTCTGCGCGCACTCCGACCGAGAACCTTCCCGAAATCATGGAGCTGCCGGATCATCCGTGGTTTGTCGGCGTGCAGTTCCATCCTGAATTCACCTCTACGCCGCGCGACGGTCATCCTTTGTTCAAGGCGTTCGTGGAAGCGGCCTTAAAGCGTCATGCAGGAGTAGCCGCATGAAATTATGCAACTTTGAGGCAGGGCTGAGCCAGCCGCTGTTTTTGATCGCAGGCCCTTGCGTGATCGAATCGGCCCAGATGGCGATAGACACGGCGGGTGCATTGCAGGAAATCTGCCGTGAATTGAACTTACCGTTCATTTACAAGTCTTCGTACGACAAGGCCAATCGCAGTTCGGGTAAGTCGTTTCGCGGTTTCGGTCTCGATGCGGGTCTTAAGATACTGTCCGATGTGAAGTCTCAGCTGGGCGTGCCGGTGTTGACCGATGTGCACAGCATAGAGGAAATAGAGCCGGTCGCCTCTGTGGTGGATGTGCTGCAAACGCCGGCTTTTTTATGCCGTCAGACCGATTTCATTCATGCGGTCGCGCGTTGCGGCAAGCCTGTCAATATCAAGAAGGGGCAGTTTTTGTCGCCCTGGGATATGAAGAACGTGGTTGAGAAGGCCAGAGATGCGAGCGGGCTGGATAACATCATGGTTTGCGAACGCGGCGCTTCGTTCGGTTATAACAACCTGGTGTCCGACATGAGGTCTTTGGCGGTGATGCGCAATACCGGATGCCCGGTGGTGTTCGATGCGACTCATTCGGTGCAGTTGCCGGGCGGCCAGGGGACGGTCTCGGGCGGTCAGCGCGAATTCGTGCCGGTGCTGGCGCGTGCGGCGGTGGCGGCCGGGGTTTCCGGCCTGTTCATGGAGACGCATCCCAATCCTTCGCAGGCGATGTCGGATGGGCCCAATGCTTTCCCGCTGGGGCATCTGAAGGCGCTGCTACAAACGCTGATGGTGATCGATGCGGCCGTCAAGCAGCAGGGACTGATTGAAGAGAATGTAGATTTGAAGAATGTTTGATGATTAACTGGACGAATTTTCGTTCGTTTTAGATGGTTTTGAATTGTTGAGGATATATAGATGAGTGCAATTGTTGATGTGATCGCCCGTGAAATTCTGGATTCGCGTGGAAATCCTACTGTAGAAGCCGATGTATTGCTCGAATCCGGCGTGATGGGGCGTGCGGCGGTGCCATCCGGTGCTTCCACCGGAGAGCGCGAAGCGATCGAGCTGCGCGATGGCGATAAGAGCCGTTATCTGGGCAAGGGCGTATTGAAGGCAGTCGAATATGTGAACACCGAGATCGCCGATGCGATCATCGGTCTTGAAGCGATGGAGCAGGCTTATATCGATCAGACCATGATCGAACTCGACGGTACTGAAAACAAGTCGCGTCTGGGTGCCAATGCGATACTGGCCGTGTCGATGGCGGTTGCGCGTGCCGCCGCCGAAGAGTCCGGTCTGCCGCTGTACCGCTATCTGGGTGGTTCTGCCAGGATGCAGTTGCCTGTACCTATGATGAACATCATCAACGGCGGCGCACATGCGAACAACAATATCGACATGCAGGAATTCATGATCATTCCGGTTGGCGCGCCATCTTTTCGCGAAGCGCTGCGCTACGGCGCGGAAGTGTTTCACGCCCTGAAAAAACTGATCGATGCCAAAGGCATGCCGACCACGGTGGGCGATGAAGGCGGCTTTGCGCCCAATCTGCCGTCCAACGAAGCGGCCTTGCAGCTGATCGTAGAAGGCATAGAGGCGGCAGGTTTCGTGCCGGGTGCGGACGTGGCCATCGGCGTGGACTGCGCCAGTTCTGAATTTTACAAGAACGGGGTTTACTGTCTGGATTCGGAAGGGCTCAAGCTGACTTCCGCTCAGTTCGTCGACTATCTGGCCAACTGGGTGGACAAGTATCCGCTGATCAGCATCGAAGACGGCATGTCCGAAAATGACTGGGACGGCTGGAAGCTGCTGACCGAACGTCTGGGCAAGAACGTGCAGATCGTCGGCGACGATGTGTTTGTCACCAACACCAAAATACTGCGCGAAGGCATCCGTCAGGGGCTGGCTAACTCCATCCTGATCAAGGTCAACCAGATCGGTACGCTGACCGAGACATTTGAAGCGATCGAGATGGCCAAACGTGCAGGCTACACCGCCGTGATTTCGCACCGCTCGGGTGAGACTGAAGACAACACGATCGCCGATATCGCCGTCGCGACCAACACGATGCAGATCAAGACGGGTTCGGCTTCGCGTTCGGACCGCATGTCCAAGTATAACCAGCTGTTGCGCATCGAGGAGGATCTGGGCAGCGTGGCCAGCTATCCCGGGCTTGATGCCTATTATCAGTTGAGCTAGACTGGTTCGACGCTATTCGCCCCGTGCCTTTGCGCGGGGCGTTTTTTTATGAAAGTGTCGAGAGACTCAAAGCATGAGAATCATCACACTGATATTGATCATTTTGCTGCTGATGCTGCAGTATCCGCTCTGGATGGGTAAGGGCGGCTGGCTGAGGGTTCAGGAGTTGCACCGCCAGCTCGAGGCTCAGCAGCAGGTCAATGCCACGACGCATACGCGCAATAGTCAGCTCGATGCCGAGGTGCGCGATTTGCAGAAGGGCACTGAGGCGATCGAGGAATTGGCTCGCAGCGAATTGGGTATGGTCAAAAGCGATGAAGTTTTTTATCAGATACTCGATGAGCGGGTGCGTCACCTGAGCGAAAAACCCCTCGTTCCGGCGTCTTCGCCCAGATAGTTTACGCCCAGAACTGTTCGGTTATTTCTTCCTGAAATGACTTCTCCAGATCGGGATGTATGCCAAGTTCCGCCAGCACTTCATTGCCTACATCCGACCAGTGCGGGTGTTCTTTACGCTCCATGACATGGTAAATGTGTATTGCCAGTTCGAGTATGGCAACCAGAGTGCGGGATGAACCCAGGTTTTCATGCGGAATTTCAAGCTCATGGTGATGCAGGATGGCGCGGCAAATGAAATCCGGCAGTTTCCAGTGGCAGGCAACCAGATAACCTATGCTGCAATGGTCGACATTGTAGAGCCTGTCCTCCTCGCTGATGCAGGGCCATCCGCTTTCAAGGTTGAGTTCGCTGCAATAGCTGGGAAATCTCAGCATCAATACGGGGACGCCGCAGTCGTGGAAAATCCCAGCCATATAGGCCTGATCGGGGAAGATGTTGCAGACCGAAACACGGTCGGCGGCAATCAGCGCCGCAATTTTTGCGATATCCTGAGAGCGTGTCCAGAATTTCTCAAATGATTTTTTCTTGCCGTCAGACAGCGTGGAAGACAGTGAAATGGCCTGTACGATATTGCAGGTTTGTTTGATGCCGATCAGCATCAGCACCTGCTCGATCGACTGAAGATTTTTGCCGCCGCTGAACAACGGGGAGTTAACCGTCTTGAACAGCATGGCGCAAATGGCAGGATCTGATGCGATGATCTTTGCCAGCGTTTTGATGCTGCAACGTTCGGAATCCAGCGTTTTTTGCAGTTCCATCAGCAGTCTGGGCTGCGGCGGAATTTTGATGCCGTTGTTTAACAGCTCGTTCAAAGCTTTTTGCATTAAGTCGGTCATTGGTAATCTTTAATATCCCAGCGCGCGGGCGCCCTGATAGAAGGTGAAGCTCACCAGCCAAGCCAGCAGCAAGGACCAGCCCAGGCTGAGCAGGGTAAACTTTCGGCTTTTCGATTCGTTCTGCAGCGTGGCGATGGTGGACAAACAGGGGGTGTAAATCAGCGTGAACAGCATGAAGCTGTAACCTTGCACCCAGTCCAGCTGAGCGGCGATTGCGCCGCCCAAAGCGGTTCCGGTCAGGCCGTAGATCACCGCGAGCGAGCCTATTACGATCTCCTTGGCGACAAAGCCGAACAGCAGCGCGATGGTGAGTTGTTCATTGATGCCGATCGGGGCGAACAGCGGCTGCAGCAGGCTGCCCAGCATACCGGAAAGTGTGGCTGCAGGTTCGGCCGAGAACGGAAGGTGGGTGAGCAGCCAGACCAGCACTACCCCGGCGATGATGAATGTGCTGGCGCGGCTGATGAAGTGAGTCACTTCCAGATAGCCGCGCAGCATCATCTGGCGCCAGGTGGGGAAACGATAGGGCGGCAACTCCAGCACGAAGGGTTCGCTGTTGGCAAACTGCGCCTTGAACAGCAAGGCGGTGACGATTGCGGCGGCAAAACTGAATAGATACAGGCTGAATAGCACCAGGGGCGCCACCTTCGGGGTAAAGAGCACGGCCGTGATGAAGACGAAAACCTGTAAGCGTGCCGAGCACAGCGAAAAGGGAATGACCAGCATGGTCAGCAAACGCATGGCACGCGATCTCATCACGCGAGTGCCCATCAGGGCGGGTACATTGCAGCCGAATCCCATCAGCAGCATCACGAAGCCCCGTCCGTCCAGTCCCATTTTTGCCATCAGCGCATCCATCAGAAATGCCGCGCGTGACAGATAACCGCTGTCTTCGACGATGGCCATCAGCAAAAAGAACAGCACGATGACGGGAACGAAGGCGGCGACCGTTGCTACGCCGTTGTAGATGCCATCGAGCAGCAATCCCTGCAGGGCGGGAGGCAGGCCCGCGAGCAAGGGGGTGAGCGCCGCATCCCTCAAGCCGTTGAGCAGATAGGCAATGCCGTTTTGCAGCGGCTGGCCAAAAAAGAAGATGGCCTGGAACAACAGATACATGATGCCGAAGAAAATGGGCAATCCCAGCCAAGGGTGCAGCATGATGCGGTCGAGTTTTTCGGTCAGGTTTTCGGGCAGACGGGCGGGGATCTGCACCGTTTCCTTCAGCACTCGGACCATCTCTGCTTCTATGTGTTCATCCTGTTCAAGCTGGCTGCGCACGGATTCCGCCATGCCGGGAGTCGGGTAGCGCAAGGCTTTGGTGATCGCCTGCAAGGCTTCCGCATAGCCCGTGCCGTATTTTCCGCTCATCTGAAACACCGGCATGCCAAGCAGTTCGGACATTTTTCTGCTGTCTATCTCGATGCCGAATTTTCTGGCTTCATCGGTCATGTTGAGCAGCACCACAGCATTCAGGTTGAGCTGCTTGAGCTGCAAAAGCAGGCTCATCTGGCGCTCGATCTGGGTGGCATTGAGGATCACTAAAGCCAGATCCGGGACGTTGTCGTGCAGAAAATGCCGCACCACCTGTTCATCGTCGGAAAAGCCGTGCAGATCGTAGATGCCGGGCAGATCGATGATCTCGACCATATCTGAACCTAACAGGATTTTGCCGCACAGCAATTCCACCGTGATGCCAGGCCAGTTGCCTACCCTGGCAGCCCCCCCCGTCATGCGGTTGAACAGGGTGGATTTTCCCGTATTGGGCATCCCCAAAAGAGCGATGCGCTTCATGCTTTGCACACCTTTATTTTCGCCGCCTCGCTGATGCGCAGCAATACATCGGTCGTGCCTATGCGCACCTGCAAGGGGCCGCCGAAACTGGCCTTTCTGATCAGCTCTATCTTGCGCTCGCTGCGAAAACCCAATGCCAGCAGGCGCTGATGCAAAGCCTCCTCGGCTTGGATGGCGACGATCGTGGCGATATCGCCTGTTTGCAGTGTAGCGAGTGTGTGCATTGCGTTTCAAAATATCGGCAAGGCCGCATTATTCCACAGCCATTCGGTATTTGTCGCGTTGCGTTGTCATTTGGCAGGGTAACGGTACATTTGAGTGTGCTTATGGCTGCTGAAAACCGAAAAGTCGTTTTCAGGCAAGGCAAATTGTTTTCGACCTGCCAGTTTAGGTTAGAATGCCGCCTTTGCTTGTCACGAAAACGAGAGTCAGAATGATCAAGGGAAGTATAGTTGCGATTGTCACCCCCATGCTTGAAGATGATAGTCTGGATTTGCCGTCGTTTCGCGCGCTGATTGATTTTCACATCGAGCAGGGGACGGATGCGATTGTGGTGGTCGGAACCACCGGAGAGTCCCCGACCGTCAATCTGGAAGAGCATGAGTTGCTGATTTTGGAAGCGGTTAAACATGCCGCAGGGCGTATTCCCGTCATCGCGGGTACCGGTGCCAACTGCACGCGCGAAGCGATCGAACTGGCGGCCTTCTCGAAAAACGCCGGTGCTGCCGCGTCGCTGACGGTAGTGCCTTATTACAACAGGCCGACTCAGGAAGGCATGTATCTGCATTTCAAGGCGATCGCCGAAGCGGTGGATATGCCGCACATCCTCTATAACGTGCCTGGACGCACCGTCGCAGACATGAGCAACGAGACCGTGCTGCGTCTGGCCGAAATTCCGAATATCGTCGGCATCAAGGATGCAACCGGCGATATCGAGCGCGGCAGCGATCTGCTGTTGCGCGCACCTGAGGGTTTTGCGGTTTACAGCGGCGATGATGCCAGCACGCTGGCGTTGTTGCTGCTGGGCGCACACGGCACGATTTCGGTCACTGCCAATGTCGCGCCTAAGCTGATGCACCAGATGTGTGCCGCCGCCTTCGAAGGCGATGTGAAAACGGCACGTGAAATCAATTTCAGACTGCTGGGGCTGCACCGCAAACTGTTTATCGAGGCCAACCCGATTCCGGTGAAATTTGCCGTATCCCGCATGGGCTGGATGAAAAACACGCTTCGTCTGCCGTTGACCCCTTTGTCGAACGGCGCGCAGGGCGTTGTTGAAGAGGCCATGCGTCAGGCTGGCGTGCTCGCAGATTAGTTGATACTGAGGAAAAATATGAAAGTTTTGCACACCGGAATTTGTAGCGTGGCGCTGATCTCACTGGTCGGATGCGGCGCGATGGGCTTGAACAATAAACGCATAGACTACCGCGCGGGCGCGGAGCAGCTGCCGGCACTGGAACTGCCTCCCGATCTGACCGCGCCTGAAACGGATGACCGCTACAAGGTGGCCGATGGTGGTGTGGTTGCGACCTATTCCGATTACAGCAAGGGAGGGGGAACTGCTGCTAAGGCAGTTGTTCTGCCGCGGGTTGCCGGCGTGACGCTGGAGAAGAACGGTGTTCAGCGCTGGCTGAAGGTGAACGACAGCGCAGAGAACGTCTGGCCGGTCGTTAAAGCCTTTTTGCGTGAGACCGGGCTGAACATACAGAGTGAGGATCAGGCGGCAGGGCTGATCGAGACCGAGTGGGCCGAGAATCGCGCCAAGATAGAGAAAGACGGAATACGCAGCATCGTCGGAAAAGTTTTCGATAATCTGTATTCTTCAGGTGAGCGCGATCAGTATCGCATTCGTCTGGAGCGTGCAGGGACTGCGACTGAAATATACATCACCCATCGCGGCAAGGAAGAAGTGCTCGAAGCGGACAAGAATTCTTCAAAATGGCAGTCGCGCCCGAACGATCCTGAACTCGAGGCTGAGATGCTGCAGCGGCTGATGGTGCGTTTTGGCGGAACTCCGGTGCAGGCTGCCAAGGCTGTAACTGCCTCGACCGGTACTGCGACTATGGTTCAGGTCTTCGATGGCAGCAGCGTCATTGTGATCGACGATGCCTTCGACAAGAGCTGGCGCCGCGTGGGTCTTGCGATTGAACGGGCAGGGTATGCGGTAGAGGATAAAGACCGCGAGAAGGGCGTTTATTTCCTGCACACCGTCAAGGCTGAAAAAGGCTGGATGGACAAGCTGCAGTTCTGGAAGGACGACGAAGATGCCAATTTGCGTTACCGCGTCAATGTCAAAGACGGTGGCGGCGCTTCTGAAGTCTCGGTGACCGATCAGAACGGCTTGAGCACAGACGGGAGTCGTCTGAGACTCGAAGCGATCTACAAGAACATCAATCAGTAAATTTCAGGCTTTTAAATCAGCCCGTCTTTGTGCACAAAGACGGGCTTTTTGTTTCATGAAGCCCTTGCAGAGTATCAGGGCGAAAAAAAACCGGCTTGCGCCGGTTTTTTTTACATAAGCGTCAGCTTACTTTGCAGCTGGAGCAGCTTCAGCTGGTGCGGATGCAGCTTCAGCAGCAGGAGCTGCAGGTGCTGCTTCAGCAGGAGCAGATGCTGCAGCAGGTGCTTCAACAACAGCAGGAGCAGCAGCTGGAGCTTCAGCAGCCTTTTCACCACATGCGGACAAAGCCAGAGCCAACAGAGCAGCAACGAGAGCGGATAATTTCATGTTAAGTTTCCTTAGGTTAAGTTAATGGTATTAAATTTCTTGTTCGACTAAAGCGGCTAGGCCAAAATCAAAGTCGCGGCATTCTACCAGTTTTTTTAAAAAAATCCAGTAAATCGCTGTTTTTTATAGTCCTGAATTTAATAAGGGTATGCGATGCCGCAGATGATGAGGGTCTATTGTTTATTTTATATAAGGAATCAATCATATATAAAAATCAGCCCTGTACCGGGGCAAGATATCCGTCCAGATACCACTCGTACAGTATTTCCATCAGTTCGGTTGAATCCGATTCAAATGCCGCCAACTGACGGGTATCCGCCAGTTCTCGCAGCAAGGCATATTCTGCCAGCGTCACCGCAGTGGTCTCGCCATTCATGAAGATGCTGTGCTCGTGGCAGAGCATCTGCGACTTGAGGTTTAGCACCACGCCGCTTTTTTGCACTGCCTTGCTGAATTTTTTAAGATTCAGTTCGGGTTCGGGTGCATCGAAAAATATATGCGGCTTGGGCTCGCTCAGATAGCAGCCCAGAAAATTCGCGATATCCTCTTTATCCCAGCGAATCTGTTTGATCGCCTCGCCGACTTGGGAGAGCATCTGAGAGCTGATTTCGGAAGGGTGTTTCTGTGTCTTTAAATCCGGGTCGGCATAGTTGCCTTCGATGGCGATGCGGTCTTGCAGGTATACCAGAAACTGTTCCGCCAGTTCCTGATAACCCGGCGTGCGAAAGCCGATGGAATAGGTCATGCAGTCGTCTTCGGCGATGCCGTTGTGTGCGCATTGCGGCGGCAGATAAAGCATGTCTCCCGGAGCTAGCACCCACTCCTGTTCAATCTTGAAATCCTTGAGTATGCGCAGCGGAGCGCCTTCGATCAGCGTGCGGTCAGCCTGAGTCGAGATCTGCCAGCGTCTGTGCCCCATGCCTTGCAGCAAAAACACATCGTAGGGATCGAAGTGAGGGCCGACCCCGCCGCCTTTCGGTGCATAGCTTACCATCAGATCATCCAGCCGCGCGTGCGGGATGAAATCGAACAGTTTCAAAAGCTCGGCGCCTGTATTTAGGTGATGGTTCAATCCCTGTACCAGTACGGTCCAGGTCGTCTTGCTCAGTCCCTTGAAGTCCTTGGCCCGGAAGGGCGAGTGAGCAAGGGTAAATTCTCCCTGTTTCTGCGTGATCAGTCTGGCCTGAGCGTCTTCGGTACAGGCCAGTTCAACCGCCTGCTCCGGACTGAGCAAGCCTTTAAAATCGGGGATGGCGCCGCGTATCAGCAGCGGTTTTTTTTGCCAGTAATCGCGCAAAAATTCGTTGACGGAAAGACCGCCCAGCAGGGTAGAGAGTGTTTTCATGCGCGATATTATAGCCCTGTCAAACCGGGGGGGGTAAAAATTTTATTAGGAAACGATGCGCAAAGTGTTTAAAATGCGACGCTTACCGGCAGGATTCGTGATTCGCATTGCAGGGTCCAGTTTTAAAATTATTAAAGGAAATAAAATGAACATTGCAAAGAACTCGGTGGTATCGCTGCGCTACGAATTGCTGGATGCTTCAGGCGACCATGAAGTACTCGAATCCGTTGTCGACCCGATCAGCTATCTGCACGGCGGTTATGACGGCATCTTCCCGCTGGTCGAAGAAGCGCTGCACGGCAAGGGTATAGGCGACAAGGTCAGCGTCACCTTGCAGCCGGACGATGCTTTCGGTGAATATGAACATGAGCTGGTCGAAGTCGAGGCGCGCAGCGCTTTCCCGGCCGACGTTGCCGTCGGTATGCAGTTTGAAGGCGCGCCGGAAGATTCAGATGACGAAGACTTCATCCTGTACACGGTGATTGAAGTCGGTGATGACGAGGTCACCGTCGATGGCAATCATCCGCTGGCCGGCAAGACCGTCACCTTCAACTGCACGGTGACCGGCATCCGCACTGCTACCGAAGAAGAACTCAAGCACGGTCACGTGCACGACGAAGGTTCTCATCTGCACTAAGTCGGGTTTATCGCTTTAACAAAAAGCCCCAGGTAATATCTGGGGCTTTTTTCTGGGTGGAGGCATGCGCTTAAGTCAGATGTTCGGCCAGCCAGCGTGCGACTTGTTTAGCGCCATCAGGCGCAGGTGGCTGAGGCTTTTCTGCCTGCCATATCTGCTGCATCGCTTCGCTAAAGTCGCCGCTTATCAGCTGATACGGCGATATCGGTGCACCAACGCCGTTCTGTTGCAGCCACTCGATCAGGGCAGGGGATTCCGGCCAGTCTGGGCGTGCGGTGTAGAGGACCGGCACCCCTGAACAGGCGGCCTCGACGAAACTGCCATAGCCTGGCTTGCAGAGCAGCGCATCTGAACTTGCCAGCAGATCGCTAAAACTCATAGGCAGCGTTTCAAAGTCTATGGCGCGAGCGCTTGATTGTTGTGTCAGATAGCGAACGCCCTCCAGCGACGGCCACTCGTCGATCGGCAGTGGATTGCTGATGCCTCCCATGCTCACCAGTACCAGCCTGGTGCCTGCGGGCAGTTGCAAAATCCGGTTGATTTCATCGCGGCGGTTTTGCCCTGTCTCGGCCGTCGGCGCAACACAGATCAGATTGGCAAGCCCGCTCATGTTCATGCCCGGCGTTGCGCGAAAAAAGGCATCCGCTCCTGAATAGCAGGAATGAATCTCGGCGGAGATTGCCAGATCGGCGGGATCTGAATGGCAGTAGTGCCGGTAGATGTCGTGCCAGTTTAACGAGCAAAAGGCCGCGCAGGGGATATTGGCCCGCTGCGCCCCTGCCAGAGGCAGATAGCCGACATTGGAAAATACCAGATCGGCCCCCAGCTCCTGCAAAATTTTGGCTTCCTGTGCGATTTTTTTGTCCCAGCCGGTATGAAATGTCCTGTATAGGGCGCGGCTGGCGGCAACATCCACATGCAGCGCAGAAGTCATCGCCATGCCTGTGTCATCTGTGCCTGGCAGGTGGGTAAAGGGGGCGAGTATGCGAGCGCGCAGCTGTTTTACGGGCGCGGAGGATCTGACCGTGAGGCGCAGCTGCGGCATCAGATTACGCAGCTGATTTAAAACCGGTGCGGTCTGGGCGATGTGACCGTAACCGTGGCCTGAGATGGAAACGACCAGATGCGGCATCTTTAGAGCATTTTCTTTAACTGATACAGTTTTTCCAGTGCGTCCTTAGGACTCAGATCGTCCGGGCTGATCTCGCGCAAGGCAGACAGCAGTGGATGCTCCTCCGGCTCGTCGGGTATGGCGGCGAACAAATCGCCTTGCGGGCTCATAGAGGCGCTGTTCTGCTCCAGTATGCGCAGCTGTTTTTTGGCAGTCCTGATCACCTGCAAGGGCACACCCGCAAGGGCGGCTACCTGTAGTCCGTAACTCTGGCTGGCCGCCCCTTCGCTGACCGAATGCAAAAATACGATGCTGTGCTGATGCTCTATCGCACTCAGGTGCACGTTGGCCAGTTGCGAGAATTCTTCGCATAAACGGGTCAATTCAAAATAGTGGGTGGCGAACAGCGTATAGCTTTGATTTTTTTCCAGCAGATGGCAGGCGATCGCATGTGCCAGCGCTAGGCCGTCGAAGGTCGAAGTGCCGCGGCCGATTTCATCCACCAGCACCAGACTCTTGTTTGTCGCATTGTGCAGAATGTTGGCAGCTTCAGTCATCTCGACCATGAAGGTCGAGCGTCCGCTGGCCAGATCGTCCGATGAACCGATGCGGGTGAAGATCTGGTCGATTTGGCCCAAAGATGCCGACTGCGCGGGCACAAAGCTGCCGACATGGGCGAGCAGGGCGATGATCGCTACCTGGCGCATATAGGTCGATTTACCGCCCATGTTGGGGCCGGTGATCAGCAGCATGCGGCGCGTAGCGGACAGCGCCGTGTCGTTGGGCGTGAATCTGTCCACCTGAGCTTCCACCACCGGATGGCGTCCCTGCACGATGCTGATTTCGTCATCCTCTGAAAATTTCGGTGCACAAAAGTTCAGCGTGGCGGCGCGCTCGGCGAAGGTTGAGAGCACATCCAGTTCGGCAATGCCGGAGGCGATGCGCTGCAACTGGGCAATGAACGGCGAGAGCTGTTCTATCAGCTGTTCGTACAGATATTTCTCGCGAGACAGCGCCCTGTCGTTGGCAGAGAGCGCCTTGTCCTCGAAGCTCTTGAGTTCGGGCGTGATGTAGCGCTCGGCATTTTTCAGAGTCTGGCGGCGGCGGTAGTCATCCGGCACGTTGACGCTCTGAGCCTGAGTGACTTCGATGTAAAAACCGTGTACGCGGTTGTATTCGACCTTCAGGGTCGCAATGCCGGTGCGCGCTCTTTCTCTTGATTCGAGTGCGAGCAGAAAATCGCCGCAGTT
>CAYPIG010000065.1:0-15719 GCA_964410705.1 uncultured Gallionella sp.
TCTGGCAGAAGATGCGTAAGAGCCTCGGTTCAAAACGTAAAGAACTCAGCCCGGAGCACATCGACGACATCACCCGCCTGTTCGGTCATTTCGAGGAATCCACCCGCGACGGCGTGCCGATCAGCCGCATCTTCAAGAATGAGGATTTCGGCTACCGCACCATCACCGTCGAACGCCCCGAGCGTGACGCGGCGGGCAATATCGTGCTGGCCAGCAAGGGCAAAGCCAAGGGCAAGCCCATGTCGGATTCATCCTTGCGGGATACCGAGAACGTGCCACTCTCTGAGGACGTGGAAAGCTACTTCAAGCGCGAAGTGTTGCCCCATGCGCCGGATGCGTGGATCGACCACGACAAGACCAAGATCGGATACGAGATACCCTTTAACCGGCACTTCTACGTGTTCAAGCCGCCGCGCCCGCTCGCCGAGATCGACGCCGAACTGAAAGGTGTCACCGACCGCATCCTGACCATGATTGCAGGGCTGTCGGCATGAGCACCGAAAAGAGACTCCAAATCCGTAACAGCACCGCCGAGTTTTTGATTTTCAGCAATCAGGCGGGCGAGGATGGTATCGAGGTTCGCGTAGCGGATGAAACTGTCTGGCTGACCCAGAAGCTGCTCGGCGTGCTGTTTGACAAGGGGCGGAGCACCATCACCGAGCACTTGCAGAACATCTTTGCGACGGGTGAGCTGGAAGAAAAAGCAGTATGTCGGGATTTCCGACACACTGCCGAAGACGGCAAGGATTACACCACGCGCTTCTACAACCTCGACGCCATCATCGCCGTCGGCTTCCGGGTTAATTCCACCCGCGCCACCCAGTTCCGCCAATGGGCCACGGGCGTGCTGCGCGACTTCGCCATTCGCGGCTATGTGCTGGACAAGGAACGACTGAAAAACGGCGCGTTTTTGAGCCAGGAATATTACGAAAACCTGCTCGCGGAAATCCGCGAAATCCGCGCCAGTGAACGCAAGTTCTACCAAAAGATTACTGACATCTACGCCACTGCGATGGATTACAGCGGCAAGGCGGAAACCACGCAGGCGTTTTTTGCCACGGTGCAAAACAAACTGCATTTCGCCATCCACGGACGCACCGCCGCCGAATTGATCGTCGAGCGCGCAGATAGCCAGAAGGCACAGATGGGGCTAACCACCTGGAAAAACGCGCCGCACGGAAAAATTCTCAAGCCCGATGTCGTCGTCGCAAAAAATTACCTCAGCGAAAAAGAGCTGAAATCGCTCGACCGCTTTGTCACCATGTATCTCGACTATGCCGAGGATCAGGCAGAGCGCGGCATCCCCATGACCATGCAGGATTGGGCGACCAAGCTCAACGCTTTTTTACAATTCAATGAGCGCGACATCCTCGATTATCCCGGCAAAGTGAGTCAGGCGGTCGCTAAAGCGTTTGCCGAAAGCGAGTTTGAAAAATACCGCATTGTGCAGGATCAGTTGTTCGAGTCCGACTTCGACCGTCTGGTGAAAAAGACAATGGAAGGCGGCGACAAATGAGTTTGCCGCGTTATCCAAAATACAAGGACAGCGGCGTTGAATGGCTGGGGGAGGTACCAGGGCATTGGGGCATTGGCAGTATTCGTTGGCTCACCCGTCGCTATTCGGGTGGAACGCCAGACAAGACAAACCTTGCCTATTGGGAAGACGGCACGATCCCGTGGTTGAACTCAGGTGCAGTCAATGACCGTGTAATCAGGGAGCCGTCTACCTACATCACTGCGGACGCATTTTCGAATAGCAGCGCGAAATGGATTCCTGAAGGGTCGCTCGTAATGGCACTTGCAGGACAAGGAAAGACAAAGGGCATGGTGGCGCAGTTGGCTATCCCTTCTACGTGCAATCAGTCAATGGCAGCGATTATTCCTGGCTCAGAAATCGCAGGCCCATTTCTCTTTTGGTGGCTGGACTCAAACTACCAAAATATCCGAAACATGGCGGGTGGCGATTTGCGAGATGGCCTGAATTTAGAACTGCTAGGAAACATTCAGTGCCCGCTTCCTACGCCGGTGGAGCAAACCAAAATCGCCGCCTTCCTTGACCGCGAGACGGCGAAAATTGATGGGTTGGTAGCAGAACAGCGGCGACTGGTGGAACTGCTCAAAGAAAAGCGCCAAGCGGTGATTTCTCACGCTGTCACCAAGGGGCTTAACCCCCACGCACCGATGAAGCATTCCGGCATCGAATGGCTGGGAGATGTGCCAGCGCATTGGGAAGTGAAGCCATTGAAGGCCATTTGCGAACTATTTGGGCGAATCGGATACCGTGGCTATACGACGGCAGATATTGTCGATGAGGGTGAGGGGGCCATCACGCTTAGTCCGAGCAACATGGCTGACGGTGTGGTATCCGTCGATAAAAGTACATATATCAGTTGGGAAAAATACTCTGAGTCACCCGAAATCATGATTCATCCAGGTGACATCGTGATGGTGAAAACTGGGTCAACATTTGGCAAGGTCGCCTATGTTTCAGAGGTGAGTCACCCCACAACGATTAATCCACAACTCGTCCTGTATAAAAATATCACGTGCGATTCGCGCTTTCTGTTTTTTATCCTCAATGCCGAACACATTCGGGCGCTCATTAATGTGAATAACACCGGCAGCTCAATTCCCACAATGACGCAGGAGGCGATAGGCAATTTTAGGTTTGGGTTGCCACCTAAAGAAGAACAGGGGTTAGTCGTTGAGTTCATCGACTCTGAATTGGTAAAGCTTGACACCCTCACTGCCGAAGCCCAGCGCGCCATCAACCTGCTGCAAGAACGCCGCACCGCGCTGATTTCCGCCGCCGTCACCGGGCAAATTGACGTCCGCCAACTCACTGAACTGAAAATCGCATGAGTCTATATCGTGTCACCCCTGACAAGTTGGAATCTGTTTCCCGCACAACCTTCGCCGCAGAGAACTTATTAGAACGCAAGGACCTGCAACGACTACTGCGCCGGGACATTTCCCCAATCGGCGATGATCTTATGGTGATAGACGAGGAGTATGGTGACTGGGAAGACAGCAACCGGCGCATCGACCTTTTGTGCCTAAACAAGAGCGGTGGATTGGTAGTCGTTGAGATCAAGCGGACTGAAGACGGCGGGCACATGGAACTCCAGGCAATCCGTTATGCTGCGATGGTGTCGAGCATGACACTGGATCAAGTTATCAAGGCTTATGCCCGCGCTTGTGGTGGAAACGAGGATGCCGCACGAATTGAGGTACTGAGCTTTCTCCAGCTGGATTCCACTGACGAGGCTGAACTCAGCGGTGATGTGCGCATTGTGCTGGTATCAGCCGACTTTTCAACTGAATTAACCACGGCTGTCTTATGGTTGAATCAGCACGACTTGGATATAACCTGTATTCGGTTGCGCCCCTATCGTATGTGCAATGAAATCCTAATTGACGCAACCCAGATTATTCCCTTGCCAGAAGCTGCGGATTACGAAGTAAAGATGCGTGCGCAAGAAAAGGAGAAGCGCAAGGTATTAGGTGCACGTCAGGAAGTGTTTCGAAAATTCTGGGCACAGCTTATCGAGCGCTCGAAGGCGCGCACCCAACTACTGACAAATCGCACCACGACAGTTGATCACTGGCTCTCGGCTGGAATCGGACGCAGCGGCTTCTCGCTGAATACGTCTTTGGTCCAGAATGAAGGTCAGGTCGAATGCTATATTCGCGTCACCGGTGGCGAAGAGAAAAGCACTGCTGCCTTCCAGACGCTTCTGGCGCAGAAAAATGATATTGAGTCCAAATTTGGCAGCCCACTGGATTGGCAGGACCTGCCTGGCCGTCAAGGATGCCGCATTTGCAAGGATTTGCCGGGAGGATGGAAATCTCCAGAATCAGAATGGCCCGAGATGCAGGACAGGATGATTGATACGCTGATTCGATTGGAGTCAGCATTGAAGAGACCCATTCAAGAATTGAAACTGTGAGCATTTCTATGAGCATCCATAAAGAAATCAGCTTCGAGGCTGAAATTTGCGAATACCTAGCCTCTAACGGCTGGCTATATGCCGACGGCGATGCAGCGGGCTACGACCGGACGCGGGCGCTGTTTCCGGCGGATGTGCTGGCCTGGGTACAGGCCTCGCAGCCCAAAGCATGGGAGACTCTGGCCAAGAACTACGGCGTGCAGGCCGGTGAAACGCTGCTGAACCGCTTGCGTGATCAGCTCGACCAGCGCGGCACGCTGGACGTATTGCGCCACGGCATAGAATTGCTGGGCCTCAAGGCCCCGCTGATGCTGGCGCAATTCAAACCGGCGCTGGCGATCAATCCCGATATTCTCGCCCGCCATGCCGCCAACCGGCTGCGTGTAGTGCGCCAGTTGCGCTATTCGCTGCACAACGAAAACAGCCTCGACCTTGGATTCTTTCTTAATGGTCTGCCGGTCGCCACCGCAGAACTTAAGACAAACTTCACCCAGAGCATCAATGATGCGATTGACCAGTATCGCTTTGACCGCAACCCCAAGCCCAAGGGGCAGGCCGCCTAGCCGTTGCTGTCCTTCCCTAACGGGGCGCTGGTGCATTTCGCGGTGAGTAACAGCGAAGTCCACATGGTGACCAAGCTGGCAGGTCCTGCCACGGTGTTCCTGCCCTTCAATCTGGGCGACGACGGCGCGGCTGGCAACCCTGTGAATCCGCAAGGCGGCCACCGCACGGCGTACTTGTGGGAGAAAGTCTGGGCGACGGATTCCTGGCTGGAAATTTTGGGTCGCTACCTCATCGCCCAACGCGACAAGAAAAAACAGATCAAGGCAGTCATCTTTCCCCGATACCATCAACTCGACGTGACGCGCAAGATACAGGAGGCCGTACTCAACGACGGGCCGGGCGGCAAATATCTCATCCAGCATTCAGCCGGATCAGGCAAGACAAACTCCATCGCGTGGACGGCTCACTTTCTCGCCGAACTGCACGACACGCAACACAAGAAGGTTTTCGACACGGTACTGGTGGTATCCGACCGTAACGTCATCGACGCGCAGCTACAGGAAGCACTGTTCGACTTTCAGCGCACCAGCGGCGTGGTTGCCACCATCAACAACCAGGACGGCAGCAAGAGCGGCAAGCTGGCCGAAGCGCTTTCCGGCGACAAGAAGATTGTAGTCTGCACCATACAGACCTTCCCCTTCGCGCTGGAAGCCGTGCGCAAGCTGGCCGCCACGCAGGGCAAACGCTTCGCGGTGATCGCCGATGAAGCTCACAGTTCGCAGACCGGCGAGGCAGCGGCCAAGCTCAAGGCGGTATTGAGTCCCGAAGAACTGGCAGAATGTAACGACGGCGGCGAAATCAGCAGCGAAGACATCTTAGCCGCGCAAATGGCGGCACGATCAGACGATGGCGGCATTACGTTCGTCGCGTTTACCGCAACGCCGAAGAACAAGACGATGGAGATTTTTGGCACGCGCCCCGATCCCTCGCGCAAACCGGCACCGGACAACATACCGCACCCGTTCCATGTGTATTCCATGCGTCAGGCCATCGAAGAGAAGTTCATCCTCGATGTGCTGAAAAACTATACGCCCTACAAACTGGCGTTCAAGCTGGCGCAGGAAGGCAAAGAACTCTCCGACAAGGAAGTCGAGCGCAGTGCGGCACTGAAACAAATCATGGGCTGGGTAAAGCTCCACCCCTACAACATCGCGCAGAAGATCGAAATCGTGGTGGAACACTTCCGCCAGTATGTCGCCCCGCTGCTTAACGGGCAGGCCAAGGCGATGGTGGTGGTCGGCAGTCGGCTGGAGGGCGTGCGCTGGCAACTTTCCATCGAAAAATTCATCAAGGAGCGCGGTTACAAGATTGGCTCGCTGGTCGCCTTCTCCGGCGAAGTGAATGACAAGGAGTCTGGCCCGGATGGTTTCACCGAAAACAGTCAGGCAGTGAATCCGAACCTGAAAGGCCGCGACATTCGAGAAGCATTCAAGGGCGACGAGTATCAAATTCTGCTGGTGGCAAACAAATTCCAAACAGGCTTCGATCAGCCGCTGCTGTGCGGCATGTATGTGGACAAGCGGCTGGCGGGCATCCAGGCCGTGCAAACTCTCTCGCGCCTGAACCGGGCCCACCCCGGCAAGGACACGACCTACGTGCTGGATTTTGTGAATGATCCCGAGGAAGTGCTGGCCGCCTTCAAGACCTATCACACCACGGCGGAGCTGTCGGCGACGACCGACCCGAATCTGGTCTTCGATCTGCGCGCCAAGCTCGATGCTGCCGGTCATTACGATGACTTTGAAGTAGATCGCGTGGTGGCCGTGGAGTTAAACCCAAGCGCTAAACAAAGCGAGCTAATTGCCGCGCTGGAACCGGTGCAGGACCGTGTGATGAAGCGCTACAAGGCTGCTCAGGCGGCGTTACAAGCGGCACAAATCAAAGAGGACGAGGCTGCAATCAAGGCGGCGAAAGACGAGCTTAACGCCCTGATTCTGTTCAAAGCCGACATGGGCGCTTTCAACAGGCTTTATATCTTCCTCTCGCAAATCTTCGACTACGGCAATACGGCCATCGAAAAGCGCGCCATCTTCTACAAACGCCTGCTGCCACTGCTGGAGCTTGGCCGCGAGCGCGAGGGCATCGACCTCTCAAAAGTGGTGCTGACGCACCATGACCTGAAGAACAAGGGTAAGCACGCCATGCCCTTGGGTGAAGGTGAAACACCCAAGCTCGATCCGATCACCGAGGCCGGTAGCGGCAGCGTGCAGGATAAAGAGAAAGCCTGGCTGAACGAGATCATCGAAAAGGTGAACGGCCTCTTTGACGGCGAACTCACCGACCAGGACAAACTGGTTTATGTGAACAACGTCATCAAGGGAAAATTGCTGGAGTCGGCAAAGCTGATGCAGCAAGCGTCGAACAACACAAAGGAGCAATTTGCCAATTCCCCTGACCTAAAAACCGAACTGATGAATGCCATCATGGGCGCGCTGGACGCGCACACGTTGATGAGCACACAGGCGCTCAATTCCGCCAGCATACAGGGCGGCATGAAAGACATCCTGCTCAACAATGCCGGGCTTTACGAGTCGCTGCGGGCACAGGCTGCGGCGTAAAAGTCATGAACACCATTTCTGTCTGCCCATGTCCTAGCGTTCAAATTTTTCATGGCGAGCCACATTGCTATAGGTTTTTAACAATTCTTCATTGCCAGATAGTACTTCAAGCATCATTTGGATCATGAGTATAGGACCGGGAATAATTCCACTTTCATCAATTTCCCGTCCGTCATAGTCTGGATCTGTGGCAAGTTCAAGATTGATAACCCACCATACCTCAATCTTTCTTAGCAGAGCGAGTAGTTCCTGAAATCTTTCAACGTGCTTGAAATTCTCTCCGCCCATAACCAGCGAAGGCAATTTGTGTGCAAGTGAGTTGCGGACTGATTTAATCTGTTCAAATGATAGGAGATCATTTTCATCAATGACACCGGTCTCAGTTAGCCAATTGAGCGAGGCATACAAGGTGCTTTTGCTTCGTGATAGCACGGCAGCGGCATATTTTTCATCAATAATTTCCCCGCTCTCATTAAGACCGATCATGTAGAAGGATCGTATTCGGCCAATAATGGACTCTTTCAGAAGTTCAAATGCCGTAATATATAGTGAGGCGGAAATCAGCTTATCTTTCATTATGGAGGGAGTGAGCAGCTGTTCCCATTTTTCGTTGACCAGCATGAGCGTTACCTTTGGAAGATAAATAACTAAGAAATACCAGCGAGGTCTTGTTCCAGCTCTTTTACTGCAGCGCTAATTTTCATCTCGAAAAGCTGATTTATCCTCTTATCGGTAAGCCCAGAAATTTTCCTGTTTCCAAGCAACATCATGAGAATTTTTCTACGTTCGTCAACGATCATGGTATCGAAGTTAGGAATGTAATGATGACCAGATTTATCTTTACGTTTGCATTCGTAGTAAGTTTTTAACAATCGCTTTACGCTGATTTCCCCATCAAGACTAAAACGCTTGAGCAGACTTGATATTGAGTCATCGACAGCTCTCAATCGGGAGGTGCTTGTGATTTGCGAGAAATAAAATACCCACCCCATTCGTTTCCCTCCAAAAATGCAACCGGTAATTCGCAGATTTAAACGCCACTTGCAAATATCTAGGGCTCGCTGTTTATCAGCAGGAGTTTTGGCTTTGACAAGCTTATGGCGATAGGATGTAAGAATCTTGGCAATGGCAGACTCAAAGTTGTGAGTACTTGACTTACGAATAGATAAATCACCAGAGGAAATTCCATAACCAAGGAAATCGAACTCTCCCGTAAGAGGCCCCGATTTCGTTTTTGAATTCAAACCATTCAGGATATGAGACTTTAGATCTAGTGCCTCTAGTCTCGTGATCACATCTTCTGCAATTTGCAATGCTCTACCAGTGGGACAGAGAATTAGAATGTCATCAACATATCTCTGATAGCAAATACTAGGTATTGAAGCCATATCAGCATCAAGTTTTCTTAATAAAATCTCGGCAAGAATATTGGAAATTGCTAATCCCTGAGGAACACCTTTAGTATTTTTCTTGGCTCCTTTCCCCCCCTTTTGTGCAGGAACAGTCGGAGTGGTAATTGCCTCTTTCAATAGCGCCAGTATTTCTGGTTTTCGTATCCGCACCTTGAGTGCTTTGAGTAACTTATCATGGGCAATTGAAGGGTAAAACTTCTGGAGGTCGATCTTGACGTACTCCTGATAGTTATTCGAAGCTATAGCCTTTCCAAGAATATCAATTTTAACTTGTGGTATATCGGATACTGCTTCAGGAAAGACACTTGCAAGTAGGTCGCAAAGTGAGCGAAGGACAATTCGATCACGCACGGTGGGAATTGAAATTACGCGTGGAAGACTTTCAGCTCCCTTCGAAATGAGTTTCTCTTTGAAGGGAGTAAAGTGGTAACTACCTGAGCTAACTTTTTTAACAATTATGGCAAGTTCAGTGGATAAGTTTTTACCAAACGAATCGGGATGCACCCTATCTATTCCAATGGCTCCTGAGCCCCGTATTTTGTCGTGATAGGTAAGCGTTAATTTCTTTATGGAGAACCGTTTCTTAAAATAGGCTGCAGCTGTCACTACTTAATTACCGAGTGTGAACAAAGCAAATAACACAGGTAGAGCATAACAAATAATTATTAATCCGATGCGTAAAGTCAAATAAGCATAGACCTCAGCATTCTCAAGATTTGTTGGTATTCTTGAAGTTAGCTGAGCGGCATGGAAAACACGAAAGAATTTGTCGTCTATTTCTGCATGGTTTTCGGCAGAACTCAACAACTGTTGATATTTATTAGCAATATCAGCTTGAGCTGTTGTGCTACTTGAAAGGCAAGCTTCGTTAAATAATGCTTGTAAAGCAAGGTAGTTCAATCGCATTTCAATTGACCTCCCTCGAAAATCTCTGTTAGCCACTAACATTGATATGACAAGAATTGCCAAAGAAAAAATTGCCGCGATTAAGTCAGTATTGTGACCCATAACTGTTGGGAAGCGAATAGCTATCACGGCCAAAACAGCCCCGACAAGCGCATACCACACCATCAGTACTTGTGTGTAAAAGTCATTGCTTGCAAGTCGCTCATGTGCACGAATTCTCGCTTTATAAGTGAACCATATTTTATCATTCATTACAGCTGGCCTCGAAATCGATGGAGGGGTGGGAAAGATTGAAAGTAAGAACACCCAAAAAAGGTCAGTTATAGAAACAGTATGTTTTATAACAATGACTTGCGTCATTTTTTATTAGATCCGCCCTTACCTGTTGGCAAGAGGAGCTACCCACCCCCGCTTTGGATTATACAGTTTGAGTCATAGAATTAGTTGTGCCAACAGGAATTATTGCAAACCGCCACGGTCCGCAATGGTCGAAGACCAGATGGTCACAAAGCATTCGGCGCATGGCCGCTCCGTCTCGAAATGATATGGACACGACCATCCCTTACGTACGGAAAATTTGTACTGGCGCCATGTGATTTTCAGAAAACTTTGTTCAATCCAGCCTTGGAAGATCTGGCATTTCGGCCAGCTCTGGCAACTCCACCAGTTCCATCGCAGCATCGTGGGCATCTAAGGGGCCTGGAGTAGAAATCGCGGGCGTGATCGCGGCGGCGCTACGCTCAACCAGCACAGGGCTGGTAAAACAAAACTGAGCAAGTTTTGACGCGCCGACGATCACGGCGCACCCGATTGTTTTTTCGGTTTCGTCCGGCATTGGCAGGCTTGTGATCATGTTCGTGTCGATGAAATAACGGTCGGCCTGCCTGACCGTCCGTCCGCAGATGGTTTCGGCCAGCGCAATGTTTTTATTGACCTGGCGAACCTCGTCATCGACGAGAATCTTGCCGGTCATGGCCGCCAGCCGCTCTGCCGTTTCGCCGTCTTTTATTTGGTAACTGATTTGAAGCCCACAGTTTTCAAGCACGGCCCCGCTCACCATTTCTGGGTTCAAGTCGGCAGGGCAATCTTTCAAGTCTTGGAAAGATTGCATCGCCAAAATCAGCAACAGCCGTGTGCTGGCACTCGTAGCCAAGGCGCTGACAAAAGGTTTGCTGATGTGAGCTTTGAACTCATCGGCGAACACTCGGATGATTTTTTGCTCGACAAGCTGATTCCTGTTTTTCGCGAACATCATCAGCTTCAGCAAGAGCATGCGCTGCATTCGCACGATGCGAGTGTTCAGCATGTCACCCACGACGTACAAGCAACCGCCGCTTTCGGCCAGGCTTTTTATGTCGATTCCCCCTTCGGCCAAATTTACTGACGGCAAATCGACCATTTCTTGCATGGCGGCCAAAAATCCGGGGGCATTTAACGACCAGTTTTCTTCAAACGCATTTACCAGCGCACGCGGGGTTGCCCCTGCCCTGCCTGCAGCCCACCGGGCGGCTTGGCGGGCGGCCTTACGGTCGCCAAGTCGGTAAAAGTCAGCTGCATCGCCTTTTTCAGATAGTGAAAACGCACCCAAAAACATGTTTTCTAGTTCTTCCTCAGTCGAGCCTTCCAGCAAATTTATTTGCGGAGGGGCGCTTTGGCGGAGGTCTAAAAACACATAAGGTTTTCCAGCTTTTTCGCAGGCTTTTTGATAAATGTGTGGCATCCATTTATCATTTTTCGGGTCAAGTGCAACGAAAAATTCACCCATTTCAATTGATTGCCAGCCCAAAATTTGAGCGGCAACGCCCTTACCGCATCGGGTTCTCCCGCTTAATAAAACATGGCTGTTAATCCAATCACCATGCTTAACAAAAATTGACTTGTTTTTTTCATCCACCCCCAAAAAAACCCCATTTTTTTTGGAAAGATATTTCAGCGGGTCGAAGCGTTTTCGTGATGGCGGCAGGTACTTATCCATTAACCTGATGTCGGTTTTTTTGTTACGTTCGAGACTGCTTGATCGCGTAATTTTCTTGCGCGATGCTTCGACCATTTGCACGCCAAACCGCAGCCACAAAAACGCAAAAACCGAACCGGCCAGCGCAGAATATAGCCACCAGGCCAAATAAAATTTTGGTTGGATGTACTGGTGATTTGAAAGCGCGGCGAATTTTGGTATCAACCAAAATTCGATAGCGGGAGATGATGAAATCAGAATCAGCAGCACCGGCAAAATCCAGCCGCCTTTTTTAGCGGAATTGGATTCGTTTTCATGCGCAGAATTTGCGAGCAAAAGCAGCCCGCCTAGGCCAGCACCCAGCCAAAAGTAATAGGTGGAAATTTCGGCAGTCCAAATCAAAAATTGAGTTGTCCAGCGCTGCAAAAATAGATTGAAATTACCGCCGATGTCGCCCTGAAAAAATCCAAAAATACTGTCTATGTATTCCACGAAAAACCTCCGCACGAAAAAAATATTGAATCGAAATTTGCACCGACACGCGCAAAATTTTTAGTACACATGTAAGGTGTAAGCACGCGAAATTTTCGGAGAACGGAAGAGGCGGCGTGCAGGTTTTAGTGAGCGCGACAAGCGCGATTAGGTGAGCCGCATGACGCGCAGCGGCGGCGATTTTGTGAGCGCACTAGCGCGAATGTTTTGGGGGGAGCCGCGACAAAAACAGCCCCCCAAGGGGCTGAGCGCCCCAAGGCGCGATTTTTTGTTGTGGGGGGCGACTAGCCCCGCCACCCCAGCGCGTTTTTGCGCGCGGGCAACCCATTTTTTCAACTTTTTGCGTCAGCAAAAAGGCAAGTAAAATGAGCGCAGCGAGTTTTGCTTGAGGTGCGAGACTTTGCGAAGCAAAGTTGAAGCAGGTCGTCGCGGCAGCGCGACCCACACACGAGCAACGCGAGGGTGTGCCTTTCCGAGAGCGGCAGCGAACGGAAAAAGGGGTTGCCCGCGCGCGAAGCGGGCGGGGGTGGCCCCGAGTCCGGCACGGACGCTGGAGCGCTTGCGCGAAAGGAAAACTCGAAATCAGCAGGCGGGCGTCCAGCCCGCCAACCCCCGCAAAGCCCCGCCCTAGCGGGGTCAAGGGCGCAGCCCGCAGACGGGGTTGGTGGTGATTTGGAGGCGCAGGCCAAAGGCCGAAGTCGATGGTGAGCCGCCGACCTATGCGGACAGTACATGCGGACATCCGATGCGGACAGCGCACGCCGCGTAGGGTGTCCGCATCCCCTGCCCGCACCCCTTGTCCGCATCAACCAAAAAATCAGCATGATTTTTTGATACGCGCAGGACAAAAAAATGACGCGACCAAAACTTAGATCGCGCCACTTTTTTGATGGGGGATAGGGGAAAAATCGTACCGATTTTTAACCGGTGGACAGATTTTCTTGCGCGATTTTTGAGAGCGCGGATTTCAAAATTTCGTCGGGTAGCTCGGCGATTTTTTGAAACTCAGGCCACAATAAAATCTCGGATTTTCGGTTTTCGATCCGCTGAAAGTTTTCGATTTCGGCTTCGATCTGCGCACGTTTTTTGAGAAGTTCGTCGAGTTTTTTAGTCATTTTATTGCCCCTTGCTTTCGCAGATTTTTGAAATTTTGTGAACGATTTGTTGATCGAGATTTCGCGCCTCGGTCATTTTTTGATTGTCACCAGCACCGGCGTAAGCCATGCCGAAAACAAAACCAACGACTAAATTAAAAGCGATTGCGATCAGACCGATTTTGAAATTACTGAGGTTACTGATATTCATTTTTGAAACTCCTTTTTTGATGATATGTATAAGGTGTATGCCAGCGAAATTTTTTTAACGTGACAAGGTTAAAATCTGACCGTTTTCACCGTGCTGAAAAATTAAAAACTTTCTCAGCAGGTCGTTTCCCAGTAGTGCGGGGGCGGCGGCAAATTCTTGCAAAATATAAATTTTTACATTGTTAAAAATGAACCCGCCAATCTCCAATTTTTCAACAGTTTTTTGACAGAGTGCGTTCAGTCCGGCTGGCGTAGTCGTTTGCAAAACCGACTCGCAATTCCCAACTTCAATCCCGTATTTTTTGCAGTTTCCGGCGAAAAGTTGTACGACTCGCGCCGGTGTCAACCAGAAAAAAAACACGATCTGCGCTGCCGTTTGCGGAACCGAGCACCCAAAAGCTATCGGTGTTTTGGTCGCGCACAACGTCGAGGGTTTGCGCCGCACCGGCCACGCAAAACTGCGCAAAAAACAGAAAATATAAAAGAATGGCCGGGCGCATTTTTGACTCGATCACTCGCAAATTTTCACGGTCTTACTGTTGATTTTATGAAGTAAGGTTTGCGCTTCTGTCAACCGCTGATCGACGGTTTCGTGCGCGACCAGCACGCCGACGGTGAAGCCGATTAACATTGTGAAAAGCATAATCGAGAACCCGGCGACAACTTGTTTTTGATGATCGTTCATTTTGAAACTCCTTCTGAAAAATTAAAAAGTGTGTGGTGGTATAGGTAAGGTGTCAGGTCGCGAAAAATCAGGTCAGGTGGTCTTCGCCTGGCTGGCCGTTGATGGAAACTTATCGATCCCAACCACAATAAAACGCTTGAGGTGCGATTCGCTGACCGCGATGACCTCCCCCTTCACCCTGACCGACTGGACGCGCTCCAGCGCACGCCTGAGAGCTTCTGGCGAGGGTGTGATGTAATAAACAAGGTCGTGTTTTTTATGAATCAGTTGCTCGATATAAAGCCCGATAATTTCGGCCATCCTTTTTTGAGATTTGATGTGCAGTTCGATTTCGACTGCGACGGTTCGGCCATCGGCCCTCGTCGCCAACGCATCTGGGACTTTTTTGAATTTTGGGTTTGCAGAGTACAAAATTTTCCCCGGCTGCCACTTCTCCCACCCCGCTGACTCTGCCCTCAGCCGGGCGTTTTGGGTTTGAACGTGATGATTGATGTAACTCGGATTAGTTTTGCTCAACTCAAATTCTTTGCAGTCTTTATGCGTAACTTCGGACAACGCGAGGCCGTGGCTGCTAATCCCGAACAGTTGGACGCTGCCGCAAATTTCCGACTTGATCGCCCCCGTTTTTTCCATGCTTTTCAAGGTGCGGAGGCTGGATTGCCTGCTGCAATTCAGCAAAATATTGATGACCGAAACAGTCGTCCAGACCTCACCGCTTGCCAAAAAATCGAGGATTTTTGTGCGTTTCTCCGCGGCCCTCACGTCAATTTCTGCCCTGCTGAATTTTTTTAATATGCTACTCATACAACCTTCTCTTTTGGTTAATTGATGAAGTGGTATATGTAAGGGTGCACGACGCGAAATTCTGCGTGCTGGGCGGGCTGGCGGGTGTGGGTATAGGGGAAGAAGAGGCAGCAGGCCATTGCAGGGGTCTGGCGGGTACTTGCGCAGCCTCGCGGCTGCTGGTTGCTGGTGAGTATGGGACGCGAAAGAATGGATGAGCTGCTGACCGGTCGGTGGATATTACTTCCATCCGCGTTCACCCCCGGCAGGGGGTGGGTTTTAGCCACCCGCGAGGGGGCTGGGGTTTTTTTGTGGTGCTACACCTGATCGGGTTTTATTGTGCAAGACCCGGGGGGGGGAGTTTAGGCGACCTCCCCGGGTTTCTGAAGAAACCTGATAAACCTGCTAAACCCTTAAAAATTGGGGCCGGGGCGGCTAAATTCGTCCAAAATTGGGGCTGGGGCGGCTAAGGTTGGGGCCGGGGCGGCTAAAAAAACTCTGCTTCCGCTTCCGTGAATTCCAATCTGTATGCCAATACCAACCTCTGCTAGCAACCCCTCGTTTTCTTTAACTTCGCGCAGCACTTTTGATGCCTGCCGTTTCACCCCTGCTGCTTTCATGAGCTCGGCCAATTTCCATCCTCCATTTGGTTGATTTTGATGGGTGAGTACGTGCCTAGCGATCGCGGCAACGCTACCATTCTCAATTTTGCAAAGTGGTCGAGGATCGTAATAGCGCGGTATATCTGACTGGACTAGCGCCGTCCATTCTTCGGAAAATATCCACCGCTGCAATGCCCTGCTTTCCTCGTCAGCCCAAGCTCGCCGGTCGTTTCGGCGAACCTCTGACTCGACAATTTTATCGATGATATGCCCGGCAATTTTATGTTGTGGAGTTTCAATTTTAATGATCGCCCTTAACAAATCAATCTCAAAATTCTTGATACTGCTGGCTGAATATTTTCTTTTATATTCGCCTCCGCCCATCGCTCGCCTGATTATGTGTGGATCCACCACAACCCACAATCTACCTTCCTCAATTTTCGTTTTTTCACAATGAATCGCCCCGGGTTTTGAGGAGGCTCCCTAATCTGAGAGAATGGAGCCATGAG
>CAYPIG010000066.1:0-5423 GCA_964410705.1 uncultured Gallionella sp.
CGAATAGCGCCCGCCCACCCAGTCCCAGAATTCGAACACGTTATCGGGATTGATGCCGAAAGCTGCCGTCGCCTTGAGGTTGGTCGATACGGCGGAAAAGTGTTTTTCAACGGCTGCTTCATCGCCCAGTTTGTCGATCAGCCAAGCGCGCGCGGTGCGGGCGTTGGTCAGCGTCTCCTGAGTTGTGAAGGTTTTCGAACTGACGATGAACAAGGTGGTCTGCGCATCGAGTTTTTTGAGCGTCTCGGCGATTTGAGAGGCATCGACATTAGATACGAAGTGAACGCGAAGTTCGCTCGATGCGTAACACTTCAGCGCTTCACAGACCATCAGCGGCCCAAGATCCGAGCCGCCTATGCCGATGTTGACGATGTCGGTGATCGCACGTCCAGTGTGCCCCTTGTGATTTTTGCTGCGCACGGCCTCTGAAAAAGAGCGCATCAATTCCAGCACCCGCCTGACATCCGGCATGACATCAACGCCGTCCACGAAAACCGGGCGGTCGGATCGGTTGCGCAAGGCGGTGTGCAGCACGGCGCGATGCTCGGTGTTGTTTATTTTCTCACCAGAGAACTGCCGCTCGATAGATTCGGGAACGCCCGCATATTCAGCCAGTTCAATCAGCAGCCTGCGCGTTTCGAGTGTGATGCGATTCTTTGAGTAATCCAGCAGCAGCCCCCCCGTCTTCATCGAAAAATTCTCGAAGCGGCTGGGGTCTTCTGCAAACAGTTCACGCATGTGGACAGGTTCTATTTTGGCAAAATGCGCGCTCAGCGCTTGCCATGCAGGGGATAGTGTAAGTTTTGACATGGTTGCGTTCTCAACTCGATTTTAACTAAGGGCTGCCTCAGGGATCAGAATTACGCCAGCCAGCGGCGGTAGGGAAATCTCGGCGGAGTAGGGCAGCCCCATCCAGGGCATGGCTTCGGCCTGTATCAGTCCTGCGTTGCCCAGATTGCTGCCCGAGTAATAGGACGAATCGCTGTTCAATACCTCGCGATATCGAACCAGTTCCGGCAGTCCGATGCGATAGCGCTGGCGGGGCAGGGGGGTCAGATTCAGCGCGACGATGGCATTGCTGCCGTTGCGGGCGCGACGCTGATAGGAGAGCACCGATTTTTCCGCATCGTTGCAGTCTATCCAGGAAAACCCTTCGGTCTGAAAGTCCTGTTCGTGCAGCGCGGGCAGGGTGCGGTAAAGTTCATTGAGGTCGTGCGTCAGATTCTGCATGCCGCGATGGTAGTCTTCGCCCAGTTGCCACCATTCCAGTTCCCACTTCGATTGCCACTCGCGGCCCTGCGCGATCTCGTTGCCCATGAAATTGAGCTTCTTGCCGGGGCTGGTCATCTGATAGGTCAAAAGCAAGCGCAGATTGGCAAATTTCTGCCAGGCATCCCCAGGCATTTTGGACAGCAGCGATCCTTTGCCGTGGACGACCTCGTCATGCGAAAAAGGCATGATGAAGTTTTCGCTGTAGGCGTAAATCTGCCCGAAGGTCAGCTGGCCGTGATGGTAACGGCGGTGTACCGGATCGTTCTGGAAGTAGCTTAAGGTGTCGTTCATCCAGCCCATATTCCACTTCATCGAAAATCCCAGTCCCCCCAGGTAAACCGGACGGGATACGCCGGGCCAGGCGGTGGACTCCTCGGCCATGGTCAGTGCGCCGGGGAACTGTTCGTGCACCATGATGTTCATCTCGCGCAGAAAATCCACTGCGTCGAGGTTTTCGCGTCCGCCGTATTTATTCGGTATCCATTCACCGGCTTTACGCGAGTAGTCAAGATACAGCATGGAGGCAACGGCATCGACGCGCAGGCCGTCGAAATGAAACTCAGACAGCCAGTAATGCGCGCTGGAGAGCAAGAAGGACTTCACCTCGTTGCGGCCGAAGTTGAAGATATGAGTGCCCCAGTCCTGATGAAAGCCTAAGCGCGGATCTTCGTGTTCAAACAGGGCGGTGCCGTCAAAGCGCGCCAGCGCCCAGGAGTCCTGAGGGAAATGGGCCGGAACCCAGTCGAGGATGACGCCGATGTCGGCCTGATGGAAGGCGTCGATCAGCGCACGCAGTTCGTCGGGAGAGCCAAAGCGGCTGGAAGGGGCAAAGTAGCCCGAACACTGATAGCCCCAGGATTCATCCAGCGGATGCTCGGTGACCGGCATGAATTCAACGTGCGTGTAGCCCATGCCTTTGACATAGGGAACCAGGTCTTTGGCAAGTTCGCTGTAAGAGTAGAAACGGCCGTCCGGATGGCGCTTCCAGGAACCGGGATGCACCTCGTAAATATTGACGGCGGCATGCAGCCAGTCCCACTGGCCGCGCTTCTCCATCCACGCGTTATCCTGCCAGACATGCTGTTTTGCCGGAGTGGTCAAGGCGGCGGTGCCGGGGCGCATTTCGAAACCCTGCGCGTAAGGGTCGGTCTTGGTCAGTATCTGGCCGCTGTCACGGTTGCGGATTTCGTAGCGGTACAGCGCATTTTGTTTAATTTCGGGAATGAAAATTTCCCATACGCCGGAGGAGCCGTGCAGTCGCATCGGATACAGGCGCCCGTCCCAGTTGTTGAATTCGCCGATTACGCTGACGCGTTCCGCATTGGGCGCCCAGACGGCAAAACGCACGCCGCTCACCCCGTTGATCTGGACTGCGTGTGAACCCAGCATGCGATAGCCTTGTTGCAGTCGGCCTTCGCTGAACAGGTGCAAATCCTGAGAGCTTACGTGGGCAGGAAACTGGTAGGGATCGTAAATGTCGCGGAATTGTGAACCTTCGCTGACGCGAAGACGATAGGGTTGCTCGGGGGCTGCGGTACCGCGCCATTCGAACAATCCTTCGGTGTGAGTTTGGTTAAAGGGCTGGTTGTTTTGCAGCAGTTCGACGCCGGTGGCGCCGGGCTCGTAATAGCGTATCACCCAGTCGTTTCCGTCGCGATGCAGACCAAGTAGAGAAAATGGATCGTGGAGCCTAGCTTGAAACAAAGATTCGATTAGCATATTCACTATATTTCCTCATTAGTTCTTGTGTCGTGCAGTAATTGTAAACGATAATGCTCCGGTCAATCGGGGTAAATGTGACTTTGAGGAGGGAAACATGAATGTTGAGTTGGGTTATCTTACAAAGAAATACCATGTGGCAGCTGGCGATCCTGAACCGCGTTTCGTAAGCCGTCTCACCAAAAATACCTATGCGATGGTGCTGGCCGGTGGGCGCGGCAGCCGTCTGCATGAACTGACCAACTGGCGCGCCAAACCTGCGGTTCCGTTTGGCGGAAAGTTCCGCATTATCGATTTTGTGCTATCTAATTGTGTCAATTCCGGCATCCGCCGCATCGGCGTGGCCACGCAATATAAATCCCACAGCCTGATTCAGCATATTCAGCGCGGCTGGTCATTTTTGAACGGTCAGTTCGGCGAATATCTCGATCTGTTGCCGGCTCAGCAGCGGGTCAGCGAAGACCAGTGGTACCGCGGCACCGCCGATGCGGTATTCCAGAATCTGGATATCATCCGCGGCTCCAAGTGCGACTTCATCGTCATACTGGCAGGCGATCACATCTACAAGATGGACTACGGCAAGTTGCTGGCCTACCATGTGGAAAAGAAGGCCGACATGACGGTGGCCTGTCTGGAAGTGCCGGTTTCCGAAGCGTATGCGTTCGGCGTGATGGGCGTGGACGATGATTCCCGCGTGGTTGAGTTCGTCGAAAAACCGGCCAATCCGCCTTCCATCCCCGGCAATCCCGAAATGTCGCTGGCTAGCATGGGGATATATGTGTTCAATACTCAGTTCTTGATCGAACAGCTGATCCGGGATGCAGACAATCCCAATTCCAGCCACGACTTCGGCAAGGATCTGATTCCGCACATGGTGGAGAAATACCGCGTGTTCGCGCAGAGTTTTGAACAAAGCTGTGTGGGGCTGGAAAACAACAAGGCGCCTTACTGGCGCGATGTCGGCACCATCGATTCCTACTGGGAAGCGAGCATGGAAATGACCAAGGTGATTCCGGATCTGAATATGTATGATCAGGAATGGCCGATCTGGACTCATCAGGAACAGCTGCCGCCCGCCAAATTCGTGTTCGATGAAGATACGCGTCGCGGTTACGCAGTTGATTCGCTGGTCTCCGGCGGCTGCATCGTCAGCGGTTCCGTAGTCAAGCGTTCGCTGCTGTTCTCGGATGTGCGGGTCAACAGTTATTCCTCCATCGAGGATTCGGTGATACTGCCTAACGTGGATGTCGGCCGCCATGTGGTATTAAAGCGCGTGATCGTCGATAAAAACTGCAAGATTCCGGACGGCATGGAAGTCGGCGTCAACATCGAAGAGGATCGCCGTCGTTTCCACGTCAGTGAAAACGGCATCACGCTGATCACGCCGGAAATGTTAGGCCAGATCATACACAGCATCCGCTAGTCTCAACCAACCTGTACCCCCGCCGCAAAACGGCGGGGTTTTCTGCTATGAAAAAATCTCTAGATTTAGTCTTTCTCTGGCACATGCATCAGCCGGACTACCGCGATTACGCGACCGGTGATTTCGTGCTGCCCTGGGTTTATCTGCACGCCATCAAGGATTACACCGATATGGCTTACCACCTGGAGCGCCATCCCGGGGTGCATGTGGTGCTCAATTTTGTGCCCATCCTGCTCGATCAGCTGGAGGATTACACCGACCAGTTCGCCACCGGTGTGGTGCGCGATCCGCTGTTGCGCGCGCTGATACACCCCGATGAGATCCCGTACTCCCAGAGCGAGCGTCAGCTGGTGCTCGACGCCTGTTTCCGCAGCTCTCACACCAAGATGATTGCGCCTTATCCGGTCTATGCAAGGCTATGGGATCTGTACCAGTCGCTGCAGGCAGGCTATGCGCTGTCCTACCTGTCCGATTCTTATATGAACGACCTGCTGGTCTGGTATCACTTAGCCTGGTGCGGTGAGAGCGTGCGCCGTGAAAACGAACTGGTTGCGCAACTGATGACCAAGGCCGAAGGGTTTACTTTTGAGGACAGAAAACAGCTATTCGATCTGATCGGCGAGCTCACCAGCGACATCATTCCCCGTTATCGAAAACTGGCCGAATCAGGCCAGATCGAGATTTCCGCCACGCCGCATTATCATCCCTTGGCACCTTTGCTGATTGACTTTAACAGCGCGACCGAAGCGATGCCGGATGCACCGCTGCCCAAGGCGCCGCATTATCCCAAGGGACGTTTGCGGGTCTCGCGGCATATTCAGCTGGCCCGTGCCAGCCACAAGGCGCGCTTTGGTGCAGAGCCCAAAGGGATGTGGCCTGCAGAAGGGTCGATATCGGTGGAAACGCTGCAAGTTTTCGCCGAAGAGGGCTGCGGCTGGGCTGCCAGCGGTGAGGGCGTGCTGGTCAACAGCATACGCCGCTCGGGGCGCGAAGTTCCCGCCCGCGGTGA
>CAYPIG010000066.1:5433-15453 GCA_964410705.1 uncultured Gallionella sp.
AACCTATAGTCGGCAAGACGGTAAGGTTCCATGTTTTTTCCGCGATGATCATCTGTCGGATTTGATCGGCTTTGAGTATTCGCGCTGGCACGGCAAGGATGCGGCGAATCATTTCATCGATCAGCTGAGCAATATTGCCAAACACGCGCCAGAGGGCGAAACGCCGATGGTCAGCGTGATTCTGGACGGCGAAAATGCCTGGGAATATTACCCCTATAACGCCTTTTATTTCCTCGATGAGCTCTATGCCCAGCTCGAGGCGCATGATGACATTTCGACCACCACTTATGCCGATTTCATTGCCCAGGCGCCATCTCGGAGCGAGTGCGCGCGCACGGTCAGTCTGGATACGATCTCGGCCGGCAGCTGGGTGTACGGCAATTTCTCGACCTGGATAGGCTGTGAAGACAAGAACCGTGCCTGGGATTTGCTCTGTGCTGCCAAGCAAAGCTACGACATGGTCATGTCCAGCGGGCGTCTTAGCAAGGCTGAAAAAGAAGCCGCCGACAGGCAGCTTTGTTCGTGCGAGAGTTCGGACTGGTTCTGGTGGTTTGGCGATTACAATCCGGCCAATTCGGTCGCCAGCTTTGATCGTCTGTACCGGCACAATCTGTCCGAGCTGTACCGCCTGCTCAAGCTGCCAGCTCCGCAGAGTCTGTCTGAGCCGGTCAGCAGAGGCTGTGCGGGCCCGACCGAAGTGGACGGCGCGATGCGCCGTGCAACCGAATAACCCGAGTCTGATATATGAAAAATGATCGCACCAGCGGCATCCTTTTGCATCCTACCTCTTTGCCCGGTCCGTTCGGGGCAGGGGATCTGGGGGCGAACGCCTATATTTTTGTCGACTGGCTGGCAGGTGCCGGTCAAACCTACTGGCAGGTGCTGCCGTTAGGCGAAATCGGGCCGGGTAATTCACCCTACATGAGCAGTTCCGCTTTTGCCGGTAATGTGCTGCTGATCGATTTGTACGATCTGGCGCATCAAGGCTGGCTGGAGGACGGGGATTTAAGGCCGGATCCGGCATTTTGTGCAACTCAGGTGGATTACTCGCTGCAAGGACCGTTCAGGATGGAGCGGTTGCGTCGCGCCGCCCGCAGCTTTTTTGCATCCGGCAACGAGTCTATGCGCGCCTCTTACGATGAATTTTGCCGTGAGCAATCGGTATGGCTAAACGATTATGCGCGCTTTATGACGATCGCAGAGCAGCAGGATTGGAAAAACTGGAATTTGTGGCCTGAAGTCTTGGCCAACCGGGAGCCGGATGCGCTGCAGTTGCTCGATGCGGTCAGTCAGGCCAAGATCAGCTTCTGGAAATTCTGCCAGTGGTGTTTTTCGCGCCAATGGCTGCAGCTGAAGAAATTTGCCAACGAGCGCGGCGTCAGGCTGATCGGCGATGTGCCGATTTTTGTCGCCTATCAGAGCGCCGATGTGTGGGCGCATCGCGAGCTTTTCGAGCTGGATGAGACAGGCTCCCCCGCGGTTGTGGCCGGAGTTCCGCCTGACTATTTCAGCGAAACCGGGCAGTTGTGGGGCAATCCGCTCTACCGCTGGGATGTGCATCAGCATAGCGGTTATGCCTGGTGGATACAGCGCCTGCGGCATGCGTTGTCTCATTTTGATCAGGTGCGCATCGATCATTTCAGAGGCTTTGCGGCTTACTGGGAGGTGCCGGCCGGTGAAACAACCGCCATCAACGGGCGATGGGTGCAAGGGCCGGGCGCGCTTTTGTTCGAAGCGTTTGCCAGAGTATTTCCGGATCTGCCCATCATCGCCGAAGATCTGGGCGTGATCACTGAGGATGTGGCGCAGCTGCGCGACCGGTTTAATCTGCCCGGCATGCGGATACTGCAGTTTGCCTTTGCCGAAGATCGCAGCAACTGCTTCTTGCCGCACAACTATATCGCCAACACGGTGGCCTACACCGGTACGCACGACAACGACACGCTCAAGGGCTGGTGGAATGCGGCATCAGATCGTGAGCGCTCCTTTGTGCGGGAATATCTGGAGCAGGAAAATGTCGACGTACCCTGGGACATGATGGAGTCGCTTGCCGCTTCGGTGGCGAACACGGTCATTTTCCCCCTGCAGGACATATTGTGTCTGGGCGGGGAGCACCGCATGAATTATCCGGGGAAGGCCGACGGGAACTGGGCCTGGCGTTTTAGCTGGGAACAGGTGCAGCCCTGGCAGACGATACGGCTGGCGCAGATGACGAAAAAAACTCGCCGCGCTTAAAAATAAGCCCGCCCTGTTACGGGCGGGCTTATTTCTTGCCGGTTAACAGATTATTACTTGTTAACGGCAGACTTGAGTGTAGCGCCGGGTTTGAATGCGGGAACTTTTGAAGCGGCGATCTTCAGTTCAGCGCCAGTCTTGGGATTGCGACCGGTACGCGCTGCGCGTTCGCGCACTTCGAAGGTGCCAAAACCCACCAGAGCAATGCTCTCACCCTTAGCCAGGGTTTCACCGACAACTTCGATCAGCGCGGCGATATTCTGTTCTGCGACCGTTTTTGTGCTGCCGGTTTTGTTGGCCAAAGCATCAATAAGTTCTTTTCTGTTCATGTTTATCCCTTTGTGATTTATTTGTAAATAATAGGCTGAGCGTTACTGCGGGCAAAGTCTACCACTCAACGGCGACAAACTGAACAGCTCGACGTGAATCTGTTGAAATTTTTATTCCGAATCGTCATTTTTCAGCCGTACAGAACGAATTGTGGGTGAACCGTCTGATATTTTCAGTTTAAAATTCGCCCAATGATTCAATTGTTGTTTAAATATTTAAATTAAATCCGATCAGATCGTAGCAGCCTTGTCGGCCATGGCGCAATCCGCAAGGCTGGAGATTTTCCGCCTGCTGGCGACCGCGATCAGTCTGTTTGGTTTTCAATCGGGGACGGCGTTGGCGACCGTGGTGGGCGTGTTGATTGAGGTGCAGGTGTGCTGGCCGTAGGTTATGTGGCCAACCGATCGCGCGACGGGTATCAGTCCGGGATTCAGGATTCAGGATTCAGGATTTAGACCGCAAGACCGCAAGACCGAAAGACCGCAAGACCGCAAGACCGCAAGGCCGCAAGGGTCTTCCCGCGGAATATAAGGCGATAAATCGCCTATTCCTGAATGAAGGGTCTTCCCCGCACAACTAAGGGGCAAAGCCCCGAGTTGTTGCGTGAAGGATTCAGCCTGGCACGTCAAGCTGTTCGAGCAGGTTTTTCATGTGCATTTCAGTGGGGAGTCCTTTGTCGTAGAGTGCCAGTGACTGGTCGCAGGCATCGCTTACCAGTTCCGATAACTCGACTTCCTGGCTGACCGTGATACCGATCGTTAACATGTGGCGGTCAAATTCAGTCTGCAAGTTATCGAATATCCTTTTGTTTTCGATGCGCTGTTCTTTATTGTGCTGATCAATGTCGCTCAGTGTACGTCGGGTATTCGATATCAGTTGAGTCAGTGCCTGACGCTCTTTTTCGAGCGCTGCGCTGCTGTCCAGTGAGGCGATGCGCATATTGGCGCCCTCCGCGAGCAGCGCCAGATTGTCCCTTAGTCTGCCGTGGCGGTCGGCATCGCTGCGATCGATATGCTTGACGATGATGGTGATGTGTTCATAGCTGCACGACAGGCAGGAACTGAATTCGAACAGGCGGTCGTGTTCGGCCATATTGGCGAGCACGGAGTTTTCCAGCGGTGAACAGGGGCCATCGGAACTGACAGATGTACAGCCGAATTGCCCGCAAATCTGTACGCTGCTCTTCACGCCATAAGACGCAAGGGTTTTTACCACCTCATGGCAAAGGGCCTTGTAGTCGGGGCATTTAAAACTGGTTTGCAAAAACTGGAACAGCGTGCCCATGTCTGCCGCGCTGGTCATCGCCGTCATCGCGGTGGCAGAAATCGTGGAGATATCCAGCTGCATGCTGCGACGTTCGGCGTGATTTTTCAGCGACAGGCTGATTTTTTGCAGCAGTTCGGGTCTTGAAATGGGTTTGCTTAAGTAGTCATCGCCCCCCGCCTCATAACCGGTCAGGCGGTTTTCTTCGCTGACCATGCCGGACAGGAAAATGATCGGAAAATGCGCAGTATGGTTGCGCAGGGTTCGACAGACCTCGTACCCGGACAATCCTGGCATGGCGACATCGAGCAATACCAGATCGGGTGTCTTCCGGTCAACGAAATCCAGCGCGGCTTGCCCGCTATCGACGTGATGCACGGCGTAATGCGGGGAGAGTATCGTTGCGGTCAGTTCTGCCGCAAATTCATCGTCTTCGACAAGAAGAATTACAGGTTGATCGTTCAAAGAAGCCTCTTGTTGATATTCAGGTTGAAATTTCGTTGATCGTGACACCATTTTTATATGGGAATTTACTTATTTTTAACTGAGAATCTTCTTTATATCCGGTTTGCAATCCCTGGATCAGGGAATCGTTCGTTATTGGCATATACTAGCACTCATCTCTTACTTCCGGTTTTTGCTGCTCAGGCCATGATGAATGTAAAAGCGATGCTTTCAAAGATCACCAGCTTGTTTTCGCCAAGCCTCGAGCGGATAACAGCGGGGGTCGCCGCCTTTATCGAGAAAGATCGCAGCCCATTCCTGGACTATTTGCTGGTCGCGCTGCTGATGGCGTTCGCGCTGTTTGTGCGGCTCGCCATCGCGCCGGTCAGCGCCGGCCTGCAATATGTCACCTTTTTCCCCGCCGTCACGTTGGCCGCCATTGCCGGCGGAATACGTTCAGGGTTGTTGGCTACATTGATCGGCCTGTTGCTGGCGACCTATTTCTTCATTCCGCCCTATGAATTTTCGGCTGAAAGTTTTAAAAACGGATTCTGGTCGAACGCAGTGTTTCTCGCTGATGGCATCATCATGTCCTTCGCGATCGAGGCCATGCACCGCTACCGTAAACATTATCAGCGGGAACTGGATGAGATCAGGGAAACTCAGGCGAGGGAGGCATCGCTCAATCTGGAGCTTTCCAAGCACATACACGAACTGCGCCAGAGCGAACTGGTGCTGCAACGCTTCGGGGCGATCGTCGATTCCACCGACGATGCGGTCATCAGTAAAACCCTGGACGGCATCATCACCAGCTGGAATCCGGCCGCACAAAGGATTTTTGGCTATAGCCGGGAAGAGGCGATCGGCGAGTCGATGCAGATGCTGATCCCGGCTGATCATGTGGATGAAGAGGCCGAAATCCTGTCGCGTCTGTCGCATGGCGAAAAGGTGAACCATTTTTATACGGTACGGCGCTGCAAGGATGGCCATCGGATCGATGTTTCCGTGACGATTTCGCCCATCTTCGATCATGACGGACAGGTCGTTGGCGTCTCCAACATTACAAGAGACATCACCGCGCAAAGAGCGGCGGAGAAACAGCTCGAGCTTTTCTTCGATCTTTCGCTGGACATGCTGTGTATTTCCAGTGAGGACGGCTATTTCAAGCGCATCAATCCCGGATTCACGCAGGCTCTGGGCTGGAGCGTCGAGGAGATGCTGTCGCGTCCGTATCTCGACTTCATCCATCCCGACGATGTTGCCGCCACGCTGCATGAGGTTGAGCGGCAGGTGGTTTCCGGCGAGCGCGTATTTCATTTCGAGAATCGTTACCAGCACAAGGATGGTTCATATCGCCTGCTCTCATGGGTTTCCGTGCCACATGAGGGCGGCTTGATGTTTGCCGCGGCCCGCGACATCACCGAACAGAAAAGAAACGAGCTTTTGTTGCAGCAGGCCAAGGCTGCCGCCGAGCAGGCCAGTCGTGCCAAGTCGGATTTTCTGGCCGCGATGAGTCACGAGATTCGCACGCCGATGAACGGCGTAATCGGCATGCTGGACGTATTGCTGCAAACCAGTCTCAAGGGGAATCAGGTCGAAATGGTCAACCTGATTCACGATTCGGCCAACTCGCTGCTGGGCATCATCGAAGACATACTCGATTTTTCCAGGATAGAGGCCGGCAAGCTTCAAATCGAGCAGGAGCGGCTCTCGATCGAGGACGTGGTTGAAAAGTCCTGCAATCTGTTCATTCACATCGCCGAAAAAAAGCAGGTTGAGCTGATGATGTTTATCGATCCTGCCATTGCGCACCCTGTGCTGGGGGATGCGCTGCGCCTGCGCCAGATTTTGACCAACTTGATCAATAATGCGATCAAATTTTCAAGCGGTGAAGACAGAACGGGTCAGGTGATCGTGCGCGTCAGTCTTTCAAGACGCGAGGATGAGCGGGTATGGCTGGATTTCACGGTGCGCGACAGTGGTATCGGTATGGATGAGCAGACTCAGGCGCGGCTGTTTACCCCGTTCGAGCAGGCTGACTCTTCTACGTCAAGACGGTTTGGCGGAACGGGGCTGGGCCTTGCCATTGCGAGCCATCTCGTGCAGCTGATGGGCGGAGAGATCCGCGTGCAGAGCAAGCCTGATGCGGGCAGCACTTTTACCGTGAGTCTGCCCTTCATTGTCGCGCATCAGAGTGAAATAACGATCTCACCGGTGGCAGGATTGCCCTGTCTTGTGATCGGATCGGATGAGGGTTTGGCGGAAGATATCGCGCTGCAATTGGCGCATGCCGGTGCCGAGGTTCAGCGGGTGGCGGATATCGACGCGGCACGAAAATTGCCCTCCGAAGGCTTGTGGGTATGGGTGTTTGACGCGCAAAAGGCCCCTCCGCCGCTGGATGAATTGCGTGCCGCTGCCGGTTTACATGCTGATGTTCGCCTGTTTGTGATCGGCAGAGGCAAACGCCGCCGGGTACGCCGGGTTGCGCAGGATCTGGTGCAGGTCGACGGCAATCTGCTCTCGCGGCGTGAATTGCTGCAAGCCGTCGCCATTGCCGCAGGCCTAGCCGAAATTGAGGTGCATCCTGATTCTCCCGGCCTTACACACGCATCCTTTGAGGCGCCCTCACATGAGGAAGCGGCAAGATGCGGGCGGCTGATACTGGTGGCCGAAGACAATGAAACCAATCAGCAGGTCATACGTCAGCAGCTGGCAATACTCGGGTTCGCGGCGGAAGTGTCGAACGACGGCGTGGAAGCACAGGCCCGCTGGGCGCGCGGCGAGTATGCGCTGGTGTTGACCGATATACACATGCCCAACATGGACGGCTACGAGCTTGTTGCCGCGATTCGCGATGAGGAAGCCAGCTCAGGTTCCGGTCGCACGCCGGTCATCGCGCTTACCGCCAATGCCCTGGCAGATGAGGAGGCGCGTTGCCGCGCTGCCGGTATGGACGATTATCTGTCAAAACCGGTGCGGCTGGAACTGCTCCGCGCGAGGCTGGAGAAATGGCTGCCCGTCGATGTGCGCGTGCTCGAAGCCCTGGTGGGCAAGGATGCGGCTGGCGGATTGCTGCAAAATTTTCGCAGCAGTGCGGCGCGCATTGCGGCAGGCATCAATGCGGATTTTGCAGCGGGCAACTTAAGCGGCGTGGGAAGTGCTGCGCATAAGCTGAAGTCTTCCGCTCGATCGGTTGGCGCGCTCAGGCTAGGCGAGGTGTGCGAGCAGCTCGAGCGGGCGGTAAAGGAGGGGGCTGCGGTCGACGAACTGATGGCGCAATTCGATCTGGCAATGGGCGCGGTTGAGCAATATCTGGCAAGGCGGCTGAAGGTGAGCCGGGAGGCCGGACGATGATCGACAAGATGGATCTGAGCATCCTGCTGCTGGACGATGATCCCTTCATGCTCAAACTGCTGGGCAGCATGCTCAATGGTTTGGGTTATCGCAACATCAGCTGTTTTGAGAGCGGCGTTGATGCGCTGAGCAGTTGCAACGGGCAGATGCCGGATGTAATTCTGCTCGACATCAATATGCCGGACATGGACGGGATTGAATTCGTCCGCCATCTTGGGCAGCGGCATTGTGCCGTCAGTTTGATTCTGATCAGCGGCGAGCGTGAGCGCATGCTGGAGGCGACCCATAAGCTCGCACTGGCGCATCGTCTTGTCGTGCTGGGAACCCAGCACAAGCCGGCAACGGCATCCGGGTTATCCGGACTGCTGGATAAATGGGTGCCGACAAAGATTGCCGCCGAGGTGGCTTACGTTAAAAACTATACGGCGGCAGAGCTGCGCACCGCCCTCTGCAACGGTGAGCTGGTCAATTATTATCAGCCCAAGGTGGCGGTCTCGACCGGGGAGGTCATCGGCGTCGAAACGCTGGTGCGCTGGCAGCATCCCGTGGATGGCATGGTCTTTCCGGACCGCTTCATAAGGCTTGCGGAAGAGCACGGCCTGATCGGCGATTTGACGCGCTGCGTGCTCAGTCAGGCACTGAAACAGACGGCGATCTGGCAGCAGTCGGGTATTAATCTGCGCGTCGCGGTCAATGTGTCGATGGACGATATTGCCGATCTTGGCTTTGCCGACTACGTTTATGCCGAGACGATGCGTGCCGGTGTGATGCCTGAATCTTTGGTGCTGGAAGTGACCGAGAGTCGGCTGATGCAAAAGTTGACGACCTCGCTTGACGTGCTGACCCGTTTGAGTCTGAAGCGTTTTAGCCTTTCGATCGACGATTTTGGCACCGGTCATTCTTCACTTGCACAACTGCGCGACTTGCCTTTTGACGAGCTCAAGATAGACCAGAGTTTTACGCACGATGCCTGGCAGTATCCCAGGCTGCGTGCGCTGTTCGATGCCAGCCTCTCGCTTGCCCGCGAACTTGGCATCGAGGTCGTGGCCGAAGGGGTGGAGGATGCGGAAGACTGGGTATTTTTGCGGTCCCGCAACTGCGACATCGCGCAGGGCTATTATATCGCCCGTCCGATGTTGGCATCTGCACTGCAAGGCTGGATGAAGCAGTGGCGCGAACGACTGCGGCAGGAAGGACATTTACGTTAACCGAGCAGCCTGTGGTAGAATGCGCCCCCCATACATTTAGCAAGGCTGTATCCATGTCACGCCAACTTCGCAACATCGCCATCATTGCCCACGTCGATCACGGCAAAACCACCCTGGTCGACAAGCTGCTGTCCCAGGCAGGCTCTTTCTCCGCTCACCAGCACGTCGCCGAACGTGTGATGGACAACAACGATCTGGAAAAGGAACGCGGCATCACGATTCTGGCGAAGAACTGCGCGGTTCAATATGAAGGCGTGCACATCAACATCGTCGACACACCGGGCCACGCCGACTTCGGCGGCGAAGTCGAGCGCGTGCTGGGCATGGTAGACGGCGTGCTGCTTTTGGTCGATGCGGTGGACGGCCCGATGCCGCAGACCCGTTTCGTCACCAAAAAAGCGCTGGCGCTGGGCTTGCGTCCCATCGTCGTGATCAACAAGATCGACCGTCCCGGTGCGCGCCCTGACTGGGTGGTGGATCAGACTTTCGATCTTTTCGACAAGCTGGGGGCGACCGATGAGCAGCTCGATTTCCCTGTCGTTTATGCATCCGCTCTGAACGGTTTTGCCAAGCTCGATCTGAGCGCGGAGAGCTCGGACATGCGCCCGCTGTTCGATACGGTATTGAACAGCGTGCCGGCTCCTTGCGTTTCAGCAACGGAAGAGCCGCTGCAGCTGCAGATTTCTGCGCTGGACTATTCCAGTTTCGTCGGTCGCATCGGCGTGGGTCGCGTGACCCGCGGCAAGATCCGCCCAGGCCAGGAAGTCATGGTCATGAATGGCGACAAGTCATCCAAGCGCGCACGCGTCAATCAGGTGCTGGGATTTCAGGGCGTGGATCGCATCCTGCTCGATGAAGCGATGGCGGGCGACATCATCCTGATCAACGGTATCGAGGAAATCGGCATCGGTGTGACCATCGCCGACGTCAGCAAGCCTGAAGCGCTGCCGCTGCCCAAGATCGATGAGCCTACGCTCAGCATGAACCTGATGGTCAATACCTCACCCTTGTGCGGTCAGGAAGGCAATATGGTGACCAGCCGTCAGATCCGCGATCGTCTGAACAAGGAGTTGCTGGTCAATGTGGCGCTGCGCGTCGAAGAAACCGACAACACCGACGTGTTCTTGTTGTCCGGTCGCGGCGAATTGCACCTGACCATCTTACTGGAAAACATGCGCCGCGAAGG
>CAYPIG010000067.1:0-15159 GCA_964410705.1 uncultured Gallionella sp.
CGCATTGTTGGAGATCGAGTAGTTCATGTTGGCGATACCGCCTTCGTACATCAGGTCCACGATCAGCTTCAGCTCGTGCAGACACTCGAAGTAAGCCATTTCAGGTGCATAACCGGCTTCGGTCAGAGTTTCAAAACCTGCCTTTACCAGTTCAACCGCGCCGCCGCACAATACCGCCTGCTCACCGAACAGATCGGTTTCTGTTTCTTCGCGGAAGTTGGTTTCGATAACGCCGCCCTTGGTGCCGCCGTTGGCAGCCGCATAAGACAGTGCGATGTCGCGGGCCTTGCCTGATTTGTCCTGAAATACCGCAATCAGGGATGGTACACCGCCACCCTTGAGGTATTCGGAACGCACGGTGTGACCAGGTCCCTTGGGAGCGATCATGATCACGTCAACGTCTGCGCGCGGCACAACCTGATTGTAGTGAACGTTAAAACCGTGAGCAAAAGCCAGTGCCGCGCCCGCCTTCATGTTCGGCGCAACGTCGCGATTGTAAACTTCAGGAATGGTTTCATCCGGCAACAAAATCATCACGACGTCGGCGACCTTAACCGCATCGGCCACTTCTGCCACGTTCAAACCTGCGGCTTGAGCTTTTGCCCAGGATGCGCCATCGCGACGCAGACCGACGGTGACATTAACGCCTGAATCGCGCAGATTCTGTGCGTGTGCGTGGCCTTGCGAGCCGTAGCCCACGATGGTTACTTGTTTGCCCTTGATCAGTGACAGGTCTGCATCTTTATCGTAAAAAACTTTCATGTTGCCCTCTATAAAAAATAAAAAAATAAAAAACAGCGAGTAGCTTGTGGCTGGTAGCTCTGATTGGGTCCGCTACCCGCTACAAGCTCATCATTACAAGCTTAAAATCCTGTTGCCGCGTCCGATACCGGAAGCACCGGTGCGTACCGTTTCCAGTATCAATTCATGGCCGATTGCATCGATGAAGCTGTCCAGCTTGACGCGCGCACCGGTCAGCTCGATGGTATAAGTGTGATCCGACACATCCAGGATGCGGCCGCGGAAAATATCCGTCAGGCGCTTCAACTCTTCGCGAGCCTCACCTTCTGCACGCAGCTTGACCAGCATCAATTCGCGTTCGATGTGCTCGCCCTCGCTCAAATCCATCACCGACACGACATCGACCAGTTTATTTAACTGTTTGGTAATCTGTTCGATGATGGCATCCGAACCGCTGGTCACTATGGTCATGCGAGACAGACTGCGGTCTTCCGTCGGTGCGACGGTCAGCGATTCGATATTATAACCGCGCGCCGAAAACAATCCCGCCACCCGCGACAGCGCACCCGCTTCGTTTTCCATCAACAAGGAAATAATATGACGCATTATAAATCCTCCGACAAAACGACTTCAGACAAACCCTTGCCTCCGGGCACCATGGGGAACACGTTTTCCGTCGGATCGGTTCTGAAATCCATGAATACCAGATCGTTCTTGCGCGACAAGGCTTCGATTATCGCAGGTTCGACATCGCAGGGCTTTTCGATGCGTATGCCGATATGCCCATAGGCTTCGGCGACCTTAACGAAGTCAGGCAGCGCATCCATGTAGGATTCCGAGAAACGGTTGCCATGAAAGAATTCCTGCCACTGACGAACCATGCCCAGATAACCGTTGTTGAGCGACAGCACCTTGATCGGCAGATGATATTGCTTGCAGGTGGACAACTCCTGAATATTCATCTGGATACTGCCCTCGCCGGTCACGCAGGCCACCGTTTCGCCAGGGTGCTTCAACTGCACGCCCATCGCCGCAGGCAGACCGAAACCCATCGTTCCTAAGCCGCCAGAATTGATCCAGCGGCGCGGATGGTTGAATTTGTAATACTGCGCTGCCCACATCTGGTGCTGCCCCACGTCGGAGGTGACGAACGCATCGCCCCCGGTCAGCCGGTGCAGCGTTTCGATCACGAACTGCGGCTTGATGATTTCAGTGGAATTTCTGTAACGCAATCCGCCGCCTATCCCGCGCCATTCTTCGATCTGACGCCACCAGTCGGCCATTTCGCCTGCCTCGGGTTTCTGGCGACTGCTGCGCAACACAGTCAGCAACTCGTCCAGCACCAGCTTCAAGTCACCCACGATAGGAACATCCACCTTGACACGCTTGGCGATCGTCGAAGGATCGATGTCGATATGGATGATCTTGCGTGGAAGCTGCGCAAAGTGTTCGACATTGCCGATCACGCGGTCATCGAAACGCGCGCCTATCGCTACCAGCACGTCGCAATGCTGCATCGCCATGTTGGCCTCGTAAGTGCCGTGCATACCCAGCATACCCAGATACTGGGCATCGGAAGCGGGAAAACCGCCCAGACCCATCAGGGTATTGGTGCAAGGAAAACCCAGCAGGCGAACCAGGTCGGTTAGCTGAGTCGCCGCACCGGCTAGCACTACGCCGCCACCCGCATAGACCATGGGGCGCTTCGCTTCGAGCAACAACTGGGCTGCCTGCCTGATCTGCTGACTGTCGCCGCGCCCTTGAGGGTGGTAGGAGCGGATATTGACCGTTGCCGGGTAGGAAAACTCAGTCCTGTGTGCCGACACATCTTTCGGGATGTCGACCAGCACAGGCCCGGGCCTGCCGGATTTGGCCAGATAAAAAGCTTTCTTGATCGTGGCGGCGATGTCTTTGACATCCTTGACCAGAAAATTGTGTTTGACGCAGGGACGAGTGATGCCGACCGCATCGACCTCCTGAAACGCGTCTTCACCGATCGCATAGGTAGGCACCTGACCGCTGATCACCACCATAGGGATCGAATCCATATAGGCCGTCGCGATACCGGTCACCGCATTGGTAAGTCCTGGCCCCGAAGTGACCAGCGCCACGCCGACCTTGTCGGATGAGCGAGCATAGCCGTCAGCCGCGTGCACGGCCGCCTGTTCGTGGCGCACCAGAATGTGCTTGACCTTGTCCTGTTGAAAAAGCGCGTCGTAAATGTGCAACACCGCACCGCCAGGGTAACCGAACAAATATTCGACCCCTTCTTCCTGCAAACAACGGATGGTTATTTCCGCGCCGGTCATTTCCATGACAAACACCCTATGATTAATTCAAAAAGAACTGTATAAGATAATGGCAAGCGGGCTTTTGGTCAACCATTTGCCGCTTATAACCGCACGATTTATGGCAAAAAGACAAAAATCTTGCTAGTATTCCGACCTCAATAGCAAGGAGCGACCTCTGGCAACTCAAGCCGAACTAGGCCAATTTTTAAGCCGCATCGAGCGCCGCGCATACAAACACGCCATGTTTGCCATGCACGACAGCCACACCGCGCTCGACGTCGTTCAGGACGCCATGATCAAGCTTTCGGAAAAATATGGCGACAAACCCTGCGAAGAGCTGCCGCTGCTTTTTCATCGTATCCTGCAAAATACCATACGCGATCATTGCCGGCGCCAGAAAGTCCGCTCAACCTGGACCACGCTGTTTTCGGCCTTCCAATCCAAACAGGCTGAAGAAGAATTCGACCCGCTGGATGTACTCGAAGACGGCGACAACCAGAGCGCTCCGGCAACACCCGATGCCGCATTCGGACAAAAGCAGACTCTGGCCCTGATTGAAAATGCATTAAGAAATTTGCCAACTCGTCAACGCGAAGCATTCCTGCTGCGTTACTGGGAGGGTCTGGATACGGCCGAAACGGCCGAAACCATGGGCTGCACCGAGGGCAGCGTCAAAACGCACTGCTCTCGGGCCAATCACGCACTGGCCGCAGCACTCGAAGCAATAGGAGTAAAACTGTCATGAAAAAAATCGATCACCAGCAAATCGCCCGGTTGCTCACGCAAAGCAGCGAACAACTGGACGAGCAGGTTTTGTCCGGACTGAAACAGGCGAGGACTCTGGCCTTGTCAAAACAGCGCACGACCGTACCGGTGTTTTCGCTAAGCACTGTCGGCCATCGAGCGCTGATGCCGCACACCACCAGTCAATGGGTGGCGGTAGCAATTTTATTCGCCCTTATCGTCATCGGCGCCGCCGGATACTGGCAGGATACGCAAATCCCTCAGGATATCGACATCCTCACCGATGAACTGCCCATAGAACTCTTTGTCGATCAGCATGAGTAGACTGGTCATTGCATTGTGCTGCCTGCTGGTTTCGCTGCCAGCCTGCGCCGAGATCTGGCAAAAGCTGCCGCCTGCCGAACAGGCCGCTTTATGGCCGATCTATCCGCAATGGAACAGCCTGCCCGAATCGCAACAGCAAAATCTGCGGCGACTGGCACAACACTACCCCAAGCTCACCCCCGTAGAAAAGCAGAGATTCTTAAGCCGGTTATCCACCTGGGCCAAGCTCACGCATGAACAGCGCGTAGCGGCAAGGGAGAAATATCGCGCCTTCAATCAGGTTCCTAAAGAAAAACGCGAGCAGATCAAGCAGATGGTCAAACAAAAGCAGACCATGCCCGCCAGCGCTGTCGTCGCACAACCTTAGCGCCGTTCAACCTTCCGCCAATATCACTTTCAACAAACTGATTTCATAGATTTTTTAATCAAACACCGACCGTATATCGTCAATGTTTTTTGTTCCTCGAATAAACCCTAAGCACTCCGCAACCCAACCCTGCCATTTCCGAAAACGGACTCTGCTCCCGCATCCCTACTTCACTCGCCCCACAGGAAACCCCTGCCCGCTCAGGCTAGTCGTCGGATACTGCTTGTGCCTGAACACCTGCTCGGCCAGTTCAGGCACTTGACTGTCGACGTAGTCCACCAATTCGTAGGTCTTCACATAGCCGTCCTTATCGCTGTCGGCGGCGCCTTTCAAGCCTGCAGCGACGACATAGGTGAACAGCCCGTGGTCCTTATAACCCTCCAGAGCTTCCTGCAACGAGTTCGAGGCTGAGAGGATGGTCGAGCCCACAGCCCGCGACAAAATTTTGAGCGCGGTGTCCTCGTCCATGCCGCGCGTGAGCATCGCCATCTGGATGGCTTCACCCAGTTTCCCGGCGTTACAGGTATCGATGAACACCAGTTTCTTGGTCGAGGGCACATTGGCAATCAGCGCTTTGAGGTCATTCTGACTGAAGGCGGTGCGTTTAAGGAGGTGACTTGAGGTGGCCCCGACATTGGAGGTAATCAGAAAATACTCGCCGTCATCCACCGTGCCATGAGAGGCGACGAAAAACACGAATAAATCATCTGGCCTTACCTTAGACGAGATTTCCAGCAGGGCCTGGGTAATCGCCTCCTTGCTGGTCTGCACTTTGCTGGTCAGCTCGACCACATTCACATTCTCAAATAATCCCGCTGCCTGCTCTTTCAGAGTGGCGGCCATCAGTTTGGCATCACCGACCGGGTATCTGAGCGTGAGTTTGGGGTTGTCGTATTCCTGGATGCCGATCACCAGTGCATACAGGGCGGGGGTTTTTGCGGCAAAACTGGCCTCGATTACATGTAACGCATCCGTGCTCTGCATCGAGTTTCCCGCGTTGAAGGAGACTGCGCGCAGACTGTTTTTGCCTGCCGCCAGCCGCACCCTGTAGGAAAACACCTGCGCCTCGTTCCTTGCCTCAGTTACCGCCAGGTTGCGGCTGCTGTCGAGCATGACCGCCGAACCGTTCAAATAAAGCCTGACATCGCCGATGCCGCCGCCCGCATCGATCACCTTCACTTTTACCGTAATCTCGTCGCCATCCACCGCAACGGGTGTTTCCACGATAGACACGGCGGGAGCGGGTTTGACCGATGCCAGAGTAATCAGGTCGGCAATCGGTTTGCCCGCCAGCACCGCCATCACTACCTCTGGACGGTAGAACTTCTCGCGGTATTGATCTATGCCGTATACCTTGTTGCCGATGCGCACGTTCACATACTTATCGGCTTTATCAGAACCAGTATAATATCCGTCCGGTGTCATCACGATCCACTCGCCATCGGTGAAGCTGATGAATTGGACCATCTCCTTGCCCGTGGCAATATCCCACAGCCGGGTCGTACCGTCATAGCTGGCCGAATACAGGGTTTTGTCGTCGGAACTTATGCCGATGGAAGATATCCGGTTCATATGCCCGGAAAAATTTCTTAGCACCTTACCGCTCGCGATTTCGCAAAGGTACAAACTCATACTCTCCGACCATAGCGCAAATTTTCCATCGTGGCTTAACGCCAACGAATCGATGTAGCCTTTGGGTGCATATTGCAGCATCGTCGCAGAAACCTCCCTGTTTGCAGAAATGTTCCAGGTCTTGAGCGCATACTTGCCAGCTTGGTAATCAGGCACCATCAACACAACGTTTTCAGCATCCGGGCTAAATGCCCCGACCATTGCGGCAGAATCGCCAAAGTCAAAAGTTTTTAATGCCTTTCCGGTGGCTACACTCCAGAGGATGATCTTCATGTCGTCGTTGGTAAGGGCATATCCCCCATCAGAGCTTATCGCCGCATCTTTGATTTCGGCCCTGTGCCCATGATATGTCCTGACTATTTTCCCAGTTGCTATATCGGACAGCATCAGACTGCGACCCGCCGACCAGAACAGCTGCTTGTTGTCCGAGCTGATTGCTACCGGCTTGGCCCAGGCATATTCGCCGGATTTTTCCAGACTTGCGGTTTCGATGCCGGATGCCGTGCTCCAGATCTTGACTGTAGAAACCCCTTGCTCAAAGTCCCAGCCGCCCGCCGCTGCCAACGCCCCATCGCGGCTGATTATTCCCGCACGGACGCCGAGAGTGTGCTTGACGGCTTTTATCTGCCTGCCGCTTGAGGTATCCCAGAGATTCAGCAAACCGGCTTCCTGACCGACCAGCAGCTTTTTGCCGTCGGCGCTCGCGGCGACCGAAGCGACTTGTCTGGCATTACCGCCAAAGTTCCACGCCACTGCGCCGGATGCAATATCCCAGAGCCTGGGAGAGCTGTCATCGCTTCCGGATAGCGCATATTTCCCATCGGGACTGAAAGCGACCGAGCGTATCCAGCCATCGTGCCCGCTGAATTTTTTTATCTCCCGGTTGTTTTCTATATCCCAAAGCCTGATATCCATGGACCCGCCAAGCAGAGCAAATTTACCGTCCGGACTGAACGCAATGGCAGAAACTCTGTCCTCCCCCAAGACTTTTATTTGCAGCCCCGTGGCGATTTCCCACATTCTGGCTTGGTCTTCGAAATCGCCCGAAATGAGATATTTTCCGTCCGGGCTGACAGCCAGTGCCTGCACCCAGCCCAGCCCCGCGTTAAAGGCTTTTATTCTTTCACCCGTGGCTATATCCCATATGACGATGGTGCTATCTGTGCTCCTGGCATTGGCAAATGTTCCGTCCGGCATTTCCACCTGACCGTTGTAGCGGCTTCCGGCGATAAGATATTTCCCGTCCGGGCTGATCGCAACGGCAGTGAATTGAGCCATATCGTTGTTCTCGGTGCTGTAAGTCCGCAATTCATCGCCAGACTCAAGATCCCACAGCTTGAGTATGTGATCGCTTCCCCCAGCAGAAACAGCCCGTTTTCCGTCAGGCATAAAGGCAACAGAGGTGATCGCCTCCATCCCGCCCTCGTGTCCGCTGAACGTCCTGATCTTCTTTCCCGTGGTTACGTCCCATAGTTGAAGGTTTTCTCTTTGACCTTCGTCAGCTGAAAGGACATACTGCCCGTCTGGACTTAGCGCGATTGCGCTCACTTTTTCCTTCCCGTAGTAAGTGCGAACCTCCCTTCCTGAGGCGACATCCCATAACTTGAGCGTGGCGTCCCAACTCCCCGATATCGCATATTTGGCGTCAGGCGAAAAAACTACCGCGTTAATCCGTTTTATATGCCCCATCTGAACGAAGGTTTCAGGCTTTTCTGCCGCTGAGACACATCCAATAAACAATGCCAGCCAGAGTCCGAAGCAGCGAATTTTGCTTTTCATCATTGTTCTCCCATACCTACTTGTTAGTCCGCTAGCGCCGATTTCGTACCATCGTTTAAGCGGACTTTTACGATAACGTCTCATTTCAGTATTGCAGGTGGCTAGCACACAAATAAAAGTGACGCGATTAACGATACGCCACCCACAACGTCTAAAAGTTCGGGATCCTTTCCGGTTTTGACACTATCATAGCGCGTACTGAAGCGATGAAGATGCGGTATCAACCATGAGGGCCAAATGAAACACAACCCCATAACAACAATTCTGTTGGCAGCTTTACTCATTTCATCCATAGACTTCGCCCTAGCCGACAAACCAGCTTTGGAGCAGCATGGTTTTCTGGTATTTTCGACCAGCGGTGTCTCGAACTATGCGCTGCAGAGCAAAGGCGGTTTGCGCTTACTGGGCGTGGCATCTTCAGGCCGCATAGACGAATTCATTACGGCGGGCGGACGGATTTACCGCATGGATATGCTGCTCGGCACAGTCTCTGAATTGGGAATGGATCTCAAGCCGCTTCATGAGGGCACAGTCAAAAGCAAGACCGGGATTCCTTACTGGCTGGGCATATGGGACAAAGGATTACTTGCCCTCAGCGACAATGCGGTGATTTACCTTGATGCCGAATTAAACGAGGTTGCTCGCACTTCTCTGGAGCCGCGCCGTTACGAGCAGATAACGCCGGTTCTCACGCCGACAGATTTCGATGTCGGGGAGCACAGTGGCTACCTGCTGGTAAATACAGGCGAACTGTTCGTCATCCCGCTGGAACAACCGACATCAGAATCGCCCCTGACTGCCGCATTTTGTGCGGAGGATGGGGTTTCGCCGGATAAACAGTGGTTAGATCCGGCTGACCGGACATTGAACCTCCTTGCCAACATACAAAAAGAAGAACGTGACGCAAGGCTCAAACCCGGTGAGTGGCGGGTCATTAAGCAGCAGATTGTGCTCAGCTATGATCTTAAAGATCTGCATGCGCCATCAATCAGAACCGTCGTTCATGAAAAACGGGAAATTCACGCCCCCATTCCCTCCGACTTTCACGATCATGACCGGCAGGACGGCATGATCACCGAACGGCTGCCACCTTATCGCCTCGAGGACCCCGGCAAGGGAACATATATAGGCATCATTAGCCGGGCAACCCCAGCCTTTGCGGAAGTCTTCGAAGAGAAGGGCCGCGGAACCATATGGCATCGCGCCATTGCCCGCCTCAAGAGCCATGGCCGCTACGAGATTCAAACGCTCTCACGCGATACCCAAGACGGCTCCCTTTGGTTCGACAGCGAGGCCGGGCAACGCTACATAGACAGCGATCTGGCGATGCACGTTTTGCGTCTGCACCCGGAACCGTATGGAGAGCTCCTGGCGCTTCCCGATCTGCGAGGAATTTACTTCAAGACGCTGAACTACTGAGCCTGAATCATCAAATATCTGTGGGCTTAAGGGCGGATTCAATCCTGAAGTACAACTTTTGTATTGCCGCGGTCCTGGTCTAAAAAGTCTTAGCGCCGCTCAACCTTCCAGATCATGACCGCGCCGATCAGCAGAAAAACGCCCGTCATGGCAGAGGCGCTGAACAGCGGATGCCATTCGTTGAGCGCACCCAGACTGGCGAGCAGGCGTCCGGCAAAATGAAAAATCAGCCCGATCACGATACCCGCGAACACCAGCACGCTCACCCCACCGGAGCGCCGGTGATAGGAGGCGAAGGGCAAGGCTAGCACCATCATCACCATCAAAGCGAACGGATAAACCAGCTTGTTCCACATTGCAATCTCATAACGCGCGCTCTGCTGCTTGTTGCCCTTCAGGTGAGAGGTATATTTATATAGATCGTAGGCCGACATCTGCTCGGGAACCACCATCATCACGCTCAGTATGCCTGGCGTCAGAGCGGTACTCCATTCCTGCTGAGAACTCGATTGCGTCGTGATGCCGGAGCGTTCAAAGTTGGTCTGCAGCAACTCTTCCAGCCGCCAGGCTCCGGAGGGAAGATAGGCAGCACGCGCGGCATGCCGTATCGTTTTAAGATGAAAAGCATCATCAAAAGTGTAGATATCGATATCCGACAAACTGGTATCGGGCATCACGCTTTTGACGTTGACAAAACTCTTGCCGTCCTTCACCCACACCCCCGAACGGAATGCCTGCAGTGAAATCTGCGTATTGAGCGCCTTGAGGCGCAATTTTTGCGCCATGCGCTCGGCAGGCGGAGAAATCAGCTCCCCCGAGGCAAAGCTGAGCAAGATCAGCGGCAACGCAATTTTCCCCAGCGCCGCCAGCATCTGCGCCGTGGAAGCCCCCGATGCCCGGTAGATGGTCAGTTCAGAGCGCGCCGCCATCTGCACCAGCGCGAGTATGGTGCCGATCAGAACCGCCACCGGAAACAGTTCATAGACATGCCCCGGTATCGTCAGCACGACAAACGCCAGCACATAACCCAGACTGTACTGCCCGTTGCCCATAGCACCCAGTTCGTGGATGAAATCGAGGAAGGCGAACAGCAGGATGAGCGAAGCGAACACCAGCGCGATGCCGGCATAAATCTCGCGAGCCAGATAGCGGGTCAGCAGTTTCATTTGACAAATACCCGGCGGAAGGAAAACAGCGTCATGCGCCAGTAGAACATCAGCACGACAACCAGCAGCATCAGCGTGTGTATACCCCAAAGACCGATGCCCGGCGCCATCTTGCCCTGAGTCACCCAGGCATTGGTCACGCTGATCATGTTGCTGTAGAGCATGTAGAGCAACATCGCCAGCACCAGATTGAACGAGCGTCCGGCGCGGGGATTGACAAAGCTCAGTACAATGGCGAGCAAGGACAGCACGGCGGCGCTGATCGGCAACCCCAACCGCCATTCGAGTTCGGACAGATTCCAGAGTATGGGATTGCGCCACAACTCAGGAGTGCTCAGCACCCTGGGGTTATAAAGCGCCTGCTTGGCGGCCCCGCCCTCGATGCGCATCGCATAGCGCTCAAATTCGACGATGCGGTAATCGCGCTGCCCCGCCACCCCCTCGTAACGCGTCCCGTTCGTCAGAACCAGAAAGCGGTCACCGTTAGCATGAGTTTCCTGAAATCCCTCGCGCGCAACCATGGTTCCCAGATGGGAGTTTTGCACAGAACGCACGAAGATATTGCCGATGAGGCCATCGCCGGGATTGACCTTTTCGACAAAATAGACCCGGTCCGACTGCGCAGATTCATGAAAGACGCCGGGCTTAACGGTCGAGACCTCGTCCCGGCTTTCAAGCCGGCTCTTATAGTCCTCGGCTTTTTTCAGAGCCCAGGGTGACAAAACCAGACTCAGCACGGCAATCACCGTCACGACGGGCATGGCATACCAGAGCACCGGACGTATCCAGCGGTTCAAACCGATTCCGGCAGAAAACCACACCACCATTTCGCTGTCCCGATAACAGCGCGACAAAGTCAGCAGTATCGAGATAAACAAGCTCATCGACAGCAACACCGGCAGGTAATTGAGCGCACTGAATCCGAGCAGTGCCAGCACTCCGTCCGGCGCCAGTTTGCCGCTGACCGCCTCACCCAGAAAACGAATCAGCTGGCTGATCACGACGATGCCGAGTAAAGTTGCGAACACCAGCATGCCGTTACCGGCAAACTCGCGCACCAGGGCGCGGTGAAATTGCCCGTGGCGAAACAACTTTGACTTTATACGGGCAGTTTGCGGATAATCTGGCATCGGAACATGTAATCAATTGGAGAGCTACGCGTGGAATTTAGCATAAAACAAAGCAGTCCGGAGCATCAACGCAGCGCTTGCCTGGTTTTAGGTGTTTTCGAAGGGGGGCAATTGAGCCCCGCCGCACAAGTCCTCGATCAGGCATGCGATCACCAGCTGGGCCGCTTAATTGCGCGCGGAGACATTACCGGCAAGGCCGGCAGCACGCTGATGATGCACACCCTGTCCGGCGGATGCGCAGAGCGCGCGCTGCTGATGGGCCTGGGCAAGGCGGATGAATTCAAAGCAAAACAGTACATCGACATGCTGCGCAATGCTTTTTCGGCACTGCAAAAAGCCAACTGCAAGGATGCAACGCTTTATTTGACCGAGCTTGCCGTACCTGAGAGGGATGACGGCTGGAAAATCAATCAGATCGTGCAGCTGGCCGCAGAATCGCTCTATCGCTGCGATCAGCTCAAGAGCAAGCCGGCGGACAAACCGCTGCTGCACAAGATACTGATCGGCTGCGCGAAAAAGCCTGGCAATGCGCTGCAAAACACGCTGGCTCAGGCTGCCGCCATCGCCCATGGCACGAGACTGGCAAAAGATCTGGGCAATCTGCCGGGCAATATCTGCACCCCTGCTTATCTTGCCCAGCAGGCCGAAAAAATGGCGGAGGCGCACAAGCTGAAAGTGACCGTGCTCGAAGAGAAGGAGATGGAAAAACTCGGCATGCATGCACTGCTCTCGGTCACGCGCGGCAGCCGTCAGCCCGCCAAACTGATCACGCTGGAATATCGCGGCGCCGACAAGAAACAAAAACCCGTGGTGCTGGTGGGCAAAGGGCTGACCTTTGATTCAGGCGGCATCTCGCTCAAACCCGGCGCCGAGATGGACGAGATGAAATACGACATGTGCGGCGCAGCCAGCGTGCTGGGCACCATGCAGGCGATTGCCGAAATGAATCTCAAACTCAACGTGGTCGCAGTCATCCCCAGCAGCGAGAATATGCCCGATGGCGCAGCCAGCCGCCCGGGCGACATCGTCAAGAGCATGGCAGGCATCAGCATCGAGATCCTCAACACCGATGCCGAGGGACGGCTGATACTCTGTGATGCGCTGACTTATGCGGCCCGCTTTGAGCCTAATACCGTGATCGACATTGCGACACTGACCGGCGCCTGCGTGATCGCACTGGGCGGCGTTGCCAGCGGCCTGTTCAGCAACAACGATGATCTGGCGCAAAAGCTGCTGCAGGCTGGAGAGTATTCGAATGACAAAGCCTGGCAGATGCCGCTATGGGATGAGTACCAGTCGCAACTGGACAGCAATTTTGCCGACATGCAAAACATCGGCGGCAGGGCGGCGGGCAGCATTACCGCAGCCTGCTTCTTGTCCCGCTTCACCAAAGAACACCGCTGGGCGCATCTGGATATCGCCGGCACCGCATGGAAATCCGGCAAGGAAAAAGGCTCTACGGGCCGCCCCGTACCGCTGCTGGCACAGTATCTGATCAATAAAGCCAATGACAAAAATTGACTTTTACACAGGCTCAACCGACCGTTTGCGCACCGCCTGCCAGCTTTGCCACAAGGCGATGCAGCACGGCCTGAAGACGGTCGTGGGCGTGCCGGATGCAGCCACTTTAGAGGCCCTCGATAAACTGCTGTGGCAGTATCCGGATACCGCATTTATTCCCCACAGCAAGGAAGACCAGACATCTCCCGTGCTGCTGTGTCTTGAGCGCGAGGATTTTCCGCACCACGATCTCTTAATCAGCCTGCACAGCGCATGCCTGCCCTATTTCAGCCGTTTTGACCGGCTGGCCGAAATCATCGGCACGGATGCAACAGACAGCCAGCTGGGCCGTGAACGCTACAAGCTCTATCGCGAGCAGGGCTACGAATTGCGCCACTTCGATCTGACATCATGACCGACCCGACCGACGAGTTGCCGCTGCTGACCGAAGTCACCGAATATGCGACCGCCTTGGAGCTGCCCGTTCTGTTCGAAGTCGTTGAGCCCGTCGAAAAAAAGCCGGTACGTGCCCTCAATGCGGAAGAAATGCAGCAGTTGCTGCAGGAGCTAGAAAGCCATCTTGAAACCGTATTTGCCGACAAACTGAACCGGCAACTCGAAGAGCTGCAAAGGCTGGCCGTTGATTTTGCCATCAGCGAATTTAAGGCCGAACTGCCCAAACTGCTGCGCGAGGCGCTGTCACATACAGCAAGTGGTAAGTGGTAAGTGGTTTTACTTACGACTTACCACTCCCCACTCACGACTTACCACCCCTGTCGTATAATCGCCCCTTTATAAAAGCCCGACCCGTTTGACTGCCATGGAATTGACCAAAAGTTTTGAACCCAAAGAAATCGAATCGCGCTGGTATCCCAAGTGGGAAGAATCAGGCTATTTCAATGCGGGCACGGATCCTGCCAAGACCGCTTCCTTCTGCATCCAGCTGCCGCCGCCCAACGTGACCGGCACGCTGCACATGGGCCATGGTTTTAATCAGACCCTGATGGATACGCTCACCCGCTACCATAGAATGAGAGGCGACAACACCCTCTGGCAACCGGGCACCGATCATGCAGGCATCGCCACACAGATCGTGGTCGAGCGCCAGCTCGATGCAAAAGGCGTCTCGCGCCATGATTTAGGCCGCGAAGCGTTCATCGAGAAAGTCTGGGAATGGAAGAAATTCTCAGGTGATACCATCACACGCCAGATGCGCCGTCTGGGTACCTCGCCCGACTGGCAGCGCGAGCGTTTCACCATGGACGAAGGACTGTCGCAGTCGGTCACCGAGACCTTCGTGCGTCTCTATAACGAAGGCCTGATCTATCGCGGCAAACGCCTGGTCAACTGGGATCCCAAACTGCACACCGCGGTATCCGACCTGGAGGTCGTCCAGGAGGAAGAGGACGGCTTCATGTACCACATCCGCTACCCGCTGGCCGAAGTGGACACCGTACACGGGCTGACGCATCTGACCGTTGCCACCACCCGACCCGAGACGCTGTTGGGCGACGTGGCGGTGATGATCCACCCTGAAGATGAGCGCTATGCGCATCTGATCGGCAAGCAGGTTGCGCTGCCGCTTTGCGCCCGCTGCATCCCCGTCATCGCCGACGAATACGTCGATCGCGAGTTCGGTACCGGCGTAGTAAAAGTCACTCCCGCACACGACTTCAACGACTATGCGGTAGGTATGCGCCACAAACTGGACATGATCTGCATTTTGACGCTGGATGCGAAGATCAACGATCAGGCACCGGAAAAATATCGCGGCATGGACCGCTTCGAGGCGCGCAAACTCATCGTCGAACATCTCGAAACCGCCGGCCTGTTTGAAAAAGCCGAGAAGCACAAACTCAAAGTACCCAGAGGCGACCGCACCGGAGTCGTGATCGAACCTATGCTCACCGATCAGTGGTTCGTGGCGATGAGCAAGGCAGGTCCGGATGGAAAATCCATCACCGAACAGGCTCTGGAATGCGTGTCCTCAGGCGAAATTCGTTTCCATCCGGAGAACTGGGTCAACACCTACAACCAGTGGCTCAACAACATCCAGGACTGGTGCA
>CAYPIG010000068.1:0-14895 GCA_964410705.1 uncultured Gallionella sp.
GCCTGCGACATCAGCCGCGCATGCAGACCCATTTGCGAGTCGCCCATTTCGCCTTCGATTTCAGCCTTGGGGGTTAAGGCTGCGACCGAGTCTATCACTACCACATCGACCGAGGCCGAGCGCACCAGCATGTCGGTGATCTCCAGCGCCTGTTCGCCATTATCCGGTTGAGAGATCAGCAGTTCTTCAACTTTCACGCCCAGCTTCTGTGCATACTGAGGATCCAAGGCGTGTTCCGCGTCGATGAAGGCCGCGGTGCCGCCGATCTTCTGCATTTCCGCGATGACCTGAAGTGCCAGCGTGGTCTTGCCCGAAGATTCAGGTCCGTAGATTTCAATCACGCGACCGCGCGGCAATCCGCCCACACCCAGCGCGATGTCCAGCCCCAAAGAACCCGTGGAGACCACCTGTATGTCCTGCGCCACCTCGTTTTCACCCAGGCGCATGATCGAACCCTTGCCGAACTGCTTTTCGATCTGACTCAGTGCCGCAGCCAGTGCGCGACTCTTATTCTCATCCATGATGCTTCCCTTCAAAAAAAGTTGGCGGATTATGGCATAACAATTCGCATCTGAACAGAACGATCGTTCTTTTTTATTTTATCAGGCAGTTTCGATACGCTGATTCAACAGGTCGATGACACCCTGCATGGCGATCTGCACCGCCAGTGCGCGCACTTCGGCCCGATTCCCTTTCAAGTGATAGCACTTCGTATAGACGACAGCCTCCCGCCTTCCCCAGGCAAACCAGACCGTGCCGACCGGTTTTTCAACGGTACCGCCGCCGGGTCCCGCGATGCCGCTGACTGCCAGCACAACCTGGGCGGCGCTGAATTTGAGCGCCCCCTCCACCATTTCCAGGACCACTTCTTTGGACACGGCACCGCACCGCGCCAGTGTTTCATCCTTCACGCCCAGCATCTGCTGCTTGGCCAGGTTGGAATAGGTGACAAAGCCGCGGTCGAACCAGTTCGAGCTGCCCGCCGCTTCGGTTACTGCCTGGGCCACCCCGCCTCCGGTGCAGGACTCGGCCGTTGCCAGCATGAAACCGTGCGATTTCAAGACTGCCCCCAGTTGAGTTGCCAGTATCTCCATCTCTACCCCAATCTTTATTGCAGGCCGCGCGCCAGATCGTTCTGAATGTCGATAACCGATTCCAGCCCCACCGCGATGCGCAGCAACCCGTCGCTGATGCCCGCCGCCATGCGCGCCTCGGGCGTGATGCGCGCATGCGTGGTGCTGGCGGAGTGACAGATGGTGGTGCGCGCATCGCCCAGATTAGCCGTAATCGACAGCATGCGGGTCGCATCGATCACCCGCCAGGCCGCTTCCTTGCCGCCTTTGACCTCAAAAGCCACGATGCCGCCGCCGTTTTTCTGCTGACGCATCGCCAGTTCATGCTGAGGATGTGAGGGCAATCCCGGGTAATACACCCGGGAAACATTAGGCTGCGCTTCCAGCCAGGTGGCCAGTTCGAGCGCATTGGCGCTGTGCGCATCCATGCGGATCTTCAATGTCTCCAGCCCTTTTAAAAACACCCAGGCATTGAACGCACTCATGGTGGGACCTGCGGTGCGCAAAAATCCGTAGACCCCTTCCATGTTTTTGCGGCTGCCCAGCACGGCGCCCCCCAGTACCCGCCCCTGTCCGTCGATATACTTGGTGGCCGAATGAATCACGATGTCCGCCCCCAGCGCCAGAGGCTGTTGCAATATCGGCGTACAAAAGCAGTTATCGACCGCCAGCAGCGCGCCGCAACTTTTGGCCACCGCCGCAATTGCAGCGATATCCGAGATTTCCGTCAAGGGATTGGAAGGCGTTTCCAGAAAAAACAGCCGGGTGTTAGGCCGAATGGCAGCCTGCCACTCGGCCACATCGGTGGCGGAAACATAGGTCGTCTCGACGCCGAATTTCTTGATGATGTTGTTGAACAGGTTGACCGTGGCGCCGAACAGGCTGCGGGAGGCGACGATGTGATCGCCCGCCTTCAACACCCCCATCACGCAGGACAGTATCGCCGACATGCCCGATGCGGTCGCGACGCACTGCTCAGCGCCCTCCATAGCCGCCAGCCTATCTTCGAACATGCTCACGGTCGGATTGGTGAAGCGCGCGTAAATGTTGCCGGGCTCCTCACCGATGAAGCGGGCCGCCGCCTGAGCCGCATTTTCGAAAACAAAACTGGAGGTCAGAAACATCGCTTCCGAGTGTTCGCCAAACTGGCTGCGCACCGTCCCGGCTCTTACCGCCAGCGTTTCAGGTTGATATTCTTGTTCGTTCATTCTTCAAAGTCCTCTATCCCGCATCCTGCTTTTTTCACATCGACGAGGCGCTCATCGCCAGCTCGAGCTCCATCTGGTCATCATCGCTGACTTTGTTCGCCTTGCCGCCGGCACGGCCCCGCTCTATCCTGTTCAGATAATCCGGCGTGATGTCACCGGTGATGTATTTTCCGTCAAAACAGGATGCCTCGAAATCGACGATGGCCGGGTTTGCCTTGAGCAAGGAAGACTTCAAATCATCCAGATCCTGATAGATCAGCGCATCCGCACCGATTTCCCGGCAGATTTCCTCATCCGTTCTGCCGGTGGCGATCAGCTCGGCGCGGCTTGGCATGTCGATGCCGTATACATTGGGGAAGCGCACCGGAGGCGCCGCCGAGGCGAAGTAGACTTTGAGCGCGCCGGCATCGCGGGCCATCTGCACGATCTCGCGGCTAGTCGTGCCGCGCACGATGGAATCGTCGACCAGCAGCACATTCTTGCCCTTGAACTCCAGCCCGATCGCATTGAGTTTCTGGCGTACCGACTTCTTGCGCATCGCCTGCCCCGGCATGATGAAGGTGCGGCCTATATAGCGATTTTTGACAAAACCCTCACGGAACAGAATATTCAGCCGGTTGGCCAGCTGCAGCGCACTGGGGCGGCTCGAATCTGGAATGGGAATCACCACATCGATTTTGACATCCGGCCAGATGCGGGCCAGCTTGTCGGCCAGATATTCGCCCATGATCAGCCGCGACTCGTGCACCGAGACCCCGTCTATCACCGAATCCGGACGGGCGAAATAGACATATTCGAAGATGCAGGGGCTAAGCTGGGCTTTATCGCTGCACTGACGGCTGTGAAACCGACCGGCAAAATCCACAAACACCGCTTCACCGGGCGCGACATCGCGCAGGAATCTGAAACCCAGCGTATCGAGCGCAACGCTCTCGGAGGCGATCAGATATTCCGTGCCTTCAGCGGTCTCGTTGACGCCGATGACCAGCGGACGTATGCCGAAAGTATCGCGAAACGCCAGCAGACCGTAGCCTGCGATGATCGCCACCACCGCGTAGGCGCCGCGGCAGCGTTGATGCACGCCGGATACCGCATCGAATATGCTTTCCGGATCCAGACGCAGCCCTTTTGATTTCGCCTGCAACTCGTGAGCCAGCACATTGAGTAGCACTTCCGAATCCGAATTGGTGTTGACATGGCGCAGATCCTGCACGAACAACTGCTTCTTTAGTTCTTCCGCATTGTTCAGGTTGCCGTTGTGTCCCAGCACGATGCCGAACGGAGAATTGACGTAAAAAGGCTGAGCTTCATTGTGATCCACCGAGGAACCCGCCGTCGGATAGCGTACATGTGCGATGCCGGTGTTGCCCTGCAAGGCTCGCATATTGCGGGTTCTGAAAACATCGCGCACCAGTCCGTTGCCCTTGTGCAGATGGATGGTATCGCCGTTCATGGTCGCAATACCGGCGGCATCCTGGCCTCGATGCTGTAAAACCTGCAAGCCGTCGTACAAAAGCTGATTGGCTGGCGAATACGAGACCACTCCGAGTATGCCACACATAATAATTTTCCTTAGTTAATGTCTGTAATGGATGCGTTCCGCAAGATTGTCAGGCAGAACCACCTTGGCCAGCTGCGCCATATCTTCCGCCCAGCGGCTCGTTTTTGCCTCACGCCAGAAAGCCTGTTCCGGAATGCTGGAAGTTCCTGCCAGCCACACCAGTACCAGTATGATCAGAACCCCCCTCAGCAAACCGAACATGCCGCCCAGCACACTGTCTATCAATCCCAGCCCTGCGGCCTTGATCAGCCTGGCGAATACCCAGACCAGCATCGCCCACAGCAGCAGCGCGGCAATGAAAACCAGCACATAGGCCAGCGCGGTGCGCGCCGCTTCCAGTCCTTGGGGCAACATCGCCTCGAATTTTTGCGCGAACTCGCGGCTCAGAATAAAGGCCAGCGGCCAGCCCAGCAGCGACAATACTTCGTATACCAGCCCCCGCCACGCCCCCAGCAGGAGCGAGATCAGCATGATGCCTGTAACCGTATAATCGAAACCCGTCATTTGACTGCCGTGACCACCGGATGCTCGCCGTGCTTTTCAAGACGAAGGCGTACCTCCTCTGCACGACTGCGGTCCGTGTAAGGACCTATTCTCACCCTGGAGGTACCGGCGATCACTTCGGTGTAGACCTTAAATCCCCATGCCCTGATCTTGTCAGCCTCCTGAGCCGCGGTCGCAGCGCTGGAAAATGCACCGACCTGGACGATATAGCCGCCTGAACTTGCCGACTTGACTTCGACCGGTTCCGCCTTCTTTGCTTCCTGCGGTTTGGTATCTGCCTTTTTCACCTCGGGCGGTTTGACTTCCGCCTTGCTGATTTCCGGTTTTATCATCTCGGCAGGCTTAGCCTCGACGACTTCAGCAGGCTTAACGGCGGACTCAGGCTGCTGTGTGACATCGGCGATAGTGATCTTGCCTGACGCCGCAGCTACTGGTAATTGCTCAGGCGGCGGCAGCACAGGTTCAAACGCCCCGTCCGGAGCGGGAATACGCAATTCGATGTCCTTGCCCGTGATTCTGGGTTCGCTGTCGAGCACCATCGGCAGAACCACTACCACCACCAGCGCGAAAAAAACCGCACCGATCAGGCGACGACGCGCACGGCTTTTAATATTCTGTTCTTCAGCTTGCTTTGCCATTGATTGATAAACCTATACGCTGCACATAAAGCCAGGGGTTGCCGAAAATCGTCTCTACGCCACACTAAGTTTTCTGGCCGCCATAGCCTGCGCCACCGTGTAAAACGATCCAAAGGTGATGATTCTATCATTTTCGCCTGCCGCATTACAGGCATGAGCGACGGCCTGCGCTACATCGGTAAAACAAATCACCTCGCACCTCACCCCTGCCTGCCCCAACACCTCGGCCAGCTGTTCAGCAGCAGCCCCCCGCGGCGCAGCAATCCCCGCTACGAGCCAGCTGTCGATGTAAGGATAGACCGCCTCTACCACGCCTGCCATATCCTTGTCGTTTAGCATCGCAAACACCGCATAGGTCTTAGGGCCGTGCGGAAGCGATGCCAGATTTTTTGCCAACGCCCGTGCGGCATGCGGGTTGTGCGCGACATCCAGAATCAATTGCGGCTTGCCCGGAACAAACTGAAAACGCCCACTCAAGGATACTTCAGTCAAGCCGCGCCGTATCGCCGCCATACTCACCGGCAGGCGATCCTTTAAAGCATCGAGCACGGCCAGCACCGAACTGGCATTGCTCAACTGAAATTCGCCCCTCAATGCCGGAAGCGGCAGCGCGCGCCTCGACCCCGTAGCGCTTTGGTAGTCCCACTGCCCCTGATGCGCGGTAAAACCGAATTCATGCCCGATGCGCCAGAGTTCCGCACCTATCTGTTGCGCATGCGCACGCAGCGATTCCGGTACATCCCCGCCGGCAAAGATCGCGACCCTGTCCTTGCGGTATATGCCCGCTTTTTCGTAGGCGATCGCCTCTATCGTCTCACCCAGATAATCCGTATGATCGATATCGACAGAAGTCACCACCGAGCAATCGGCATCGAATACGTTCACCGCATCGAGGCGCCCGCCCAACCCCACCTCCAGGATAGCAACCTCGACTTCATGTTCGATAAACAGCTGCATCGCTGCCAGCGTTCCAAATTCGAAATAGGTCAGAGGAATATCGCCGCGCCCCTGCTCGATTTTTTCGAAACAGGCGCACAAGTCTGCGTCTTCAACCTGCCGTTTTCCGATGCGCACCCGCTCGTTGTAGTGCAGCAGATGCGGAGAGGTATAGCAACCGACCCGGTATCCGGCAGCCGTCAGTGTAGCTTCCAGCATCGCACACACCGAGCCCTTGCCGTTGGTTCCCCCCACCACCACCACCGGGAATGCGGGAGATAGCTGCAGACGGCTCTTGACCTCAGCCACCCGTTCCAGTCCGAGCGCGATGGTCTTGGGATGCAGCGATTCCAGATGACTCAGCCAGTCGGTTAATGTGGTTGGCATATGGGTTCCCGGGTCGGGTTTCACCCCAGCCTATACCGCCGCGGTCTCTTCAACCGCAGGGCGACAGGTCAGCAGCGTAATCAGCGTTGCGAGCTGATTACGCATCTCGCGCCGGTCTATGATCATGTCTATCGCACCGTGCTCGAGCAAAAATTCGGCGCGCTGAAAGCCTTCCGGCAGCGTTTCGCGAACGGTCTGCTGTATCACGCGCGCACCGGCAAATCCGATCAGCGCATTGGGCTCGGCGATTACCACATCGCCCATGAAGGCGAAGCTGGCGGAAACCCCGCCCATAGTCGGATCGGTCAGAACTGAGATGAAAGGCAGCTTTTCCTCGGACAGCTGGGTGAGCGCCGCGCAGGTTTTCGCCATCTGCATCAAAGACAGCAGGCCTTCTTGCATGCGCGCCCCGCCGCTGGCGGCGAAACAGACGAAGGGGCACTTCTGCTCCAGCGCGACCTGCACGCCGCGCACGAAGCGTTCGCCGACCACCGAGCCCATAGAGCCGCCCATGAAGGAAAACTCGAACACCGCAACCACCACCGGCGCCGTCTTGATGCTGCCCTGCATCACGATCAGCGCATCGTCCTCGCCCGTGCTCTTTTTAGATGCGATCAGCCGATCCGAATATTTTTTCTGATCCTTGAACTTGAGGGTGTCGACCGGCATGACTTCCGCGCCGATTTCGAAGCGCTCCTCGCCATCGAGCAGCCAGTCCAGCCGGGTGCGCGCAGCAGCCCGGTGATGATGGCTACACTTGGGACATACCCCCAGGTTCTTTTCCAGATCCGAGTGATAAAGCACCGCTTCGCAGCCGGGGCACTTGCTCCAAAGTCCTTCGGGTACGGTCTTCTTGACATCGCCCTCGCGGCGATTGATTTTTGGCGGTAATAATTTTTGAAACCAGCTCATGCTATCTCCTTTATGCCTGATCTATCGCCACACGCAATTCACCTATCAATGCACTCACATTGGCGATCACGTTCTGCTCATCAGAATTCTCAATCTCTTGCACGATACGACTGCCCACCACCACGCCGTCGCAAAGACCTGCCACGGCCTTAGCCGTTGCCGCGTCGCGTATGCCAAAACCCACACCTATCGGCAGTTTGATATGTTTACGCAGATGGGGAATTTTTTCCTCAATCGCCGTCAGATCGAGGTTGCCCGCTCCGGTCACGCCTTTGAGCGAAACATAGTAAACATAACCGCGCGCGAGCCTGGCAACCTGAGCCACCCTCGCATCCTCGGTCGTCGGCGCCAGCAAAAATATAGGATCAATTCCGCATCCTTGCAGATGCAGGAAGGCCTCGTGGCTCTCCTCGGGCGGAAAATCCACCGTCAGCACGCCGTCCACACCGACTTGAGCGCAGCGGGCGGCAAACACATCCCAGCCCATCGCCTCGACAGGATTGCCGTAGCCCATCAGCACGACGGGCGTAGCATCGTCCTGCTTCCTGAATTCGGCCACGCTCTGCAACACCGAGCGCAGCGTCACGCCCTTTTTGAGCGCGCGTTCGGAAGCGCGCTGTATGGTCGGGCCATCCGCCATCGGGTCGGAAAAAGGCACGCCCAGCTCGATCACGTCAGCCCCCGATGCAACCATCGCGTGCATCAGCGGCACGGTAAGTTCAGGGCTGGGATCTCCGGCGGTAAAAAAGGGAATCAGCGCGCGGCGGCTGTTTTTCTTTAATTTTTCGAACGTTGCTTGAATGCGAGACATATAGTTTTTAATTTTAATTTATGCGTACATTAAACGACCACCTTTAGCGACTGGCACGGTAAAACCGCGATCAACAGCCACTTCCAGCCACAGTATCATCGCTTCCTTGACGTTGCTCAAGGCGGTTTCGCGACTATCACCATGCGCCATACAGCCGGGAAGTTCAGGGACTTCCGCAATGTAGGCTCCATCTTCTGCGCTCCAGTACAGGATAATTTCATAGTGTTCCATCACAACTCCCTTCCAAGCTTGTATCTTGTAATGACGGCTCGCACTTGTTTGACCTGATATGGTTTTGCTTTCGCGCCATCCCTTTGCAAGTTGATCTGTTCAAACATGCCCTCCAGCGTAAATACATGATGACTTCCGCGCACTCTCATTTCAAACCCAAGTTGAGTCAACAAACCGCACAACTCATCAAATCCGATATTTGTGTCAGACAAACCACGCAATACCTGGAGTAATAATTTATCGTACTTTCCCATCAGTTAAAGTGTAATCCCCGTCAGTCGTGCCACAGTGTTGATATCCTTGTCGCCCCGGCCTGAGAGATTGACCAGCAGCACTTGATCCGGACTCATGGAAGGCGCGATCTTGGCCGCATGCGCCAGCGCATGGCTGGATTCGAGCGCCGGGATGATACCTTCAAAGCGGCAAAGATCGTGAAAAGCCGCCATCGCCTCATCGTCGTTGATCGCGACATATTGCGCGCGTCCGGTCTGTTTGAGCCAGCAATGCTCAGGACCTACGCCGGGATAATCCAGACCTGCCGAAATCGAATGCGTCTCGGTGATCTGACCGTTCTCGTCCTGCATCAGGTTGACCTTGTTGCCGTGCAGCACGCCCACTTTGGCATTCGAAGTCAGCGGTGCCGCATGCTTGCCCGTTTCAACCCCGTAGCCGCCGGCTTCCACGCCGATGATCTGCACGCTGGGCACTTCGATGTAAGGGTAGAACAGACCGATGGCGTTCGATCCTCCCCCCACACAGGCGATCACCGCATCGGGCTGTCGTCCTATCATCTCTTCCATCTGAATTTTGGCTTCATTGCCGATCACGCACTGAAAATCTCGCACCATCATCGGATAAGGATGCGGGCCTGCCGCGGTGCCGAAGATGTAAAAAGTGCTCTCGACATTGGTCACCCAGTCGCGGATCGCCTCGTTGCAGGCATCCTTAAGCGTCTTGGAGCCGCTTTCCACCGGCACCACGGTCGCCCCTAGCAGCTTCATCCGGTACACATTGGGCGCCTGACGCTGTATGTCCTCGGCGCCCATGTAGACGATGCACTCCATGCCGAAACGCGCCGCAACGGTTGCGGTGGCCACGCCATGCATGCCCGCACCGGTTTCTGCGATCACGCGTTTCTTGCCCATCCTTTTCGCCAGCAGCGCCTGACCGATCGCGTTGTTGATCTTATGCGCACCGGTGTGATTGAGATCCTCGCGTTTGAGGTAGATCTGCGCTCCGCCCAGCCTGTCAGACCAGTTCTTCGCATGGTAAACCGGACTCGGACGACCGACGTAATGTTTTAATTCATAAGCAAATTCCGCTTTAAAATCGGCGTCGTCGCGATAGCGCAGGTACTGAACCCGCAGCTCTTCAACGGCGGGTATCAGGGTCTCTGCCATGTAGATGCCGCCGAACTGGCCAAAATGCCCTGTGCTGTCTGGATAGTTATACATTGTTTAACCTTTTGTAATCTGTTTGCCGCGCTTCACTCATGAAGCGCGCAATCTTCTCCGCATCCTTGATGCCCTTAGCAGCCTCAACCCCGCTGGATACATCCACCGCATACGGCTGCACCAGAGCAATCGCCGCTGCGACATTACCAGCATCGAGCCCGCCGGACAAAATGATACGCGGACGCAACACCTGCGGAATCAGCGACCATTCGAACACGGCGCCCGTACCGCCGGGTATCCCTTCGACATAGGCATCCAGCAACAAACCCTGCGCCTTGCGGTATTGCGAGGCGCATTGTAACAAATCCACGTCGGGCTTGACGCGAATTGCCTTGAGATAAGGTTTATTGAACTGTTCGCAATACTGTGGCGACTCATCGCCGTGGAACTGCAACAGGTCCAGCGACACGACAGACAGCACCTCACGAACAAACTCAGCCGTCGCATTGACGAACAAACCCACCACCGTCACGAAGGGCGGCAGCACCGAGAGTAGTTGCGCAGCCTGCGCGGCACTGACGTATCGAGGACTCTTTTCGTAGAACACCAGACCGATCGCATCCGCCCCGTTCATCGCCACCGACAATACATCCTGCTCGCGGGTAATCCCGCAAATCTTAACTCGTGTCAAATCATAGCTCCTGGGGCAAACCCCACTTCGGGTCATAATGAATCCGGCGCAAGTATAAGCCATCCGGCGAAAAGGTCGGTGCGGCATGACGACGCTCACCCCCGGCCAGAACCTCAGCCATCCATTCGGGCGGATATTTTCCCTTGCCGACATAGATCAGGCAGCCGACGATGTTTCTGACCATGTGATGCAAAAACGCATTCGCATGAAGATCGAACACCAGCATCTCTCCTTCCTTGCGTATATCCAGTTTATACAGGCACTTGACCGGAGACTTAGCTTGGCATTCGGCCGCCCGGAACGCGCTGAAATCGTGCTCGCCGAGCAGATATTCAGCCGCTTTTTGCATGGAACAGATGTCCAGCGGCAGATGAAACCAGCCGGCTTTTCCCGCATGCACGGCAGAGCGCACATAGCGGTTGACGAGCAGATAACGGTAGCTGCGCCCCTCGGCTGAAAAGCGCGCATGAAACTCGTCGGCAACCTGATGCGCCCAGCGCACCGAAATACTTTTGGGCAGCAGCGTATTTGCACCTCGGACCCAGGCGGTCAGCGGACGCTGCGCCAGCGTTTCAAAATGCACCACCTGCTCAAGCGCGTGCACGCCGGTGTCGGTGCGCCCCGCCGCGTGAACCAGCACCGGCGCATCCGATATTCGGCTCAAGACAGACTGCAGGGTATCCTGCACCGTAAGCCCGGACGGCTGGCTCTGCCATCCGCAATAAGGACTGCCGTCGTACTCCACACCCAGCGCAATTTTCATTTAACGAGCACCCATAACAACATCGCCACAGCCGCCATCATCAGCGCATCTGCCTGCGAAAAATCAAAGCGCGGCAATTCAATATAAGCTGCTTTTCCCACCTCATCTTCAGCCTGACCATTCAGACTGCGCAGGCTATCCTGCCAGGACTCGGTTTTTAGCATCGCAACTTCTGCATAATGCAGCGTCAGAGCCAGTCTCACCGCCAGCCTGACGCGCGAAATCCCCAGCCAGCACAGCGGGAAAAAAAGGCTGTACAGCCCCGCCATCAGTTGCCTGTCATGCAGCCTGTCCAGCAGTATAGCCAGACCCGCCAGAGCCGCCAGCAACCTTATCAGCTGCAAAGCTCCTTCCTGCAACCCTTCCACAGTGGGGCTCCATAAACCCATCGTCTCTAACAACGGCTCTCCGGGCGTACTGAACGCGTATATCGCCCACAGCATGATGAGTATCCATCTTGTCCTACGCAACAGTTTATAAAACTTGCGGCGTGAACAATAAAACGCCGAGGACAGCACCAGAGCGGTTACGATGAGCAAGGTATGCGGCATCATGAATTGCATCGCGGCAACCAGCGCACACCAGATGATAATCTGCGTCGAAGGGTGCAGCTTCATCGGACCTCGCAATAAAAAAACGGCAGCTCAGCTAGAGCTGCCGTTGCATTTGACTGCAACATCAGGCCAGCTGCTTGATCAGCAACTGTGCTTCCTGCTGCTGAGCCGCATCGCCTTCTTGCAACACCTCTTCGAGAATTTCGCGGGAACCTACCTCATCCCCCATTTCCTGATAGGCCCTGGCCAGATCGAGCTTGGTGGCGACCTCATGCCACTGTTCGCTCTTTTCGGCAACCGGCGCATCGTTCAGATCGAGACTGATATCCGACAGATCGATCGCGACCGGATTGGCCGAAGTCTTCTCCGCCGCCTCTTCAGTGGGGAAATCCAGCGTGAATTCCATGCCATCGTCTTCAGCAGGTTTTGCTTCCGATATGCCGAACCCCGCGCCCGCCTGATCTTCCTGAGCCGACATCACATCGAAGATCAAATCATCGAGATTGGGCATGGCTTCTTCAGGCTCAGCCGCTGGTTTGCCGCCGATGTCAAAGTCCAGCGTATCCGGCACTGAGAGCATAGGGCTGGTTGAAGTCACATCGAAGTCCACCGAATCTGTCTGAGCAGGCTGCGTTGTCGTCACATCGAAGTCTATCAGTTGCTCGGCAGCCTCGACAGGTTCAGCATCCGCGACATGCGACGCAAATTCATCCTGCTGCGCTTCTTCTGCACCAAACTGGGCGTTAAGACTGGTCGCACTGCCGACCTCCTCTATGCTCGCCGCAGCATCCTCCATTTTCTGTGCCAAAACCTCGGCTTGCTGCATGGCGTCATAATCACCCGAGCCTTCCAGCAGACCGGCGATCTCCTTGAAGGATGCGGTATCTTTACGCTGAGCGTATATTCCCAGCAGCTTCAGATGCAGCTGGTGATTATCCGGCGTGCGCAGCAACGCTTCCTTCAACACTTCTTCTGCCTGTTCGTCACGACCGAAATTCAGGAACAGTTCCGCTTCGCTGATCGGATCCACGTCATCGGGATGCGGGGTCACATCCGCTACCGGTGGCACGGTAAAGTCTCCGGTATCGGGCGAGGGCGCGACCGGCACAGCCATTTGAGCCGTTCCTGCGCCAAGATCAACAGGCGGCACTGCCTTAACTTCCGCCTGTTTTTTTCTGCGACCCATCGCAATACCCAATCCGCCAAGAACGGCCAAGGCAGCGGCGCCCAGTCCGAGCATTACGGGATTGGCCATCAGGCTATCCATCAGAGTGACTTCTTCCACCGCCGCTACGGCACTGACTGCTGCAACATTGCTGGCTGCTGCAACTTGACTGCTTGCTGCGACATGGCTGGTTGCGGCAGCTTCCACATGACTTGCCACCACCTCACTCGCAGCAGCCACCTGACTGACCGCATCCATCGCCGCCGCCACTTTGGTCGCTTCCGCGGTAGCGACTAAGGCTGCCGCCTCCGATTTGAGTTTAGCCAGACGCTCCATATCCTTGCGGTTTGCTTCTAGCAAAGCCGCGCGCGTCTTGGCCTCTTCCAGAGCCTTGGCTTTGGCGATCGCATCTTCTGCATCCGCGTTGGCAGAGTGTCCTGCACCGCCTGTCTTTTTGCCGGGGGCTTCGCCCTTAGACAGACGCAACACTTCCTTGGCGGATTCACTGGCGACCGGTGTCTTGTCCGCTACGGGGACGGAAATTTTTCCTCTTGCCACCTGTTGGCTGGACTCCGCCCGCCCGACGGCAGCGCCCGCCAGTTTCTGGCGATACGCATTCCAGTCGCTGGACTGGGCGCGTATCTCCTGCACCGCCTCGGACTGAGTAACGTTGACCAGCTCATCCTGCTCCGGCATCCGCAGTATTTTTCCGGTCTTGATGCGGTTCATGTTCTTGCCGTCGAACTGATCCGCATTGGCGCGATACAAGGCCACCAGCATGCGCTCCAGACTGATGTCGCCCGTCCTGGTCTGGGCGGCAATTTTATTGAGGGAATCGCCGCTTTTTACCGTGACCGAACTTTGCACCTTGACCCGCTCAGCCGTTTTTTCAACGGGATGCTCGACGGCACGTTCAACAGGCTTAGGCTTGACGGTTTCGGTCTTGACTGCGGTCGGCTTTTCCGCTTCCGGTTTTTCCGTTTGCGGCTTGGCGGTTTCCGCTTTGGCAGGTTCGCTCAGCGGTGCCGTGTGCACCACTTCCGGTGCGACTACAACAACTTCGGCAGGCTTGGCTGCGACATAACCCGGGGGATCCAGCAAAAAAGTGTATTCGCGCATCAGCCTGCCCGATGCCCAGGACAACTCGACCAGCAAACTGACGAAGGGATCGTTGATTTCGTTGCTGCTGACCAGTTTGAGATAGGGTTCGCCGTCCGCACGACTACCCACTTCGAAACTGTATTTGGTGTTGTACGGGTAATCCAGCCCTGCGCCCTTGTAGGCATCGGGCGAAGCCAGACGAGCCACCAGACTGGGTTTGTCGGCTTTACTGACCGCCAGAAGCTCAATTTCAGCTTTGAGCGGCTGACCCAGAGCGGAAATCACATTGATACCGCCCATCCCCACCGCATGACCCCATGCACTCAGTGTTAAACCGGCCGTGATACCGAGCAGTTGTAACAACAGCTTATGCTGCATATTTGCGCACTTACCCCCCAGAACTGAACGCTCGGCTGCAGCGTCTGTTAAGTCGGTTCGTTTCAGCGGTGATTTTCGCACGGCATTGCCTCGCTTTGGTTATTGAGCAACTAACAGGGTAATCATAACAAGACTCACCCATACACAAAAGTCAATTTCAGATATTCGGCAACTAATTGAACTATCCGATGCCTATTTCAGATAGTCTGCGATCAGTATTTCGGCGATCTGCACGCTGTTCAGGGCGGCGCCCTTGCGCACATTATCGCTCACCACCCACATATCCAGCCCCATAGGATGGGAGATATCCTCGCGAATTCGCCCGACATAGGTAGGATCGGTACCCGCAGCATCCACCGCGGTCGGCCAACCGCCAGGCACGCGTTTGTCCATCACCACCACACCTGGCGCTTTTTCAAGCAGCGCGCGCGCCTGCTCAGCGGTGATTTTCTGTTTGGTCTCGATATGCACGGCTTCGGAGTGGCCGTAGAACACCGGCACACGCACCGCAGTCGGATTCACCATGATGGAGTCGTCTTCCATGATCTTCTGGGTTTCCCAGACCATCTTCATCTCTTCCTTGGTGTA
>CAYPIG010000069.1:0-14676 GCA_964410705.1 uncultured Gallionella sp.
GCATTTTGTGATTATGGCGGGACGGTTTTAAATTGTGACCGCCGGTATCGAAGCAGATGCCCTTGCCGACCAGCGCTACGGTTTTATTCGCCTTCGGAGGTCTGTAGGAAAGATGCACGATGGCCGCATCTTCGACTTCGCTTCCCTGCGCCACGGCAACGAATGCACCGGCGCCCATCTTGCGCAGCGCCTTCATGTCGTATTCTTCATTCTTCCAGCCGTGCTCAGCTGCAAGCTTTGCAATGCGGCGGCGATAGAGCGCCGGCGTCAGTTCGTTGGGCGGCGTCACGGTCAGACTGCGGCAGAGCAGATTGCCTTCCGCCCGGGCGCGGATTTCGTCAAAAAAATCTTCACCCTTCCCTCCCCTTTGCAAGGGGAGGGTTGAGGAGGGGGTAGAAGTATCCTGCGCCCCCATTCCAACCTTCCCCCTCGCAGGGGGAAGGTACTGACAAATCCCATAAAGTTCGATGTTTTTCAGAGGCTTGCTGTCGTCATTTTTCTTGTGTACGGGCAAAGGCGCTCCGTTTATCCAGGATACATAAACGGCGAGTTCCGCCGCCTTTTTCCGCTCCATCTCATCGCCCATCACCGCGATCGCGATCTGTTTCGGATGCTCCTCCAGCAAAAGCTGAACCGCTTTTCTCACCTGCACCTGCAGGGAGTAAGTATCTTTTGCAAAATCCAGCATCGCCCATGCGATCAGACTGCCATCGGGTGCACTGGCTGAAACCGGCGTTTTAGCCAGTTCAGATGCCTTCATGTCGCGGCGTGCCAGAACGGCTTTGAGCAATTCGGCATGCGGCATATCCTCGGCGATTTTTTTGGACTTAGGAGCGATCACCAGCAGGTGTTTGGAGACGGGAAGAGTCTGAGACAGGGTCAATTGTGCTAGCATTACGTCCTCAAAAATGTCATTCAGTGCCGCGATTATACGGCCATCTACACCATGCGCACCTACCTCGATCTCATGCAGCATGTGCTGGAACACGGCACAAAAAAATCAGACCGTACCGGCACCGGAACCGTCAGCGTTTTCGGCTACCAGATGCGTTTCGATCTCTCGAAAGGCTTTCCCTTGGTCACCACCAAGAAGTGCCACATGAAATCCATCATCCATGAACTGCTGTGGTTCTTGCAGGGCGATACCAACATCCGCTATCTCAAAGAACACGGCGTCAAGATATGGGATGAATGGGCGAACGAGAACGGCGATCTGGGCCCGGTATACGGCAAGCAGTGGCGTTCATGGGAAGCGGTGGACGGTCGGGTGATCGATCAGATCAAAGTCGCCGTGGAACAGCTCAAAAACAATCCCGATTCGCGCCGCATCATCGTCTCCGCATGGAACGTCGGCGAACTGGACAAGATGGCACTCGCCCCCTGCCATGCCTTTTTCCAGTTTTACGTTGCAGACGGAAAACTGTCCTGCCAGCTCTACCAGCGCAGTGCCGATATATTCTTAGGCGTGCCGTTCAATATCGCCAGTTACGCCTTGCTGACCATGATGATGGCGCAGGTGTGCAATCTTATACCTGGCGATTTCGTCCACACCTTCGGCGATGCGCACCTGTACCTGAACCATATGGAACAGGCACAGTTACAACTGTCGCGCGAACCGCACCCCTTGCCTGTGATGAAAATAAATCCGGACGTAAAAGATATCCTGGGCTTCAGATACGAAGATTTCACGCTGGAAGGCTACAACCCGCACCCGGCGATCAAGGCACCCGTCGCAGTATAAATTCAGGATTCAGGATTCAGGGGACGGCGAGATGAATTATAGTGATTTGCTAGTCTGGCAAAAGGCGATGGACTTCGTAACGGGAATTTACAGGATTACTGAACTATTCCCAGTTGAGGAACGCTTCGGCCTGTCTACACAAATGAGGCGAGCCGCTGTTTCCGTTCCATCTAACATTGCTGAAGGGCATGGCAGGAAATTAACAGGAGCCTATCTCAATCACTTATCCATTGCCTGCGGCTCATTGATGGAACTCGAAACCCAAATTCAGATCGCATTGAGATTAAATTTTGTCGGCGCTGATAAAGCATCTTCTCTTTTGGAACAAACCAACGAAATCGGCAAAATGCTCAACGGCCTTAAGAAATCTCTGTCTGCTCATGAAGAATAACCATGCCAAATACTGAATCCCGCATCCTGCATCCCAGATCCTGCATTGTGGTTGCCATGGCGAAAAACCGCACCATAGGGGTGAACAACACGCTGCCCTGGCGCTGCCCCGAAGATCTTAAACATTTCAAGTCGCTCACCATGGGCCATCACATGATCATGGGCCGAAAAACCTTCGACTCGATAGGCAAAGCGCTACCCGGGCGCACCTCCGTGGTGGTCACCCGCTGCCGCGAGCTGAAGATAGACGGTTGCCTGATCGCACACTCGCTGCCCGAAGCCATTGCGGCCTGCGCTGGTGACGAGCAAATATACATCGTGGGCGGGGCGGAAATTTATACGCAGGCCATGCCGCTTGCCGATACGCTGTACATCACCGAGATTCAGCAGGATGTGGAGGGGGATGCGCATTTTCCGGACTTCGACAAGAGCCAGTGGCTTGAAGTCTCACGCGATATCCACACACAGGAATTTCCAGAGCCGCTGGAATATCACTTCGTCACCTATCGCCGTAAATCATGAAGAAACTAGAACTGCTCGCCCCTGCCAAAACCGCCGAGATCGGACGCAGCGCCATCGACCACGGCGCGGATGCGGTCTACATCGGAGGCCCCGCCTTTGGTGCGCGCCACAATGCAGGCAATACGATCGGCGACATCGAAAAACTGGTGAAGCACGCGCATAAATACAACGCGCAGATATTCGTCACGCTCAACACCATGCTGCACGACTCGGAACTGGAAGACGCCAGAAAACAGGTTTATGACTGCTATGAGGCGGGCGTCGATGCACTGATCGTGCAGGACATGGGGCTGCTGGAACTCGACCTTCCGCCGATCGCACTGCACGCCTCGACCCAGTGCGACATCCGCACCCCAGAAAAGGCCAAATTTTTATCCGATGTCGGTTTCTCGCAGATCGTGCTGGCGCGCGAACTCAACATCAAGGAAATCACCGCCATCAGGGCTGCGGTGCCTCAGGACACCCTCATCGAGCACTTCATCCACGGCGCGCTTTGCGTGGCCTATTCAGGCCAGTGCTACATCAGCCATGCGCACACCGGACGTTCAGCTAATCGCGGCGACTGCTCCCAGGCCTGCCGCCTGCCCTATACGCTGGAAGACAACAAGTGACGCGTGGTTGCCTTCGACAAACATCTGCTGTCGGTCAAAGACAACAATCAGAGCGGCAACCTGCGCGCGCTGATCGCCGCTGGGGTGCAGAGCTTCAAGATCGAGGGGCGCTACAAGGACATGTCGTATGTGAAGAACATCACCGGCCACTATCGCCGTCTGCTCGATGAAATCATGAACGAGCGCAGCGATCTTGCCCCATCTTCCAGCGGAAAAACGAAACTGCTGTTCACCCCAGATCCTGACAAGACTTTTCATCGCGGCGCGACCGACTATTTCACCAACGGCCGCAAGAGCGACATAGGCGCATTCGACTCCCCCTCCTTCGTGGGCACGGAACTTGGCACGGTGGCCGGATTGGGCCCCGACTGGTTCGACATTGAAACGAATGAACTCCTCGCCAACAGCGACGGGCTCAATTACCTTAACAGGCGCGAAGTCGTGGGCCTGCAGGCGAATATCGTCAAACAACAAAAGCAAGGAGTCTGGCGGGTCTGGCCCAACGAAGCGATGAGCGAGCTGCCGGGACTAAAATCGGGAATAACGATCAATCGCAACCGCGATCACGCCTGGGAACAGGCCTTGACCAAAAAATCATCCGAGCGGCGCATCGGCATTACGGCCAGCTTTTCCGACTTCGAAAGCGGCTTTACGCTGACTTTAAAGGATGAAAACGGCACAGAGGCTACAAGCAGCATCGTCTGCGACAAACAGCAGGCGTTGCACCGCGAGGAGGCCGAAGGCGCGCTGCGCGACCAACTCTCGCGTTTCGGTAGCAGCGATTTTAAGTTACAGGAGCTCACGGTAAACTGGGCAAAACCCTGGTTTATTCCCGGCTCTTTGGTCAACCGATTGCGCCGCGATGCGGTGGAAAAACTCGAAGCCGCGCGCGCCGCATCCTATGCCCGCCCTACCCGAAAGACGGCCTGTGACGCGACTTATCCTGAAGAGTCGCTCTCCTATCTTGCCAATGTCAACAACAGCGCCGCTCATGCCTTCTATATGAAGCACGGCGTTAAACTGATAGACGCGGCTTACGAGGCACATCAGGAGAAGGGCGAAGTATCGCTGATGATCACCCGCCACTGCCTGCGCTACTCCTTGAGTCTGTGCCCGAAACAGGCCCGTGGCGTAATAGGTGTGCAAGGACAGGTGCGGGCAGAACCGATGACGCTGGTCAACGGCAGCGAACGGCTAACGCTGAAATTCGACTGCCGTGCCTGCGAAATGCATGTGATGGGTAAGATCAAGAAACAGGTGCTCAAGGCGACTCCAGTATCCTTCCACCCCAAGGGTGTGAAACGCCCCGAACCGAAAGGCTGTTGATGTTCGAACTTCCCTCGCTTTGGAATCTGGTCGTTTCCACCCTGGTGTTCTTCATCGCAGCCTGGTATATCAACCGGAATCTGGATGAGCAGGGCATTCCGACCGGCATAACGCGCAGCATACTGGTTTTCACCCTGGCCTCTATCGCATCATGGGGATCAGGCGTAGCGGTGGACTTTTTTCAAGCGGCCCCTCTTTAGCTGCTCTGTTTTTTCACGCGCCAGGTCGAGTCGGACTGCAAACCGGGACGGATGTGGAACATGCTGAATTTCCCGTAATTTTTCGCGCTCGGCAACGTGCCTGCATATTCGAACGTCGCGCACTTCTCACCCTCCAGCTCGAGTATTGCGACAAAGGCTTCCGTACCGAAAATTTCTCCGGGCGGGGTGACGGGTTCTATGCGAGCGGTCTTGGAAACCTCGTTGCTGGAAAAAGTCTCCTTCTGCTCGAAATGATCGTACAGCGTAAAAACAGGTCCGTAATGCAACGCTGTTCTCAACAGCAAAGGCTCCTGCAAGTCGAGCATAGACTGATCGAGTTGAGCCAGCGCCTCATTGAGCTCGAAGGCGATACGCGCAGCTGAGGAAGCTTTTTTTGTGATCATGTAGATGCCGTCACCCCAGGTATCGACAAGCTCAATCTCTGGTCTGAATTTTTCGATTGCCCGGGCCAGATGAGGATTGAGCACATTGAAAAACCACAGCACATCGCGATCGCAAAGCTTGCTGTATCCTCGCACATCTGAAAACAGGATAGCATGAGGTTCGCGGCGCGCCACCACGTCGGGCAGGGTTAGCACCTTGCGCACATGGCTGCTGTGCGGATAGGGTATGACTCTGGCCGGATGCCCCAGATCGCGCCATTTGCCTACATTGCGGCGCGTCCCTGAAAATCTCGCCGAAGCGATTTCTTTCCAGACGGCCACCTGCAACACTCTGGAACTGAGCGTATTGGCCCGCATGATGGCCATCCCCATAGACACATCCGCACAGTATTCGAACAGCGAATCATCCTTCATGAAATCCGAGTCGGTCGCATAAGAAATCGAATGCGCACGAGCAAGGCAAGACTCAAAACGCTCCAGCCACTGCTCCCCCGCCGGGAGGACCGCGGCCTCACAAAAGTCATTTTTTTTAAAGGGCAGCCAGACATTGAGCTCGCCACCCCGGTTCAGGATGCATTCCGCAAACAGAATATCCGCACCGGCAGCCAGCGAACCATAGGCGATCGCTACCTTGTTCTCCGACAGTACGGCTTCGATGCGACGAGTCAGCTCCGCCTCCTGAGGCGGCAAAATCGACTGATCGAAAATGTGACCGCAATAATAGACAACGGTTTCCGGCAGCAGCGAGTCCAGTATGCACGCATCGATATGCAGATAATCGCAGATCAGCTTGAGACGCTGCCGTGCCCTTGCCCTTCTTTGCAGATTGTCGCCTTCCATGCAGGCGATGGCCCCGATGACCTGTCTGGCTTCAGATTCCCGCTCCAGAAGCAAAAACGCTGCCGCCTGCGTCGCCATCCTGAAAAAGGGGTCGCCTTCATCGCTCAGCGCCAGAGCCAGCGCATGCTGAGCCAGCACCACGGACAAATCCCGCTCTCCCGATAACAAATACAGCGTTGCCGCATTGATCGCCCGGTAATAGCCTCCGGTCTGCATGAATATCCTGTGGTAAGAGTCTGCCGCTTTGCGCAGGCTGGCCTCGTCATAACTGGCAAAGGCCAGATGCTTCAGTATCAGCGCCTCGAGCGCCAGCATATCCTCGCTCTGATTCAGGTAAAGCTTGTAGTGGTAAAAGCAGTCCAGTGCGCGCTGCGTCGCATCGCACTTGGCCAGTGCGAGCACCAGATGGTACTGAAAAAACTCATCGTCAGGACTGGTCCTGAGAGCTTCTTCGGCCAGGTCATATACCTTCAGGTGATTACCCGATTTCTGCGCTTCGAGAATCTTTTCCCTGATCATTTGTTTACGCCTTTTAATTTAACTCATCATAACCGCGAGCATGAATGGAGCCGTTTTACCGAATAAACCGCAAAAACGATAGCACAATTTTTGACAGAGGAAAAACCCAGGTTTCAGGCTGAACGGCCGCACCAAAGCAAAAGGCCCGGAACTTTCGTTCCGGGCCTTACTCAACAAGCGCTAATTAAGCAGCTTGGATGTTTGAAGCTTGCTTGCCCTTAGGACCTTGCGTAACTTCGAAACTTACTTTTTGACCTTCTTGCAGAGTCTTGAAACCGTTCATGTTGATCGCTGAGAAATGCGCGAACAGATCTTCGCTGCCATCATCAGGAGTAACAAAACCGAAACCTTTTGCATCATTGAACCACTTAACTGTACCAGTTGCCATGTGAAACTTCCTTTTTTAAAAAACGGGAAAAACTCCCGCGAAACTATTTGACCGAAGATTGCACATGGTAAAACCAGTACTGCAGTGACTTTGATTCAAACACGAAGTCGACTTTATACTCCTGTTTTACAATTTCATCAAGCAAATTTAAAAATATCCGGCACGACGCTGTTTGCCAGAATTTTTCGGATGAAATAATATTGCAACATCTATCCGATAAATTCAGCTTTACCTTACGCAATCCACAAAGTAGCGCTTCACTCCGTTCACCTCTTCGGTCACCAGCCCGTGGATATCGGTCTCGAAACCCGGCAACTTCTGACTGAAATCGCGGGCGAATTTCAGGTAGTCGATGATGGTCTTGTTGAACATCTCGCCCGGAATCAGCAGCGGTATGCCGGGCGGATAAGGCGTCAACAACACGGCCGTGATACGGCCTTCCAGATCGTCTATCTCAACGCGATCGAGCTCTTCATGCGCCATCCTGGCAAACGCATCGGAGGGCTTCATCGCAGGCTGCATGTCCGACAGATACATCTCGGTGGTCATGCGCGCCACGTTGTGCAGTTTGTAGGCATCGTGTATCTGCTGACAAAGATCGCGCAGCCCGGTGCGTTCATAGCGGGGATACTTGGCTGAAAACTCGGGCAGGATGCGCCAGAGCGGCTGATTCTTGTCGTAGTCATCCTTAAATTGCTGCAGCGCAGTCAAAAGCGTGTTCCAGCGCCCCTTGGTGATGCCGATGGTGAACATGATGAAGAAGGAATAGAGGCCGCACTTCTCGACGATCACGCCGTGTTCTGCCAGATATTTAGTCACCATAGATGCCGGTATGCCGCTATCCGAAAAATCGCCGTCCACATCCAGACCGGGCGTGATGATGGTCGCCTTGATCGGATCGAGCATGTTGAAGCCTTCGGCCAGATCGCCAAAGCCGTGCCACTTGTCGGACGCCTTCAATACCCAGTCTTCACGCGAACCCACGCCTTCTTCGGCGATCACATCCGGCCCCCAAACCTTGAACCACCAGTCCAGACCGAATTCCTCGTCGACCTTGCGCATCGCACGGCGAAAATCCAGCGCTTCAGCGATCGACTCATCCACCAGAGCAGGGCCTCCGGGCGCCTCCATCATCGCAGCGGCCACATCGCAGGACGCGATGATCGCGTATTGCGGGCTGGTCGAGGTATGCATCAGGTACGCTTCGTTGAAGATGTATTTGTTGAGCTTGCGGTTCTGCGGTTCGCGGATCAGTATCTGCGATGCCTGAGACAGGCCTGCCAGCAGCTTGTGGGTGGACTGGGTCGCAAAGATCATCGATTCGCGCGCCTGCGGGCGATCTTTGCCTATCGCATGCATATCCTTGTAAAAGTCGTGGAATGCCGCGTGCGGCAGCCACGCCTCGTCGAAATGCAACGTGTCGATGCGCCCGTCCAGCATCGCTTTGAGCATCTCGACGTTGTAGACGATACCGTCATAGGTGCTCTGCGTGATGGTCAGGATGCGAGGCTTCTTGGTCTTGTCTTTGATGAAAGGATTGGCATCGATCTTCTTCTGTATGCTCTCCGGCTCGAATTCAGACTTCGGTATCGGCCCTATGATGCCGTAGTGATTGCGCGTGGGCGTCAGAAACACCGGCACCGCCCCCGTCATCATGATCGAGTGCAGGATAGACTTGTGGCAGTTGCGATCGACCACCACGATGTCGTCGGGTGCGACCATAGAATGCCAGACGATCTTGTTCGATGTCGAGGTACCGTTGGTCACGAAGAACAGGTGATCGGCATTGAAGATGCGCGCGGCGTTACGCTCTGATGCTGCAACGGGCCCCGTGTGATCGAGCAGCTGACCCAGTTCATCCACCGCATTGCACACGTCTGCACGCAGCATGTTCTCGCCGAAGAACTGATGGAACATCTGCCCGACCGGAGACTTCAGAAACGCCACGCCACCCGAATGCCCAGGGCAATGCCAGGAATAGGAACCATCCTGCGCGTAATGCAGCAGTGCGCGGAAAAACGGCGGCGCAAGAGAATCCAGATAAGACTTCGCCTCACGGATGATGTGGCGCGCCACGAACTCGGGCGTATCTTCGTGCATGTGGATGAAGCCGTGCAACTCGCGCAGCACATCGTTCGGAATATGGCGCGAAGTCCGCGTCTCGCCGTACAGATAGATGGGAATGTCTTCGTTCTTGAAACGGATTTCCTGAACGAACTCGCGCAGGCTTTTGAGCGCGACCTCGGTTTCTTCGACACTGCCGCCTCCGAACTCCTCATCATCGATGGACAACAGGAACGCCGAGGCGCGACTTTGCTGCTGGGCGAATGAAGTCAGATCGCCGTAGCTGGTCACCCCCAGCACTTCCATGCCCTCTTTTACCAGCGCATCGGCCAGCGCGCGTATCCCTAAACCGCTGGCATTCTCGGAACGGAAATCTTCATCGATAATTATTATTGGAAACCTGAATTTCATTTATGAACTCCCAACGGGAAAAATAGCATTAAATATTCGAAAATTTACAAAGCGACAGAGAGTTGAAGGTTCAGTGAGGCATCACAATTCAGTGATGCCGAAACTAAATCTAAACTTCATGACTTTGCTCTCTGTGAGTGTAGCGAATTGGCGCGGATTGTCGCAGATTTACCGGGGCGTGCAAGCTCGTTTTGCAGATGACTTATTCTTGCGGCTCATAGCCGTCGACAAGATCCGCAATCAATGCGGCCATCACCTGCCTGACTTGAGCGGAATCGCAGCCCATCAGCACGGCATCATCGAGCGCATCCTGACAAATCTGGCGAATTTCCTCGAGATTCTCTCTCATCACCTTGTTCTTTTCCACACAGGCGATGATTTGTCCTCCGGGAGAACGCCAGATTATCGATTTTTCATATGACAAGGACATTACATCTTGGGCAGAGTCACACCGACCTGCCCCTGATACTTGCCGCCCCTGTCCTTATAGGAGGTCTCGCAAATTTCGTCGCTCTCGAAGAACAATACCTGCGCAACTCCTTCATTGGCGTAAATCTTGGCAGGCAGCGGCGTAGTATTGGAAAACTCCAGCGTCACATAGCCCTCCCATTCGGGTTCGAACGGCGTGACATTGACGATGATGCCGCAGCGCGCATAAGTCGACTTACCCAGGCAAACCGTCAACACCGAGCGCGGGATGCGGAAATATTCCACGGTGCGCGCCAGCGCGAAGGAATTGGGCGGAATGATGCAGTAATCCGCATTCACCTCAACAAAGGAGTTAGGATCAAAATTCTTCGGATCGACTATGGTGCTGTTGATATTGGTGAACAGCTTGAATTCGTTCGAACAGCGGATATCGTAACCGTAGCTCGAGGTGCCGTAGGACACGATGCGCTTGCCGTCCACTTCCTTGACCTGAACAGGAGAAAACGGCTCTATCATGCCGTGCTGCTCCGCCATGCGGCGTATCCATTTATCTGATTTTATGCTCATGATTCTCCTTGAATTCAGGTAGTAGCTCGTAGCTTGTAGCAAAACCGGGGTGGCTTCTCTCCACCAGCTACAGGCTACAGGCTTAAGTATTTTGCACCACGATTTTCGGGAATGCCGCGCTGTGATCCTGCGCCATCTCCGCGACCTTCACCGCCACGCGGCGGGCGATCTGCTTGTAATCGCGCGCGATGTTGCCGTCCGGGTCGGCGACCACCGTAGGCTTGCCCGAATCGGCCTGCTCGCGTATCGAGATATCCAGCGGCAGACTGCCCAGAAACTCCGCGTTGTAATCCGCACACATTTTCTCGCCGCCGCCCGCACCGAAAATATGCTCCTCGTGTCCGCACTTCGAACAGATGTGCGTGCTCATGTTCTCGACGATGCCGATGATCTTGATGCCGACCTTCTCGAACATCTTCAGGCCCTTGCGCGCATCGAGCAGAGCGATATCCTGAGGCGTGGTGACGATCACAGCGCCTGTGACCGGCACTTTTTGCGACAGCGTCAGCTGTATATCACCGGTGCCGGGCGGCAGATCCACCACCAGATAGTCCAGATTGTCCCAGCGGGTCTGGCGCAGCAGCTGATCCAGCGCCTGAGTCACCATAGGGCCGCGCCAGATCATAGGTGCATCATCCCCTGCGATCATATAACCGATAGACATGGACTGAATGTCGTAGTTGATCATAGGTTCCATAGATTGGCCGTCGCGCGAAACGGGCTGCCCGGTGATGCCCAGCATCATCGGCTGCGAAGGGCCGTAGATATCTGCATCCAGCATACCGACACGCGCGCCTTCGGCGGCCAGCGCCAGCGCCAGATTCACCGCCGTGGTGGATTTCCCCACGCCGCCCTTGCCGGAAGCCACCGCGATGATGTTTTTGACGCCGTCCACAAGTTTCACGCCGCGCTGCACCGCATGCGGCACGACTTTACTGGTCACAGTGACGCTGATTTTTCCAGCGCCCGGCAGCGCAGTATTCAGATGCGCTTCGACCGTGGCTCGTATCTCTTCCCACACGCTTTTGGCAGGGTAACCCAGCATGATGTCCAAAGACACATCGGCACCTGAAATTTTCACATTCTTTACGGATTTTCCGCTCACGAAATCGCGACGGGTATTGGGATCGATCAAATTCTTCAGTGCATTTTGCACATCTGCTTCGCTAAAACTCATCACAGCCTCAATTCGGTAGTAAACAGGACGCAATTCTAACTGATGTTACGGATAGACATAAAAAAGCTTGCCCTGCCAAAAGGGTCATACAGGCTTGCTTGCAGTATTTTGGCGATGTGAACAACGGCTTTTGGACGATTGAAGATGCGGATTACAGGTAGCGTTGAACATCCATACGATCATGCAGGATACGAATAACGGCTATACCGTAAGCCGTGATGCGAAAGTAAATCATGTGCCGCTCAACGCTTCGGCGACGATAGCCTGGCCGGATGTGGTCACATGCTGCGGCTGACTTAGGTGACTGCGCCAATTCGGCAAAAGCCGCCGTCAACCTATCGGTATAGCGATCAGCCTGTCCTGCACCCCATTGCTGGAGAGTATGAGTCCAGATCATTTCAAGATCATGCTCGGCGGCAGGAGTCAGGCGATATTCAGCCATGCAGATCCCGCATTTTCTGCTTGAACGCATCGGCATCGAAAGGTCTTGCTTCGCCGCTTGTTTCGCCTTCAATCAGCGCAGCGCGTATAGCATCAATCCCGGCGCTACGCTCTTGTTCGCGCCGGATTAGATCGCGGATATATTCGCTGTCGTTAGTGTAGTGCCCCATAGCAATCTGAGCTTTAATCCAGCCGTCTTGCTTTTCGGTTAAGGTGATGGTTTTGCGTACGGTTCCCACGGAATAGCCTCCTGAATAAGCACACATAGCACGGTAACGTCATACTATTGGTGCAATATTACGCAATCTCGCACATGCTGCCAATCAGATTTATTGATTTATCCGCGTGCCAGCTCAGACAAGTTACTGAGCACAGAGGCACAGGAAATCAGACTGCGAGGGTGCTGAATATCTCGAAATATTTTGCTGTTTTTTAAAACCTGCGCATCAATAACAAGCCGACCTAAAGTTCCATATAACGCAAGCAATTGAAGTAAATTCAATTACGTGCACATCACCCTAAGACCTCAATAACTTATTTCTGCCAGCCAATCTCGAGCAGCGTATACTTCTGCTGCACGATACATAGCGGTTATTCAAAAACTGATTTTATTCATATTTCATTATCCGCAAAGTGCCATAACCAGATGGTCAAAGCTGTTTGCTAATGAACTGTAGTGATTGAGTTGGCCATCTCAATTTCAGCCAAAAAATGTTTTTAAGAGCTAAGCTGCACTCGTGTTCCTTACATAAGTTCCCTGCGAATATTTTGGATTTTCAGGCGCACATGTGGTTTTTTCGCAGCATCAATAGCCACGTGAAGCGTGGACTGAGACTTTTTCTACAAACACCTGCAAAGGGATACGCTAATGCCGCTCAATCCAAAAAAATTTAATGATGCCCACAAGGCTTGGCTGAAAATTAAAGCCGAAATCGGATGATGCTGAATCTTTGGTTATTTATGGATGGTCAATGTCAAAGGCTGACCAGCATATATTGGATGCTATAAAGCACAACCCTTCCTATAAGCGAGTAGCAGTTTCTATATTCAACAAGGACCATCAATACCCAGCCCATGCAGAGCGTGTATTAAGCGAACTTGGAATTGTGGATGTCCGCTTTTTTGATTCAGCAAGCCCCGGATGCTGGGAGCGGAGTATTTCTTGAAATTCATTCATCCCGCAAACATCCAACTGACAATTCTCTATTTTGGCAGGGTGTGAACTAATGATAAATTTGTTCTGCATTGTGACGTTGATATAATTTTAGCCCGATGGGGTTTGTTTGGAGTGCATAAATGACAGACGAGATCATTTTTTACCAGAGCGAAGATGGAACCATTCGGCTGGAGACGCGGCTGGAAAATGAAACCTTGTGGCTCACGCAGCAGCAAATGGCGGAGCTATTTCAGACCACTCAGCAAAACGTCAGTCTGCACATTCAAAATATTTACGCCGAGGGAGAGTTGTCTGATGAGGCAACTCACAAGAAAAGCTTGTGGGTTCGCCAGGAGGGCAGTCGGCAAGTGCAAAGAGAGCTGGACAGCTACAACCTGGACATGGTGATTTCCGTCGGCTACCGGGTTAAAAGCCTGATAGCAACGCGCTTTCGCATCTGGGCTACGCAGCAACTGAAAGAGTACATCGTCAAAGGCTTTGTCATGGATGACGAACGCCTGAAAAATCCGCCTGTCGCGGGTTCTGCTGTGCCGGATCATTTCGCTGATTTACTGGCGCGCATACGCGATATCCGTGCCAGTGAACGGCGCATGTATTTACGGGTACGAGAAATTTTTGCACTGGCCGCAGATTACGAACCGTCCTTGCCGGAAACCAACCTGTTTTTCAGCACCATCCAGAATAAGCTGCACTTTGCCACTACAGGCATGACGGCAGCTGAACTCATCGCTGCTCGCGTCAACCATGCCTTGCCGAATTCAGGGCTGACCAGTTGGGCGCGTGACGAGGTGCGTAAATCGGATGTGACGATAGCCAAAAACTATCTTAATAGCGATGAAATTGCCGAACTGAATCGCATTGTCACCATGTGGCTGGATTTTTCAGAAGATCAGGCGACGCGGCGTAAGCAAGTATTTATGCGCGACTGGCAAACTAAACTGGATGAGTTTCTACGCTTTAACGACCGCGACGTGTTGCCGGATGCGGGCAGTGTGAGCAAGAAAGCAGCCGATGAGAAAGCCCGCGCTGAATATGAGCAGTATGCCGCCCTGCGCCGTGAAGAGAAGGAAGTGGCGGGCGAAGCAGAGTTGATGAAACAGCTAGAAGCTACCGCCAAATTGATCCCGACAAGTAAAGGCCGCATCAAAAAATAGGAAATTGAATATCTGGTTCTCGTCACCGGACCGTCACGGTGCGTCAATGCGAATGCCCGCTGTTTGCGTAACCGGGAAGTACAGGGCCTCCAAGTCGGCAAACCCTCTGACGTAAACACACGAAAGCGTTGTGTGCAAGCAAATCGCCGCCGGTGCGCGCGATTTGCTAAAATAGCGCCACTTTCAGATTCCGGCACCTCAAAATGCGCAAAATTCTCGTCACCTCCGCACTCCCCTATGCAAACGGCAGCATCCACCTGGGCCACCTGGTCGAATACATCCAGACCGACATCTGGGTGCGCTTCCAGAAGATGC
>CAYPIG010000070.1:0-14417 GCA_964410705.1 uncultured Gallionella sp.
GGCGATACGCGAGGACGAAGTGGCGGCCAACGCGATGGGTATCAATACGCGCAATCTGAAGCTGCTGGCCTTTGCGATGGGTGCGATGTCAGGCGGCATTTCCGGAACGCTGTTTGCCGGTTTTCAGGGGTTTGTCAGCCCCGAGAGCTTCAGCCTGATGGAATCGGTGATGGTGCTGTGCATGGTGGTATTGGGCGGCATGGGCAATATCTACGGTGTGGTGCTGGGCGGGTTGATGCTGGCGCTGTTGCCCGAAGTGCTGCGCCACAGCGTGGTACCGGTGCAACAGGCGCTATTTGGCAAGACACTGGTCGATCCTGAGAGTCTGCGCATGCTGCTGTTCGGTTTTGCGCTGATTGCCGTGATGCTGTATCGCCCCGCAGGCTTGTGGCCTTCGCGCATACACCGCCGGGAACTGGAAGGCGATGCATACGACAGGCTCGGGCAGGAGTTGCCGAAATGAGCGATAAAGTGCTGGAACTCTTTGGGGTTGGCAAACAGTTCGGCGGTCTTTCTGCGCTCACCGATGTCTCGCTGCACATCAAGCGCGGCGAAATCTACGGGCTGATCGGGCCTAACGGCGCGGGTAAGACCACCTTGTTCAACGTCGTCACCGGTCTTTATACCTTGAGCTCCGGCGAATTTTGTTTTAACGGACAGATCTTTCGCAAGGCCAGCTCTCATGTGCTGGCGCGGGCGGGGATAGCGCGCACCTTTCAGAATATCAGGCTTTTTTCAAATCTCACCGCGCTAGAAAACGTGATGACCGGTCGCCATGTCAGAACGCAGGCGGGGGTGTTCGGCGCGCTTTTTCGCAACCGGGCGACCCGTGCCGAGGAGCGGGAATCGCTCGAGCGGGCGCGCGAATTGCTCGACTACGTCGGGATCAGAACGCCCCATCAGACGCTGGCGAAAAATCTCTCCTACGGCGAGCAGCGTCGTCTGGAAATCGCGCGCGCTCTGGCAACCGAACCGCAGCTTTTGGCGCTCGATGAACCCGCAGCGGGGATGAATGCGACCGAAACGGAGAGCTTGAAGGATTTGTTGCAGCGCATACGCGCCAAAGGGATCACCGTGATGCTGATCGAACACGATGTGAAGCTGATCATGGGGCTTTGCGACCGAGTGGCGGTGCTAGATTACGGCAGGAAGATCGCCGAAGGCGTACCCGATGAAGTGCGAAAGAATCCTGCGGTGATCACAGCCTATCTTGGGAGCGACGATGAGTAATAAAAACACGCCCTCCCACTTGAAGGGGGAGGGCTTGGGTAGGGGTGAAAAACCTGTTGATTCCACCTGCCCATTGTTGCGTATTCAGGGATTGCAGGTAGGTTACGGCGGCATACAGGCGGTCAAGGGTATCGATTTTGAGATTGCGCCGGGGGAGTTGGTCGCGCTGATCGGCAGCAATGGGGCTGGCAAGACCACTACGCTCAAGTGTCTGGCCGGATTGCTAACCCCCGCTTCCGGGCATATCCACTACGAAGGTGCGCAGCTGAATGCGGTTCCTGCGCATCGCCGGGTATCGATGGGCATGGCGCTGGTGCCGGAAGGGCGGGGCGTGTTCGCCCGTCTGTCGGTTGCGGAAAACATGCTGATGGGCGCTTACAGCCGCACCGACAGCGATCAGGTCGAGGCGGATCTGGCGCGCATGTACCAGTTATTCCCGAGGCTGATCGAACGTCGCGATCAGCTGGCGGGCACGCTGTCGGGGGGAGAGCAGCAGATGCTGGCGATGGCGCGCGCCCTGATGAGCCGCCCCCGCCTTTTGATGCTGGATGAACCCAGTATGGGGCTGGCGCCGTTGATGGTGAAGAAGATTTTTTCGACCATCTGCGAAGTCGCCTCTCAAGGCATGAGCATATTGCTGGTGGAGCAGAACGCAAGACTTGCTCTGCAGGTGGCTACTCGCGGCTATGTGATGGAGAGCGGTACGATCACCCTGTCGGGAGCCAGTTCAGAACTGCTGGGCAGCGATGCGGTCAGGCGCGCCTATCTGGGCGGTTAGGCGATTATTGCCTGCTATTACGGTCAGTCTCATCTGCAAAGCTTACATCAATATAGCCTTCAGTCTCATTCGCAAGCGTTAGTCAAACATAGTCAGCAGCTTATTCAATCCCTTGTTTTATGCAGCCAGCACGATTTCAAATTCAGCTATGGGAACAGGCTTGCTGAACAGATAGCCCTGATAGTGCGTACAGCCTATGTCCAGCAGCAGGGCCTGCTGTTCTTCCGTCTCAACTCCTTCCGCGATGACTTTTAGATTCAGGCTTTGAGCCATGGCGATGATGGTGCGGACTATCGCCCTGTCGCTGGCGTCACAGGCGATGTCGCGAACGAAAGACTGATCGATCTTGAGCTGATCGAGCGGCAAGCGCTTGAGGTATTGCAAGGATGAGTAGCCGGTGCCGAAGTCGTCCAGTGAAAATCTCACCCCGATATCCTTCAAGGAATTCATCGTGGTTATCGTTTCTTCGATATTGTCCAGCAGCAGGCTTTCGGTCAGTTCGAGCTTGAGCAGCCGCGGGTTGATGCCGTGGTGCTGGATAATTTTCTGTACCTGGTCAATGAAATCGGCCTGCCGGAACTGATGGGCGCTGACATTGACCGCCAGCACCAGATCCCGGGTTGCAGGCTGCTCCTGCCAGCTCTTGATCTGTGCGCAAGCGGTTTCCAGCACCCATATTCCGATCGGCAGTATCAGTCCGGTTTCTTCGGCCAGCGGGATGAATCTGGCAGGGGAGATCGTGCCTTGCTCGGGGTGTATCCAGCGGATCAGTGCTTCGGCGCCCAGCGGCTGATTGCTGCTGTCTACCTGTATCTGATAATGCAGATGAAACTGTTGCAGATGCAGAGCCGTTCGCAGCTCGCTTTCCAGAGCCGCGCGGGCGTTGATGGTTTCCTGCATTTTCGGATCGAAAAAGCGCAGAGTGTTGCGTCCGGATTTTTTCGCCTGATACATGGCGATATCGGCCTGTTTCATCAGTTCTTCGATGGCGCGTTCACGATCGTTGAACAGGGTGATGCCTATGCTGGGTGAGCTCAGGCACTCGTTCGATGCGAGCCGGTAGGGCTGATTCAGGGTGGCGAGGATTTTTTCGCCGACCGATTCGGCGTGCTCGGCGGCTTCCAGAGCGTGCGCGCTCAAATTCTCCAGCATCACCACGAACTCATCGCCCCCCAGGCGCGCGACCGTATCTCCGGTGCGCACACAGGAGGTCAGCCGCTCGGATACCTGTTTGAGCAGCATGTCGCCAACATCGTGTCCCAGCGTGTCGTTGAGGGTCTTGAAGTTATCCAGATCGATGAACAAAATGGCGCCGGAACGGCTGCTGCGGGTGCAGGATTCCATCGCATGCCCCAGCCTGTCCATCAGCAGCCGCCGGTTGGGCAGCGAGGTTAACGGATCGTAAAAGGCCAGGCTTTTGATTTCATCGGCAGCCGCTTTGCTGGCGGTAATGTCGTTGAAAGTCGCCACATAGTTGGTAACAGTGCCTGTGCAGTCTTTCACGGCGGTGATGTTGAGATGTTCAGGGTAAACTTCCCCGTTCTTGCGACGGTTCCATATTTCCCCTTTCCAAGAGCCTGTATCGTTGATTTGTTCCCACATCCCATCGTAGAAGCTTTCATCCTGATGCCCTGAACTTAGCAGGCGCGGATTTTTCCCCTCCACTTCTTCCAGGGTATAGCCGGTGATTTGAGTGAAGGCTCCGTTCACTCTCAGAATGATGTTTTCAGCATCGGTGATCAGCATGCCTTCCTGTGATTCAAAGGCGGTGGCGGCGATGCGCAGATCGTTTTCAGTCTGACGGCGTTCGTGCATCAGGCGTATCTTTTCGAGGGCTACGCTCACCTGCTGACTGACAGAGTCGAGAAAGGCGATCTCTTCCTGGGTCCAGAAATGCGGCGCATCTATCTGATTGAGCACCAGCAGAAAGAAGTTGCCGTCGCGGAACGCAAAGGGATACCACAGCAGACTGCGAATTTGCATCTGCCGATGCAGAATATCGCCTGAACCATCCTGCAAAAAATGCAGATTGATCGCATCGGACTGGCTGCTCAGCGGCAGGTGAGTTCTTTGTATCTCTTTAGCGGCATCGATAAACAGGTTCAGCGGGTAAGTGGCTCGGGTTGCGGGAATGGCGGGATGATCCAGCCATTCGCACAGCGCGATCGCAAGATTCTGATCGAATGCGATATCGTAGATCAGCGCCCGATCGGCACGCAGCGTGTTGCCTACGATGCGGACGGTGTCTGTCATTATGGCTTCTGCGTCGTCGTGTTCCACGATAGAACGGGCTATCTTGTTCAATGCATCGGAGAATTGCAGTTGCTGTTGCAGCGAGCTTTCCGTTTTTCGCCGTGACGTGACGTCCTGAACGATGGCGATTCCGCCTATGATGTGCCCTGCCTCGTCTCTTGAAGGCGCGGAGGTCATGGCGACTATGCCGCTGGCCTCGCTGAAGGTGGCGGTGTAGGGTCCTTCGTAATCACCGATCTCTCCACTCAGCGCCTTTTGCAATACGGGCATCACCGACTGATCCTTCAGTTTTTTCATGTCCAGGCCGGTGATGCGGGCGGAAGTGCTGTGCAGGATGTCGGCGAAGCGGTCATTGCAGTAGGAGATGATGAAGTTGGTGTCATAATGAAAAATCCCGACAGGGGAATGACTCAGCAGCAAACGGTAGCGCTCTTCGCTGGCCCGCACCGCAAGTTCTCGGTCAACCGCCTCCAGCCGCAACAGGATGTTGTCGCGGATGTTGTGGTTGATGTGTCTGAGGCTGATGATCATGAAGCCCAGATACAGCGAAGCGGCCAGTGCCATGGCAAACGAAAGGCTGTCTCCTGCGGTGAATAGTCGGCCTGTCAGGGGGATGATCAGCGAGGCGGAATAGGCGATGGCGCTGAAAAGATCAGCCGAATAGGCGATCACCCCGCCAGCTGTCATGCCGACCAGCATGAAGATCAGAAAAAGCTGGTATTGCGGGTGCTGTTCCGGGAACAGCAGGAAAGCGGTCGATCCCCAGGCTAGCCCGGATGCGATCACGCCGGTGCGAAATTTCAGCAGCCAGTTTTCAACATCGGTGTTTGCCGGAGCGCGCTGGTAGGCCACGACCAGCAGGAAACGCAGAACGATTATCAGCACCGTCAGGGCAAGCCAGCCGAAAATCACTTCCGATGAAATCACTTCGCGCTGTATCAGCGCCAGTATGGTCGCGAGCACAGCGGCCGTTGCAAGCGATGTTTTGCTTGCGTCGTACATCTGCTGCGTTTGTAACGATGCGGTCTTGTTCATGGCCTGTTTGCAATCCTTGCGGGCAGTGCCGCAATTATAGGGTTAACCCGAGCGCCATGTGAGAATTATTCGCCCCACGTCGCGGCAAGCAGGCGCTCCTGTCGTTCTGTCCGCTGCAAAAAAATGCAGTCTTGCCTGTGTATGGTGATCCCTCTGTCCCGGGTGATATAGCCGACAATGGCGTCGGGAGGGGCTGGATTGCAGCATTTTGCGGTTCTGGTGGGCAGATCTGCGATGTCCCCGATCAGCACTTTGGCAACGTGCTGAGCCGTAGCGGGACGTTGTGCCGGTTTTACGATTTGTCTGTTGGACTCCTGCAAGGCAGAGGATATGCGGTGCAGGCTGATTTCGTTGCGGCCTATGGCGGCCAGCAATTGTTCCGCTCCGTCGTATTTCAGGCGGTGAGCGAGCTTTTCCTGATTGACTGAGTGTATGCCCAGCCGGTGCAGTTCCCGGTCGAAAAGGATTCTGCCCTGCGCCGTGTTTTCATCCAGATTCTGATTCCGGAACCAGGCGCGCACCTTGGCGCGTGCGCCGCTGCTTTGCAAATAACCCTCAGTGAGCCAGTCTCGGCTGGGGCCACCCTGTTTGGCGGCGAGTATCTCCACGCGCTCACCCGTCTTGAGTCTGTAGTTCAGCGGTACGATGGCGCCGTTAACCTTGGCACCGCGGGTTCTGTGCCCCAGTTCGCTGTGCAGGCGATAGGCAAAATCCACCGGGGTGGCATCTTTTGGCAGATCGATCACAAGGCCTTGCGGTGTGAACACGTAGACCTGATCGTGCAAGAGTGCGCTTTGCTCTGGCCACTTGTCCGTCAGATTGTCTTGCCATTCCAGTATCTGACGCAGCCAGAGGATTTTTTCGTCAAGGCTGGCATCGGATTTTCCGCCTTCCTTGTAGCGCCAGTGAGCGGCAACACCCAGCTCGGAATGCCGATGCATCTCGTGGGTGCGGATCTGTACCTCGAACGGCAGGCCGTGTGTGTCCTTGACGGCCGTGTGCAAGGAGCGGTAGTTGTTGCTCTTGGGGCGGGCGATATAGTCGTCGTATTCGCTGGCGAGCGGTGTCCACAATTCGTGCACCAGGCTCAGCGCCGCATAACAGCTCTGGATGTCTGCAACCTGGATGCGCACCGCGCGCACGTCGTAGAGCTCGTCGAATTTCAGATGCTTGCGCTTCATCTTGTTGATGATGCTGTAGATGTGTTTGGGACGGCCGGTGACTTCGGCAGGAATTCCCGCCGCGTCCAGCGCCTGCTTGAGACGCTGAACCACTCCGGCTATGTAGCGTTCGCGATCTATGCGCTTCTCATCCAGCAGTCTGGAAACTTCCCGGTAGAGCGCAGGATCCAGATAGCGCACCGACAGATCCTCCAGCTCCCACTTGATCTGCCATACGCCCAGCCGGTTGGCCAGCGGAGCAAACAGATCCAGCGTCTCCTGTGCGATTTTTTTTTGTTGAGCGGGTTCGGCGCCGGACAGACTGCGCAGGGTCTGGGTGCGGCAGGCCAGTTTGATCAACACCACGCGGATGTCGTTGACCATCGCCAGCAGCATCTTGCGCAGCGTTTCGACTTGTGCGCCGCGCATTTGGCTGAACTGCCTGACCTGTTCCAGACGGGCAATGCCTTCGATCAGGTTTTTAATTTCCGGCCCGAAGTTGGATTCTATTGCCTCCTGCCAGTGTTCCAGATACTCCGGCACCGCGTGAAGCAGGGTGGCGCACAGGGTCTTTGCATCCATGTTCAGCGCGATCAAGGTATTCGCCGAGCCCTTGGCCTGTCCAAACAGCGATGCACCGGTCAGGTCGGTTTTGCCCGCATAAAGCGCCTCTGCCAGTGAACAGGCTCGACGTATGAGTTCGATATCGGCGCTGGAATAGCGCGTGTTCAGGGAGACTAGCCATTGCCCGTCGATCTGTTCGTGAGTTACTACCATCAGGAAAGCACCTTAAAGAGTAATCGGGTCGCCAATGCCAGCAACAGTACGGCAAACAGTTTACGCAATACGCCGGTGTTGATGCGGTGCGCAAGTTTCGCTCCCAGCGGAGCCGTGATGACGCTGGCGGCAGCACACCAGAGCAAAGCCGGCACCAAGACGTAGCCCAGTGTACCGGCGGGCAGTCCAGTCTCGTTTAGCCCCGTTGCAATATAGCCTGTCGTGCCGCCTATGGCGACTGGAAAACTGATCGCGGCAGAAGTGCCGATTGCGCGCCGGATATCCAGATTTCCCCACAGCAAAAACGGTATCACTATGGTTCCGCCGCCTATGGAAACCAGGCTGCTCAGGCCACCGGCGAATATTCCGAATAACCGTATCGTCAAATTTCCCGGCAATTGGCGAGCGGCAGGCGGTTGCAGGTCGAACAGGATTTGTGCGGCGGCAAGATAGACGAACAGCGCGAAAAAAATCGCGAGCGCTGAAGCCGGTATGTTGCCTGCCAATAGCGTACCCAGTGCCGTTCCGAGCAGTATCCCGGGGGTGATGGTGTGCACGATGTCCCAGTTCACTGCCCGGTGCTGATGGTGTTTTAGCAGACTGGCAAGGGCGGTGAATACGATGACGGACATCGAGGTGCCCAGCGCCAGATGCATGGCAGAGGGAAAATGCTGGGCATCGAACAGCAGCAGCAGTGCTGGGACCAGCAAGGTTCCGCCGCCTATGCCAAACATTCCGCCCAGCAGTCCCACTATCGCACCCAGCAGCAGATAAATCCATTCCATCAGCCGTGAACCAGTTGCGTGGTGATGTAGTGCCACTCGGCAGGGTCGAGCGGGGTGATGGAGAGCCGGTTGCCCTGCTGCAATGTTCGCATGTGTGCCAGCTCGGGATGCAGACGCAACTCGGAGAGCGGAATCAGTTCTATTTTTTTGACCAGCTGTACATCTACATTGAACCAGCGCGGGGTTTCCTGTGTGGCCTTGGCGTCGTAATACTTGCTGTCCCGGTCGAACTGCTTGGCATCGGGATAGGCGGTGCTCGATACCCGGGCGATCCCTGCGATGCCGGGTATTTTGCAGTTGGAATGGTAAAACAGCACGCCATCGCCTATCTCCATCTGATCTCGCATGAAATTGCGCGCCTGATAGTTGCGCACGCCATACCAGGCGACGCTTTGGTCGGGGAAGTTGGCCAGATCGTCGATGCTGACGTCGGCAGGTTCGGATTTCATCAGCCAGTAACGCATATTAATTCCAGTAAGGTATGGTAGGGTATTTGTTGATTATAAATAATATAGCTCATCGTTTTGTGACGTCCTCTGCACCTTGGACGACGAAATGTTGCGGGACGCTTATGGTTCAACGGACTTTTCACCTGCACGTTGAAGAACCGTTTCAATAAGTGCGGGGGATAAAAAATAGCCAAAGTTTTGCCAGGCGAGCAAGATCGGATGAACGGCGCTGACGAGCCCTTTTCGTTTTGCCGCTAATAAAATTCCTGCGCTACCAATTACAGAAAGTCCATGAGCGGCAGCAGCCTGACGTCCAAGGCGCTCATCCATTAAAACCGGTTCTGATAGTTCAATCGCCAAGGAAATTGCGGCGATTTCTCCTTGGTCGAGCATAGGCATATTTCTGGGTAACGCCAGAACGCGTGAGTCTGCATGCACAGTCACAAAATTCGCACGGTGAGCTTCAGTGATAATCTGGGCGCCGGGTTTACTCATGTCAGCAGTGCATTCTTCATACACCGTTTGTGGCACGACAATTTCACCAACTACTTGGCGCAACACTTCGAGTACTCCGCTTCTGGCGAAAACGATCAGGGGGCTGCTGTCTGCAACTACAAGCTTCACGATGTTAGTAATTCCAGTTCGTGATCTAGCTCCTCTGCAGAGTAATCAACCGATGGAATGCCCATGTCTCCCAGGTGTTCGATGAAGCTCTCGACCGGGATATTAGCCATTCGTGCGGCTTTGCCTAGACTTAAAACTTTGTCTGCAAAAAGGCGGCATGCGAGAGCAATCGATAATCCCTGGGTCAGGACATGCTCATCTAGCGGCACGGCAACAAAAACCGGATGGCCATGCTTGGCGACAATGGAAAGTCGCCCTGACTCGGCGGTGCGTACCAAGTCGCCGGTTCGCTCCCTTAAATCACGTATACTGAACGTTTCCATATTAAATCTCTATTTATAATTGTGCCATCAAATGATAGCACAATGCATTGATTCGCGTAGTTGTGCGTTTTGCGGGTTCCTTTTCTGGGAAAGATTAAGTGCAGGCATGTTAGCCGAATATCGGTTTTGAATTCCACCGCCGACCTGCTATAAAATGGCGCAGTGCGATACTTTTTGCAGCAGGAATTGTTCACAGAAATGACAGGTAGAAATACTATGGAAGACAAGCTCGCCGCAGCGGCGGAAAATGCAATTCGGCAATGCGAACTGGACAGAATGAAATGGCTGGCAGGCTCTTTGCTCATGCTGGCCGCCGGCCTGTATATACTCGGCAAGCTGCTGAACTGGGGATATCTGGCAGCTTTCGCGGAAGCTGCGATGATAGGCGCGCTGGCAGACTGGTTTGCGGTGGTGGCGCTGTTCAGACATCCGCTGGGAATTGCGATTCCGCATACCGCCATCGTTACCCGCAACAAGCTCAGCATAGGCAACAGCCTGGCTGAGTTCGTTGTCGGTCAGTTCCTCAGCGCCGAAGTCATCGCGCAGCGCCTGAAACAGTACGACGCGGCGTACCACCTTACGCAATGGCTGCCCGGGAACCGGGTTCAGGTCGCAGGATATATCAATCAGGGGCTGATTTACGGACTGAAGGCGCTGGACGACAGGCGTATCCACGACTTTATTGCGCAGGCCGCCCGCAACAAGCTGCACAGTCTGGATCTTTCCGGATTTATGGCTGGCGGCCTTGAACTTTTGACGCGCGGGCAGCGCCATTACCGGATATTGCACGGCGGATTGAATCGCTTCGCAGATTATGTGGAAAGTCCGGACAACACCGAGAAAATTGCCGCCTTCATCAAAGGCTGGAGCGAAAACGCCTTTGTACAGAGCATGATAGAGCCATTCGTTCCGACCATAAGAGCTGCGGTGGTCAACAAGCTGCGCGCGGTAGCGGAAGATGAGGGGAGCGCGCTTTACCGTGAATTTGACGAACAGATACAGCTATACCTGTCGCGGCTGCAACAGGACCCTGAGCTGCAGCAGTGGGTGAGCAATCAAAAAGATGCGCTGTTGTCGCGTCCTGAATTCGGTCAGAAGATAGAGTCGCTGTGGACGGAGTTTCGCGACTGGGTGGTGCTCGATCTGTCGAATATTGATTCGGTGATCGCGGCTAAAGTTGACACTCTGCTGGTCGAACTGGAGCAGCATCTGGCGGTCGACATGGCGATACGGGCCTGGCTCAACGAGCAGATACAAACAGGGTTGATCAAGGCAGCCAACGCCAACAAGGGCACGGTAGGGGAGTTGATACGCGAGGAGTTTGCCAACTGGGACGATGAATACATGGTCGGCAAGCTGGAGCTCTATCTGGGTCGCGATCTTCAGTACATCCGCATCAACGGCACTCTGGTCGGAGGCGCTTTTGGCCTGCTGATCTACGCCGTCACGCAGCTGTTCGGCTGAAGCACGCCCGTCCCGCAACAGGCGGCTTTTCTGATAAAGTGCGCGCCATGAATTTATCCAGCACTCAGCTTTATCTGCGCCTACTGAAATACGTCAGGCCCTACTGGCGCATCTTTGCTATCTCCCTGCTCGGCATGATTGTGGTGGCCTCCACCGAACCGCTGGTGCCCGCCCTGATGAAGCCGATGCTGGACGGCACCTTCGTGCACAAGGATCAGGCGATGATGAAGATGGTTCCTGTCATCATCATCCTGATCTTTCTGGTCAGAGGCATCGCGACCTTTGTCGGAACTCTGGCGATCAGCTGGGTCGGCAACAAGCTGGTGATGGATCTGCGCGAGGAGATGTTCGCCAAGCTGCTTCGTCTGCCGACCAACTACTACGACGAGAATGCCACCGGTTCTTTGCTCTCCAAGCTCACCTATGACGTGACTCAGGTGACCAATGCCGCGACGGTAGTGGTGACGATCTCGGTGCGCGATTCCATCGTGATGATAGGGCTGTTGGGCTGGCTTTTTTATCTTAACTGGAAGCTGACGCTGCTGACTCTGCTGATGGCGCCCGTCATCGCCTATATCATCAGCACCATCAGCCGCCGCATGCGCCTGTCCAGCCGCGATTCGCAGCAGTCCATGGGCGACATGACCCAGGTGATCGAAGAGAGTGTCTCGGCGCACAAGGTGGTCAAGCTGTTCGGCGGTCAGAGCTATGAACGGGACCGGTTTCACGAGCAGGCCAACTGGGTGCGCCGCCACGCGATGAAACAGGCATCGGCGGGTGCGGCTAACGTGCCCATCGTGCAGATGGTCGCAGCCGTTGCGCTTGCCGTGGTGGTCTATCTTGCAACCTTGCAGTCGAACGCCGACGAAGTCACCGTGGGCGGCTTTGTCTCCTTTATCATGGCGATGCTGATGTTAACCGCCCCGCTGAAGCGATTGACCGGTGTGAGCGAATATCTGCAACGGGGACTGGCTGCGGCAGAGAGCGTGTTCGCGCTGCTGGACACGGCAGGCGAAGCGGACGAAGGCAAAATTGAGACGGGTCGGGTTTTAGGTGAATTGCATTTCGACAACGTAGAATTCAGCTATACGAAGGATGCGCGCCCCGTTTTAAGAAATATACAGCTGAACATCCGTGCGGGCGAAAACGTCGCCTTCGTCGGGGCATCGGGCAGCGGCAAGACTACGCTGGCCAATCTGGTGCCGCGCTTTTATACCGCGACAGGCGGGCAAATAAGGCTGGACGGGCACAATCTCACCGAGCTCACCCTTGCCAGTCTGCGCGCCAACATCGCTCTGGTCAGTCAGGAAGTGGTTCTGTTCAACGACACCTTGTCGGCTAACATCGCCTACGGGCAGATGAGAGCCGTTTCCGAGGACGAGATTATCGCCGCTGCAACGGCGGCCCATGCGATGGAGTTCATCCGCGAATGGCCGGAAGGACTCAATACGGTGGTGGGCGAGCGCGGCGTGAAACTCTCAGGCGGGCAGCGTCAGCGCATCGCCATCGCGCGCGCCATTTTGAAGGATGCACCTGTGCTGATACTCGATGAGGCGACTTCGGCGCTCGATTCCGAATCAGAGCGCCACGTACAGGCCGCGCTGGAGACCCTGATGAAAGGGCGCACCACCCTGGTGATCGCTCACCGGCTATCCACCATAGAAAAGGCCGATCGCATCGTCGTGCTGCAAAAGGGTGAGATCGTCGAGATCGGCACCCATGCCGAACTGCTGGCCAAAAACGGTGTTTATGCGCAGCTGCATCGCGTGCAGTTCGCGGTTCAGTAACCTCAAGCTGAACGGCATCAACGGTAGGAGCGGATTTCCTCAAGTTCAGCCAGGGCATCCTCTGTGATGTCCAGCATCTCGTCTTCACTGAGACCGAGGTGGTTCAGAGCCTCCTCTCCGCTGGCATGCCATTCCGCATCGTCGGGTTTATGCAAGAAGGCAGCGACGATGTGCTCGGCAATCAGCTGGATGGCCACCAGTGCACTGACCAGCGGCGAGATGCCGCCCCGGCTGAAAATGCTATGGTCGTGGTGTTCCAGTATCGCCTGGCTGATATAGTCGGGCAGGCACCAGTTGCGCGCCAGCATGTTGCCGACGATCGCGTGATTGGTGGAATAGTGCTGATCCTCGATGACGATGATCAGTTCTGCTGACTTGTTTGAGGAGGCCAGCGTCTGTTTGTAATCGGGAAACTTGGCCATCAGGATAGGAATGCCGCAGTCGTGAAACAGGCCGTAGGTGTAAGCCTCTTCCCGGCTGACCCCTTCGACGTGTTTGGAGATGTGCGAGGCGACGACCGCCGTGAAATTGGAGCGATCCCAGAACCGTTCCATGTGCACCGCACCGCCCCCCAGCGCATTTTGCAATGCCGAACCCCGCACGATCTGCATCAGATTCTTGAGCCCCAGCACAGAAATTGCCTGCTGTACGGAGCTGACCTTGCTGCGCAGCGCAAAAAACGGTGAGTTTGCCGTCTTCAGCATCGAGGCGGCCAGCCCCACGTCACCGCTGATGAGTTTGACCAGTTTGTTGAAGTCCACGTCATCCTGAGCGGCCTCTTTCATCAGCGCGACAACGACTTCCGGGCAGGGCGGAATGCGGATGCTCTTCAGAATGCTTTCGGCGACCTGACTCTCAATTTGCATTTGTTCTGTTTGCATGTTCCACCCATCGTTTTAATTAAAGTTTTCGGGATGCCGCACAGGATGTTGACCGGGCGCTCAGGGACAGCGGATCTCCGAAACATGCCGGTCAGCAGGTTGTTTTCCACAGACAGCGAAATTTCGTTGCTCACCCTTCAAAACTGCCGGAATAAAAACAGTAGCGATTGCGTCCCTGTCGCTTGGACTCGTACATCGCGATATCGGCCTTGGCGACCAGATCATCGGCGTCGGTAGCGTTGTCCGGATACAGCGCGATGCCGATGCTGCCTGAAATATTCAACGCAACTTCGTCTATGACAAAGGGGCGCGCCAGCGTATCTCGAATGTTCACCGCAACCGCCTCGACCCGGGCCGTGTCGGTAAGTTCAGTGAGGATCAGCGTGAATTCATCGCCCCCCAGACGCGCGAGCGTATCGGTGTCGCGCACGCAGGCATTGAGCCGCTGTGCCGCCTCATTTAGCAACCGGTCGCCGATCTCATGACCGTAGATGTCGTTGACTTCCTTGAAGCGATCCAGATCGATGAAGAACAGCGCCAGCGATTGCGTGGAACGGCGGCATTTCCTGATTTCCTGATCGAGTCGGTCGAAAAACAGGCGGCGGTTGGGTAACTCGGTGACCGTATCGTAATTGGCATGCCGCCACATCATATCCTCGGCCAGCTTTTTCTCGGTGATATCCGAAAAAATGGCGACATAGCGGTGCACGCTGCCGTCCTTGTGGGCCACCACATTGATAGACAGCTGTTCTGCATAGAGGGCGCCGTTTTTCTTGCGGTTCCACAGCTCGCCGTGCCAGTGTCTGTTGCGTTCGAGGTTCTGCCACATTTCACGGTAGAATTCCTTCGACTGTTTGCCGGAGCTGAGCAT
>CAYPIG010000071.1:0-14374 GCA_964410705.1 uncultured Gallionella sp.
TATTGAACAGGATGACATCGGCTTCTTCGATTTTCTGGGTCTGTTCCATGCCGTCGCAGGCGCGCATCACATCCGCCATTTTGTCCGAGTCATACTCGTTCATCTGGCAGCCATAAGTTTTGATATAGAGTTTTTTCATAGCGCGCGATGATACCCGCATATCGGGGAAATTCAAATTTTCCGGGCGGCTAAATTCCCGAGCAACCTTATCAAATAAAGGTCAATTGTTGACAGAAAAAGTAGTATAATTATGAAAGTTTCACTCGACTATTTTTCCGGTAGCCGGGATATGAAACCTTCAGGGAGAAAATAAAAATGGCCTTAATCGCAACCGTTGCTTCTTTTTTTACCGTCGCACTCTCAGCCGGCTTCGCAGCCTGGATGGTGACTCAGCTGTTCAAGAGCCACTAGCATCATCGGGGGGCTTAGCCTCCCAATTTTAGACCCCGTCATTACAGTGCCTACGGATACATCCGTCGGGCTAAAAAAACTATCCAAAACCATCCAAAAACCCTTTACTTAAGGCCGGGTTGTGCTACGATTCGCTTCGCACTTTTACGGTGTTCAACTTAAAATCGGGAGAAGAAGATGGCAATTATCGCGACTATATCATCCATCGGCACCATGGCTATGGCAGTGGCTTTCGCATTGTGGATGGTGACTCAGCTGTTCAGCAAGAACTAAGCTTGAACTGCAGACAATAAAAAACCAGCTTAGGCTGGTTTTTTATTGCGCCAGCCATATCTGCAACAGCTCCTTCAGCCTCTGAGTATTGATCGGCTTGGACAGATATTCATCCATGCCTGATGAGAGGCATTTTTCCCTGTCCCCTTCCATGGCATTGGCCGTCATCGCGATGATGGGAAGATGCCGCGTCGTTCCCGCCTCTGCGCTGCGTATTGCGGCTGCCGCCTCGAACCCGCTCATCACCGGCATCTGGCAGTCCATCAGCACCAGCGCATACTTGCCGCTCGCCGCAGCGACAACCGCCTCCTTGCCGTTTTCCACCACATCGACCTGATACCCCTGCTTGTTCAGCAGCGCCACCGCCAGCCGCTGATTCACCCGGTTATCCTCCGCCAGCAGGATCAGCTTATTCCCGTCAACGGCCGCGGCAGGCAAAAAGACCGGAATATCGATCGATATTTCGACCGGCGCGGTAAGCGGAAGCTCGATCCAGAAGGTGCTTCCCTGACCTTCAACGCTGTTAAAACCGACATGCCCCCCCATGGCCTCGCAGACGCGTCTGGTGATAACCAGTCCTATCCCGGTGCCTTCTATAGAACCGTTTTCCTTGCCCAGCCGGTCGAAAGGCTCGTTGAAGATGCGCTCCTGCTTGGCCTTAGCTATGCCCGTACCGGTATCTGCGATGCTGATGCGCAACAGTTCGCCGTCAATTTGCACACTCAGCGTCACGCTGCCTTGCGGCCGGTTGTATTTGATAGCATTGGAGAGAAAATTGATCAGTATCTGTCTGATGCGGGAAGCATCGGCACGAACCGCAACCGTATCGTCGATCGCGGTGCGGTTGATCAGCCTGATCCCCAGCTTTCCGGCCAGAGGCGCAATCATGGTCAGACTCTTGTCTATGACCGATTTCACCGATATCGCTTCCATAGACAACTCGATCTTGCCAGCTTCAATGCGCGAAAGATCGATCACATCGTTCACCAGTGAGAGCAGATGCTCCCCCGCACGCTCGATCTCGCCGACATGCTCGCGCGTTGCAGCCGAAATTTCGCGATCCATGCCCATCAACTGGGCATATCCCAGCACCGCATTGAGCGGCGTCCTGAGTTCATGACTCATGCTGGATAAAAAATCGTTCTTGGCCCGGCTTGCCGCCTCGGCCGTATTCTTCGCCTCGCGCAAACCAGTCTCGGCCAGTTTTTGCGCCGTGATGTCCTGCACGATGCCGATTGCCGCCGTCATTTTAAAACTGCGGTCAATCTCGGCGCGTTCCTTGAGCCAGCGAACCTGATCGCACACCTGCACACGATATTCCAGATCGTAGTCGCCGCCTGCCACCGCCGCATCCCACGCCGCCAGTACCCTCGCCCTGTCATCGGGATGCAGACAGGCTGCAAAAACTCCGGCATTAACCGGCGCATCCGGTGCCACGCCGAAGATGCGGCGACACTCATCGGACCACTCGAGCACCCCGTCTTTTAGCTGCCAGCTCCCCACATGGGCGACAGACTGCGCGCGGTTGAGATCAAAGGTACGCTGCCTGACCTGCTCTTCCAGTCCGCTCTGATAGGTGCGCAACTCGCGAGTCTTTTCGTCAAGCTGCTGCTGTATGCGCATCTCCTCGGTATCGATTCTGCGCTGTATCTTGCCGAGAAACCCGAAGAAACCAGCAATCAGCGTCAGCAGCAACAGGATGATCGCGGCGATGATGATGTGACTGCTGTTTTCCACCACCGTCCTGATGTTGGTGATGTCCAGCATCTGCACTTCGTGGCCGATGAGCTGCGCTCCATCATAGACAGATCGCGTCTGACTGACCAACATCTTATCCCCGAGCCGGATCTCCCCTGCAAAATTCGCATCCGGTTTGATAAGCTGAAGCTTCTCCGCTGCTATCTTCATACCGGCGTGAACGGCGACCACCTCATCGGACAGCGTATCCCAGACATAGGGGGAAAATCCCAGCTGCTTGCGGCGACTTTCCCATATTTCGGGCGATTTGATCAGCTTCTTGTTCAGAAGAACCATCATCGTTGAATTCATGTGGTGGCCGACAGAGGCATAGATATGCTCCATATCCACGCCCAGCTCTACATAGCCTATCAGCCTGCCCTCGACGCGCCAGGGTACCACGACGCGGCGCACCCACTCACCGGTGACCCCCACTTCGGTTGCCACACCGGTGTTGCCGTTTTTTTCGGCAAACAGAAAAGACTTGCGCCTGATCCGGTCGCCGTGTTTATCCTTCATGTGTACGCGCAGCAGATTGATCCCGTCAGGCGAGTGAAAGTAAAAATGCGTCACGCCGGAAAAGGCCTGCCACTTGTCAAGATAAGGGCGAGCCAGTTCGTAAAGACGCAACCTGTCACCTTCCGTCATGGCCTTGATGAATTGTTGACTGGAGGTCACCGAAAAAATCAGACTCTCCAGATCCCGGGTCACATTGTTCGTCATCTCATCGACTTGAAAGTGTCCGTTCTGACCCTCGCGGGTCAGCGCATCGGTGATGATCACCTCGCTCATCTTCTGCATGCCAAACAGCAACACGACGGTCAGCAGCAGCATCGCTGCGATGACGGGAGCAATAATCCGGGTTCTTAATTTCATATGTTCTTTCCAGTATCCTTTGCAGGATAAAGCAGATTCAGTCTTTGCCGCAAGTCAATATCTTACCGATCAGGTCCCTCAGTTCAGACGGGGGAAAAGGTTTGTCCAATATCGCCGACACCCCCGCTGATCTTACCGCGTCCAGATTCCGTTCATTTTTTTCGCTACTGATCATGATGACAGGAACCATAGGCTGACAGCTCTCGCGCCTGATGTAGCTGACCAGCTCGTCGCCATTCATCTGCGGCATATTAAAATCGGTAATCACCAGATCGAACATGTTTCTGTCTATGCTTTGCGCCCCCTGCCTGCCGTTTTCCGCCTCGGTGAAATGGGTAAATCCTATGTTTTTCAGTATCCGGATCAGATGATTCCGCGAGCTGTAACTGTCATCCACCACCAGCACGCGCAGCGTCTCTATGCAAAGATCGTCGTTCTCCAGCGCAAGGCTGCCTTGATTCAAAAAGTCCAGCGTGGTGTGGATCGCATCGCGCAGATCGCTCTGCTCAAAAGGCTTGGTCAGTATCGCGCTCGCCCCGCACTGACGCACCGCATCCAGATACTGCGGATTATCTTCGCTGGAAATCAGCACAAAGGCGGTATTGATCAGCAGAGGATCGGCGCGCATCGCCTCAACCAGTTGGGCACCTGACATATCGCCCAGATACAGCGCGCTGATGACAAGATCGGGCGCAGACTTACGCATTGCGGCCAGCGCCTTCACCCCATCATGAAAAGTCTGCACATCGCTCACCCCAAGCTCGGAGAGCTGACGCTCGATCAGCCGCGCCTGCATGCGCGAGGGTTCTACGAGAAAAACCACAAGATCACTGATATCGATGGAAGTATCCATATATTTCTCCGGTCATAGTACGGGCTGCTTACCCAGCCTGCGCGAGAGCCAAACCACCGCATCGTCCACATAGGTGAATACCACCGGCACGACCAGCAGGCTCAAAAAGGTCGAGGTGATCAAACCGCCGATCACCACGATCGCCATAGGTTCCCTGAAACTGCCGTCCCCCATGCCGAAATTGAGCGCAACCGGCAGCATGCCCGCGCCCATCGCCATGGTGGTCATCACGATAGGCCGAGCCCGTTTGCGACAGGCATCGAGCAACGCCTCGCCCCGGCTCATGCCGCGCGAGCGACGCGAGACGATCGCATATTCCACCAGCAGGATGGAATTTTTAGTCGCGATGCCCATCAGCATGATCAGCCCTATCATGGAAGGCATGGACAGCGCGGTCCTTGAAACATACAGAGCCAAAAATGCACCGGGGATGGACAGCACCAGCGCCGCCAGTATCGTAGTCGGCTGCATGAAGTCCTTGAACAGCAAAACCAGCACGATATAGATGCACAGTATGCCGGTAAACATCGCAAGACCAAAGCTTGCGAACAGCTCCTTCATCGCTTCCGCATCGCCTATCGGCGCAAGTTCAATACCAGGCGGCAATTTCTGTATGGAAGGCAGCGCCAGCGCAGCAGTCTGCACCTTGCCCAGCGGCTGACCTGCCAGTTCGACTTCGAAGGTGACATTGCGCTGTCTGTCATAGCGGTCTATTTGCGCTGGCCCTGCCGCCATCTTTATCTCTGCAACATTGCCCAGCATGACAGGCCCCCTGGCGCCCGGAACCACCAGACGCGAGAGCAGATCGATATTTTGCCTTGCATCGTCGCGCAACTTGACCACGATGGGCAATTGCCGCTCGGCAAGATTGAGTTTGGCAAGCATCTGATCGTAGTCGCCGCTGGTTGCCACGCGCAGCGTCTCGGCGATCGAAGCGGTGGTCACCCCCAGATCCGCCGCCTTCGCATAATCGGGACGCACCACGATTTCGGGACGCAACAGTCCTGAATTGGACACCACATTGCCGACACCCGGTATGTTGCGCAAGTCCTGGCCGACTTTTATCGCATATTCATCCAGCAGGGCGCCGCTTTCCGATGAGAGCACCAGCTGGTACTTGTCGGCGGAAGAACCCATGCCAACTTTGACCCGCACGCCAGGCAAGGCGGCAAATGCATCGCGAAGCTCGGCCTCGATCTGCTGTTTGGCGGGCCGCTCGCCCATCTCTTTTAACTGTACCGATAAAGTCAGTTTGCGCACTTCGGACACGCCGCCAGGCTCGAAAGGATTGCCAGCCGCAGATCCCCCGCCGATCGCCGCATAAACCAGGGTCACAGAAGGATTTTTGATCAGGATACCGCGTGCCTGCTCGGCGATCACCAACGAATTTTCGAAGGTGCTGCCGGGAGCGAGCGTCAGGGAAACCTGGGTCTGCGACTGATTGTCCTTGGGCTGAAAGGCTTTCTCCAGCGTGCCTGCCAGCGCCAGCGAACCTGCAAAAAACACCGCAGTGGTAAACAGCGTAATCTTGCGATGATCAAGACACCAGGCTGCCCATTTCAGATACAGGCTCATCCAGGCAGGATCGGCGTGCAGCGTGCGCGGCCTCAATAGATAAGCGGACATCATAGGCGTCAACATGCGCGCGACCAGCAGCGAAAACAGCACCGCGATCGCAGCGGTCCAGCCGAACTGCACGAAAAAACGTCCCGGGATGCCGCTCATGAAGGCGGTCGGCAAGAATACCGCCACCAGCGTAAAGGTGGTGGCGATCACCGCCATACCGATCTCGTCAGCCGCCTCCATCGCCGCCTCATAGGGGCGCTTGCCCATCTCCAGATGGCGCATGATGTTCTCGATCTCGACGATCGCATCGTCCACCAGCACGCCCACCACCAGCGACAAGGCCAGCAACGTGATGATATTGATCGAGAAGCCGAACAGATACATCAGGGCGAAGGTTGGAATCACCGCCAGCGGCAACGCGGTTGCCGCAACGATGGTCGCGCGGGTGTTGCGCAAAAAGAAGATCACCACGATGATCGCAAGCGCAGCACCCTCGAAGATCATCTCCATCGAGCCGCGGTAGGCATCCGAGATGCGCTCTACCGTATCGAACACCTTTTCGGTGTGCACCTCTGGGCGCGATGCGGAAAGACTGGCCAGCGCCCGCGTCACGCCTTCGAGCACCTCGACATCGCTCGCCCCTAACGATCTCATGATCTCGAACCCAACCACGGGACGACCGTCGAGCAAGGCTGCCTGACGACGCTCTGCGATGGTGTCACTCACCGTTGCGACCTCGTTCAGCCGGATACTTCGACCGTCTTTCAGACTAAGCTCCATGCGCCCCAGCTGCTCCGCGCTCTGCACGGTGGCCAGCGTGCGCACCGACTGCTCCATGCCGCCGATATCCATGCGCCCGCCCGGCGCCTCCTGCTCGATTTGCTTGAGTCTTGCCGAAATATCGGCAGCGGAAAGCTTCAAGGCCAGCATCTTTTCAGGATCGAGTTCCACGCGCACCTGCCGCGTGACGCCGCCCACCCGGCTGACCGCCCCGACGCCCTTCACACCCAGCAGGATGCGGGTCATGTTGTTGTCCACGAACCAGGAAAGCTCTTCCTCGCTCATGCCAGGCACCGAGATCGCATAGGTCAGGATGGGTTTTCCGGCAATCTCGATCTTGCTGACCACGGGTTCGTTGATCTCGCGCGGCAGATCGCCGCGCACCCGGGTGATCGCGGAGCGCACATCTTCGAGCGCGGCATGAGAGTCTCGCTCCAACCTGAATTCGGCGGAGACGATGGCTACGCCCTCTTTGACCTGGGTGTACAGGTGTTTCAAGCCCTGAGCGCTGACCAGGGCATTTTCGATCTTGCGCGCGACTTCCACCTCCATCTGCTCGGGCGAAGCGCCGGGCAAGGTGGTGGTCACCGTGATCATCGGAAAATCGATGTCGGGGAACAGCTGTACCTTCATGGCCGAAAAGCCCATGAAACCCAGCATGGTCAACAGTGCAAAAGCGAGTATCGCCGGTATCGGGTTTTTGATGGACCAGGCAGAAACGTTCATTTGGCCAGACCAATCACCCTGACCTGATCGCCTGCTACCAGGAAGGCGCCGCCTGCCTCGACCACCGGCACCTCTGGTTCAAGACCGCCGGTGATCTCAATCAGCTTGTCCTGACGTTGCCCCGTCGTGACTTTTTGCACACTAACGCGGGAATCCGCCCCAACCACCAGCACATAGGCAGAATTATCGCGCAGCATCACGGCCGACTGAGGCAAAACCGAGACGGTTTTTTCACCGGTCACAAAAACCCCTTTGGCGAACATCCCTGAGACCAGATCGGAATGATAGGGCAGATCGACCAGCACCTGTCCGTAGCGGGTCTGAGGGTTGATCACCGGGGATATCGCCCTCACCACGCCCTGTATCCTGCCTTCGAACAACGCCACTTTCATGCCTTTTTTGATCGCAGGCAGTTCATCGGCCATCACATCGGCATGCCACTCGAGGCGCCCCTGACGGATCAGCCTGAACAACTCGCCTCCTGTTAGCGCGCCCACGGTCGCGCTCCTGGCCGAGATCACGCCCGCATCGGGCGCGGTGATGTATTGCTGCGAGAGGCGCTGTGCACTTGCCTTGAGCCTCGCGCGTTGCGCATCCAGTTTAGCGCGGGCGGTGCTCTCCAGCATAGCCGCCTGAGCTGCCTGCTGAGCGCTGACAAAACCCGAATCGGCAAGCTTTTTCATGCGCGCTGCATTGGCCGATGCATCATTCAGAACGGCCTCGCCCTCCCGCAAGGCGGCCTGTGACTCGGCCTCATTCGCCGCCAGGGTTTCACTGGCAAGCGTTGCCAGAATCTGCCCCTTAACCACACGATCGCCAACGCTGGCGCGCACATCCGCGATGCGCACACCGGCAATTTCCGAGCCTATGATCGCCTCCTGCCAGGGAACGATGCTGCCGTTTGCGCTGAGGCTCTGCTTCCATTGCACAGGCTTTAATACCGTCGCAGTCACCGTCAGGGCAGGCTTGGCGGAAGACGGCGCCACCTTTGCGGCTGACGGTCCGTGAAACAGGAATGCGGTGCCGGCCAATACCAGCAGGCCGCCCAGTGCTATCTTCGATTTGATCAGGCTCAAGTTGAACTCCGTATCGGGTGGCGCGCAACCAGGTCAATCAGAGCCGACATGCCGCAATGGCCTGCACCTTCAAAGATTTCGCTGTCGTGCTCGGACAGATGCAGCATTTCCATGTCCGAAAACGACTCGCGCAACAGCGATTCGGTGTAGAGATTCTCGACCTGGGAAGGCCCCCCGGTGCGATATTCGATTTGCCTCGGGGTATAGCCCTGCAACAAAAGCAATCCGCCGGGTTTAAGACAGCGTTTCAGATTGTAAAACTGTCTTTCGCGCTGTTCGGGCGGTGTGAACTGGATGAAAATGCCGACCACCGCGTCAAACCGCTCGCTCCCCCAGTCCCACGCCTCAAGATCGACCAGTTCGAACTCCATGGCAACGCCGCGCTGCTTTGCCAGGGCCTTCGCTTTTTCCTGTGCGACGGCAGAATTATCCACCGACAACACCTTTAAACCCTGCTCCGCCAGCCAGACGCCGTTGCGCCCTTCGCCATCGGCCACCGCAAGGCAAGTCATGCCGGGTATTAGCCGCTGCCGCTGCGACACCAAAAATGCATTGGGTTCGGTGCCGAAGTGGTATTCCTCGCCCGCATAACGCTGGTTCCAGATACTCATCTTCCCATCACCTCGCCCATCCGTACCGGCAGCGCGGGTTCCCATTGAGGATTGAACCGCATCACGTCTTTCGGAAACAGCATCACCACGGTGGAACCGAGCAAAAAGCGCCCCATCTCTTCCCCCTGCTTCAATACGATCTGCTGATCATCGTAACGCCACTCGCGCACTTCAAGGCTGCGCGGCGGATTGACCAGCCCGTGCCAGACCGTCGCCATGCTGCCGACGATGGTAGCGCCCACCAGAGTCAGCACGAATTCGCCCTCTTCGGTATCGAATACGCACACTACCCGCTCGTTGCGGGCGAACAGACCCGGCACGCCGCGCGCGGTCACCGGATTGACCGAAAACAGATCGCCCGGCACGTAAATCATGCGTATCAGGCGCCCGTCGCAAGGCATGTGGATGCGGTGGTAGTCTTTGGGACTCAAATAAATCGTGGCAAAGCTGCCGTCGGCAAACTGCGCGGCAAGTTTTGCATCGCCGCCGACCAGCGCGGTGGTGGAATAGTTGTGCCCTTTGGCCTGAAAAATCTGATCGCGGTTGATGGGGCCAAACTGACTGATCGCCCCGTCGACCGGACAGAGGTATGCGGCATCGGATAAGGGCCGCGCGCCGGGCTTTAAGGCGCGGGTGAAAAAATCGTTGAAGGTCGCGTAGCGGTGCGGAATAGCGGCCTCATCCATGTTCACCTGATAGCGAGCTATGAACCACTTGATCAAGGCGGGCGTCCATGAGGCTTCTGTACCGGCGATTTTTCCGGCGATTTCGGTCAGCGCCCGTTTGGGCAGCAGATATTGCAACAACACGGCGAGAGTATCCAAAACGTCAGCCTGACTAATAATTTAATTGAGCGCGCATTATACCCAACACGGATGCTTATATACCCCGCAGCAGCCACCACCATACGGTGAGCGTAAAAAATGACAGTATCAGCCCTACCGCGACCATCAGGTTGGCAAGTTCAGGATCAAGATCGTGCTCGGATGCGACGATGGCGGCGGTGATCATGGGCGGCATGGCAGCCTCGAATAAGGTAACCTGTATCGCCTGACCGTGCGCACCCAAGAGCGGCACATACAGCAAAAAAATCGCAAATGGAGCCAGTATCAGTTTGAAACCCAGCCCTAAACCCAGATTGCGTCCGTGTTGTGCGATATGCCCGAGGCGCAGTTGCAGACCGACCGACAGTAATGCGAGTGGGGCCAAGGTGTCGCCCAGTCGTTTTAACAGCACCGAGAACCACTCGGCATATGACACCGGTATCAACAGCAGCGCGATGACCAGGCAGATGAAAGGCGGGAAAAGCGCGATTCGTTTGCATATCTGCATCGCGGTGGGTCGCCCCGATGAGTAGATGCCGGCGAAGCTAATGCCGAGTATCGAAAGGGCGAAAAACGAACCCAGCTGATCGGCGATGATCGCCGTGGTAAGTCCGTCATGCCCGTAGAAGGCTTCGACCATGGGCAGACCGAAGAACGAGGTATTGCCCAGCCCCCCTACCAGTATCAGCGCACCGGTCGTTGCGCGAGGTAAAGACAGGTAGCGCCCGACAAGATAGAAAAAACCGGCCGAGAGACCGAACACCAGCCAGGCCATCAGTCCGGTCAGCAGCATGTCGCCAGAGAGTTTCAGCTGATGGATGTACAGCAGCGTCAGCGCGGGTAGCGAGACGTGGATGATAAAGCTGTTGAGCGTCGCAGGCGCATTGTCCGGCATGCGTTTGAAACGCTTGAGCAGCATCCCGGCGATGAAGCAGAGAATAAGGAGAAGCAGGTTATTCATTATATTTCGTCATTCCCGCGTAAGCGGGAATGACGTTTGTTACTGGATATTCGCGCTGATGAACGCTTTCAGCTTTGCCACATCCGCATCCATCACTTCCACGCGCTGCGGCAGATCTTCTATCCCTTCCATGGAAGTCGGGCGTTCAGGCTTGCGGCCCAAGGCTTCAACGATGGTTTCCTCGAATTTGGCAGGCAAGGCGGTTTCAAGGCAGATCAGCGGCAAACCGGGGCGGCGCTGTTCAAGCCCCACCTTCAGACCGTCGGCGGTATGGGTGTCCACCATCACGCCGTATTCCTCCCACAGCTCGCGTATGGTTTTTAAGCGATCCAGATGCGTGCTCTTGCCGGATGAAAAGTGAAACTTAGGCAAATCGTGCCAGCATTCAGTGCCCTTGATATCAAAAGCACCGCCCGCATCCACACGGCTCCAGAATTCGCGCACTTTTGCGCCGTCACGCCCGACCAGGTCATACACGAAACGCTCGAAGTTAGACGCCTTGGAGATGTCCATAGACGGGCTGCTGGTCTGATAGGTGTGATCCGTGCCGCGCGGACGATAGCTGCCTGTACGGAAAAATTCGTCCAGCACGTCGTTCTCGTTAGTCGCCAGAATCAATTGACCGATGGGCAGCCCCATCATGCGCGCGATGTGTCCGGCGCAGATGTTGCCGAAGTTACCCGATGGCACCGAGAAGGCGACCTGTTCGTCGCAGGATTTGGTCGCCGCGAAATAACCCTTGAAGTAATACACTATTTGCGCGGAGACGCGGCCCCAGTTGATCGAATTGACCGTGCCGATCTTGTGCGCCGCCTTATAGGCGTGATCGTTGGAAACGGCTTTGACCATGTCCTGCGCATCATCGAACATGCCGTTAATCGCGATGTTGTAGATGTTCGGATCTTGCAGCGAATACATCTGCGCGCGCTGGAAAGCGCTCATCTTGCCGTTCGGCGAGAGCATGAACACACGGATGCCGCGTTTGCCGCGCATCGCATATTCGGCAGCCGAACCGGTGTCGCCCGAAGTCGCCCCCAGAATGTTGAGTTCCGCATTTTGCTTGCCCAGCGCGTATTCGAACAGATTGCCCAACAGCTGCATCGCCATGTCCTTGAAGGCCAGCGTAGGGCCGTTGGACAGTTCCAGCAGATGAACGCCGGGTTCGAGCGTACGCAAAGGCGTGATCTGAGTAAAATCGGAATCAGGACGACCGTTGCAATAAACTTCTGCCGTATAGGTTTTGGCAACGATCGCCTTCAGATCTTCTGCCGGAATATCGGTGGCAAACTTGGACAGCACTTCGAAGGCCAGATCGGCATAAGACAACTTGCGCCAGGCATCCAGCTCCGCGCGTGTGACCTGCGTATATTGCTCCGGCAGGTAAAGCCCGCCGTCGGGCGCCAGCCCCCCCAACAGAATTTCGGTAAATGTCCTGGCGGGTGATTGCCCGCGTGTGGAGATGTATTTCATGCAAATCCTTTACTAATTAACAAATATTTGGCTCATTAATCAAACACCCCTTGTAACCAACGACAGCGCTTCGATTTTATGCAACCAATTATGAAAATGCGGACAAACGGTACGCATGGCATCCAACCCAATATCGCAGGCAATCAGCGGGCCATGAAAAGTTTTTTGATAATTCGGCATGGCTGCCAGAATACGCTTGGAGGGAGCCGTTTGCGGGCTTTCATTAATATCTTCCGGCGTAAGAAATTTCTGCGCCTGATCCCCTAGAGAAATCACTATTTTGTAGCTGTCCACCCATTCAGAAAACTTTCTCGTATCCACAAACAACAGCGCCTCGAATTCATGCACCATAAGATTAGGGATAAAATTGGCTTGTCCGATATCATGCGCCAAATGATCCTCAAGAAAGGTAGCTTTCTGATGGCCGCTTCCGCTGGCAGGATATGCTGTCTGATCTTTACCAGGAAAATCTTGCGGTAAAGCATACAAATCGAACAGCGTGGTGACATATGCCGCTGCATCCTGACGGCACAAGCGCGCAAGTTGCGGTTTGATCTTGGCATAACTTACTACGCCACCTTTATACCCCGGGCTAGTACGAACGATAATGGGAGTCAGGTACAAACCGAGACGCGCGTAATGCGGTTCAAGCAATTCGCGCACAAAGGCCTCCTCAGTCTGCCCCTCAACCAGCAGGTAAACGCGCGTCATCGCATCGGTCTCCCGCCCAGCAGGTTTTTCTTCCATAACTCACCCAGACTGTAATCGTCTAGCCACTCAACCAGTTCCTCGCCATTCAACCGTTTAAGGGTAGATGAACCCTCTTGCTTGTCCACCACAACAAGGTCATCGGCATCAAACTCATTAACCAATTCAACAGATTGTGTAGAAACGATGAGCTGGTGTTTGCCAGCAGCCGATTTCATCAACCCACCCAGAACTGCGATCGCAAAGGGATGCAGTCCCAATTCCGGCTCGTCGATAAGGATGGTCGCTGGCATAAATACTTCAGGCTGCAACAACACAGTAGCAAGGCAAATAAAACGCAAAGATCCGTCTGACAAGGCGCTGGCGGCAAATGGAACGTCTTGCCCAGCCTCTATCCACTCAAGCTGAATTTTTTCCTTATTGTCTACGGTGGGGCGCAGATGAAAATCACCAAAAAACGGAGCCACCAGTTGAACGGTTTTGACAATGCGTTTGTAATGGGCCTCGTGATGGTTTTTCAATCGATAGAGAAAGGCCGCAAGATTGCGGGCATCTTCTCGCAGATACTCATTGTCGTTGATACCATGAATCTGCTTGATCACCGCGCTACGACTGGTGTCGTGAAAGTGATAGAGCCGCCAGCGACGCATGGCAGGAACAACATATTCGTAAATTTGGGTTTTCTTTTTTTGATCTTCCACATAGGTTTCAAAATGCCCGGAATGTGGACGCCAATCCCCATGCTGCTCCCACCAGAGCGCCTCATGCGCAAACATCATGCGATTGTCTTGCGTAGGCTTAAGCGTAAACCGGTAGCCGTTATGTCCGAAATACAACTCCGCTTTTAACTCTTCGGTTTTCTTCCGACCAAAATGCAGCAGCGCATCCGGTCCGCCCGCATCTCCAACAGATGTCTGAAGCTGATGCTCCAGAATACGATTTATCAGGCGAAAGAAACCAATGAAATTTGACTTTCCTGCACCGTTAGCTCCGATCAGAATATTCAGCTTCCCAAGTTCGATATCGCACTCGGCAATGGACTTGTAGCCGCGCAGCACAAATCTGGAGAGCTGATTCCAATCGGAAACTTTATTAATCATTGATGAGTACCTGTGTAACAAACAACTTCAATGCACCACTGAAAATTACACCTTCCATAACAGCCAGCTGACTACTTGTGCCGAATTCAAATGTTACACAGGAAGTCACTATTTTCCCAGCTCTTCCATGCGCAGTTTGGTGACGTTACCCGCCACCACGCCTAAGCCTTCGATCTTAAGGATCGCGGCGTTGATGCATTTTTCGCGCGTCTGATGCGTCAACATGATCAGATCGGCCTCGGTCTCGCCATCGAGCGGTTCCTTCTGGATCACGGCATCGATGGAAATCTGCTCGTCGGCCAGGATGCGGGTGATGTCGGCCAGCACGCCGGTCTTGTCGGCAACGCGCAGACGCAGATAATAACTGGTAGTGACATCAGCCATCGCCAGCATCGGCAATTC
>CAYPIG010000072.1:0-14131 GCA_964410705.1 uncultured Gallionella sp.
CGATGATCACCAGCACCAGCAGGGTCAGCCCGATCGAGATCAGCGTCAGCCCCAATACTTTCGATGCCAGAGTCATCTTGCGACTCGGCGCATCGACCAGATAATTTTCCAGTTCACCCGATTCCACCAGGCGGTTGTAGTGCTCAGTGTGTTCGCGCTTGAATTCTTCAACCGGCACGGAACCTGTGAACATCACCACATCGGGTGGCGGGAACTTGTCCGGCCTGAAATGGTTATTGAAGAAATGCACCGTGAACAGGAACACCGCCGCGAGGAAGGCTTCTTCACCGTGCACCAGCGTCAGTACATTGAACATCCAGCCCGGCAAAAATTGCGCCGTGATGTGCGGGAAGGCCAGCATCAGACCGCTGCTGCCGATAATACCCACACCCCAGAACACCGCCCAGTAGTCGAACTTCTCCCAGTAGGTCCAGCGATCGAATACTGGGCGCGGACCACGGCCAAAGAACCACTTGAACATCTCGATGATCTTGGCAAGATCGTTCCAGTTAGGGATCAGCGAATCCGGGCCGAACCAGCGGAAGGTCTTACTGCGCAGCAGCTTGGTCAGCACATACACCAGCTGGGTCAGGAAGATACCCAGGAACAGCGTTGCACAGACGCGATGAATGATACCGGCGATCTTGGCCCCGCCCAGCGTTTGCACCACGAAATGCGCCCATTCGGTATCCGCGTAAAACACCAGCATGCCAGTCAGGATCAGCGTCATGGTGACCAGAGCAAAGATCAGGTGAGCCGCACGCGCAAGTTTGCTGAAGCGGCGAATCTGCTGAGTCTTGCCCTTGAGCAAGTCATCGACTGCAATATGAGCCCGGGTATTGCCGTTCGGATTTAAGGTGATAGGGCTGCCATCCTTGTGCTCACGCCAGTACCACAGCGCGGAATGCAACCAGAAGAAGGCAAATACGCCCACCAAGAGACTCAACATGAATTTCGAAGCGATCCACATCTGCGGGTATTTCTGAAAGTCATGTGTGTTTGCATGCGGCGCAAAAGTCACAAATCCGGGCGTTGCCTTTTGCAAGCCCGCCCAACCCTTGTTGCCGTTGTGGCACTGCTGACAGGTCTTCAGACGTTTATCCGGATGCACCTTGGATTCGGGATCATTGGCCGCCAGGATGCCGTGACTGCCGTGACAGTTGTAGCATTTGGCCGTATAACCGTAACCTAAGGCATTGACCTGACCGTGGAAGGTTTCGGAATACGATTTAAGATTTTCCTTGTGACATCCGCCACAAGCCTGAACGATGTCGAGCTTGAATGATTCCCCGGAAGTATTGATGATGCCGTGCGAGGTGTGACAGTCGGTACACACAGCCGCCTTGGGATTGTGCTCATCCAGAACTTGCTTACCGTGCACCGAAGTTGCATATTCTTCCAGCTGATCGGTATGGCATTTCTCGCCGCAGGTATTCGGGATGGTCAGATGCCACGCGGTACGCCCTGCACTGCCCTGAGGCGGAACATTAAAGGTGTGGGTATCGTGGCAGTCGTCGCAACTGGCATTAGCGCGCGACGGATCGTCGACATTGGGGCGCGCATGAAAAGTCTTCTTATAGGCCTCTATATTGTGAACGACCGTCCCCAGCTTCGATTTCTCTTCGGTCAGATTGTCTTTTTTGGCTTTATCCCAAAGCTCTGTATGACACTGCACACAGCCTGTCGTTTTGGCATCCGCCTTGTGAGGCTTATCACCGCTTTTGATTGCCGCATGGCAGGAGACACACTGCAATTCACCGTGCACACTCTTACTGAATGGCAGTTTCTTGATCGCATGCAACGATGCAGCTTCCCCCTTGATGTCCTTGCTGTGACATTTCAGACAGGAGGCGTTATCCAGCTTGGCAGCAATCTGCACTGAGGTAGCGCCACTTTCTTCAACTTCAGCCCTGGCGGTCAGCGAGCTTGCGAAGAACACGCCCGCCATCAACCATGCCGCAATTTTTACTGGATTCATTTTAACTCTTGACCGCGATTAATTAACCGACACAACAAAAGCAATAAACATGCCAGAACATAAAGAAGGCCCGGAATAAAAATATATTTCCTGCAATTTCAAGCACCTTAACGGCCCCCTATCAAGATCAGAAATATGAATACAGGACAAGGCGGCTCGCAGTCCCGACAAACCGGCAGGACAAAGTTACTTTCTGGTAACATGCCTCGCAATAGCGCCCGCATTCCCGTCCTTACCAGCTGGAAGTTTTACGATTCTTGCGCATTTCAATCGAAAATCCGGCCCTACTCCGGCCGGATGGCATGCCCGAGGCGTTCTGATACCGGCCTTAATTCAGGCACGAATATTGCTGCAGTAGTTTTGGCAGAACACGACACTCAGATTCAAACAGAGTCTGCAATGGTTCGCACACATGCTGTTGCGAAAGCCGCCATGTTTCCAATTGGTAACGGAGCGCTAATCCCCGGTATTTAGTTACCGTTCAGTAACAGGAATTTCATTGAAATCGATATTCAGATTCATTTTTTGCCGGATGATCATAGCCGTCTCGATATTATCCGGAACGGCATGGGCCGAACCGTACCGGCTGGGAATCTCTTCGGCCTCCGCGCTCGGCCAGTATCTGCTGCTCGAAGAGTGGCGCGCCTATTTGCAGCGCAAACTAGATCATCCGGTCGAACTCGTGTTCCGCGAGAGTTATCTGGATAACATCGATCTGATCAAACAGAAGAAACTCGATTTCGCCTGGATTTCGCCGCCGGCCTATCTTGAGAACATGCACCACACCCGATTGCTGGCAACTCCTTTGTATCGAGGAAAACCTTATGATCACAGCTACCTGATCGTTGCGGCCGACAATCATCAAACCCATACGCTGTTTGACCTGAAAGACAAAATTTTTGCCTATGTCGATCCCGATTCAAACACCGGCTATCTCGAACCCAGATACCGCTTACGGCAGTCGGGCAAAGATCCGGATCATTTTTTCAAAAAAGGCTTCTTTACCCATGACGATCAGAAAGTTGTCGCCGCCGTTGCAATCGGCCTGGCGGATGCAGGCTCGATGTCCGGCTTTGCATGGGAAATGCTGGCAAAAACGCACCCGCAAATCACCGCACGGACACGCATCGTCACCAAGTCGAACAGCTACGGATTTCCGCCGCTTATCGCACGCAATACGCTGAACAAAAAAGATTTTTCAGCAATGCAGCTGGCTCTCATCAGCATGTCTGCAGATCCGGGCGGTCAGGCACTGCTTAAAAAACTGAATCTCGACGGATTTATCGTCTCCGATAACAGCCTGTATCAGGACATCTATCTCATGATGCAAAGATCGGGGGATCTTTGAAATACTTTCTCAATCTCAGTTACCGCTACAAGATCCCGCTGTGGGGCAGCCTGCTGATCGTCATCTCCGTCCTGACTGTGACCGCATCCTTTATCGGCAATGCGTACCATCAGGTTGAAAAAGACCTGTCCATCGACTCGGAAAAGCTGGGCTATACGCTAAAATTGAACCTGTTCGCCCCCATCCTGCAAAACGATGTTTGGCGCGCATTTGAAATCATCACCGAAGCCAGCCAGCGCGGCAGTTCCCGCATGGTCATGGTGGAAAACATCCTGGTGTTCGATCATAAACTGCGCGTAATGGTATCCAGCCAGCCCAGACAGGCTCCCATCAGCACGCCGATCAACCAACTGGGGCCCGAATTTGCCGAACTCGCCCCCAAAATCGCGCAGATGCACGGCGAGCAGACCAGAACCCTCTATCTGCGCAATTCCAAACACTATTACTCGATAACCCCCATTACGAGAGAAAATGCCAGCCTGGGCACTCTGGTCATCGTCCACTCCAAGGACGTATTCATGCCGCTGTTTGTGGAAAATGCCCTGAACGGTCTGCTGGTAGGTGCGCTCATCCTGGCGATATTGCTGCCGTTCAACTGGTTCTGGGGGCAGCGCATGGCGCTGCCGCTGGTGCAACTGGCCAACCGCATGGCGCAAATGGGAAAAAACTGGCCGGACGATCTGGACCCCAACCTGTATGAGTATCGCGATGAATTAGGTCGCCTGTTCGAGGCCTATAATCAGATGCTGATCGACCTTAAAACCCGCGAGTCTCTGGAGACTCGCATGGTGCAGGCAGACAGACTGGCCGCCCTCGGACAGCTCGCGGCAGGCATCGCTCACGAAATCAACAATCCGCTGAGCGGCATGCTGATGGCGATAGATACGCTAAAATGCCACCGCGATACCAGCCCGCAGACCATCAAGACCATCGCACTGATCGAACGAGGACTGACCCAGATCAAGGACACGGTAGCGGCCTTGCTGGTCGAAGGAAAACTGAAGAGCCGCAATCTGCTGCCGCAGGATATAGAGGACGTGCTGACGCTGATTTCCCCCATGAGCGGCAAAAAAGCGCTGCACATGAGCTGGCACAACAGCCTGCCCGTAGAAATTGAGCTCCCCGCCACCTTTATCCGTCAGATTATGATCAATCTGCTGATGAATGCGGTAAAAGCCGCCTCCAGGCAGGGGGAAGTCGCCTGCGAGGTAGGCATACAGAATAGCCAATTGCACATTTCGATCACCAACAACGGCAAAATGCTGAGTCCCGAGCAGATATCCCATCTGTTCGAACCTTTTTCCAGCTTTAGCGAGGGCGGTCATGGCCTGGGCCTGTGGGTCACCTACCAGATCGTCAATCAGCTGGGCGGTCATATTTCGGTAAAGAGAGCCGCCGATGACCACATGAATTTCACCGTAACGATACCCGTAGAAAGCAAAATATGAGTTGTTACCGCATCTGCCTGATAGAAGACGATCTGATCATGGGCGAGGCTTTGTCCGATCGCTTCGAACTTGAAGACTATCACTGCGACTGGTTCAAGAACGGCTCGGAGGCGATGAAGGCCTTGAGCAGCAAACAGTATGATGTGGTGGTCTGCGATATCCAGCTGCCGGACATCAACGGCGAAGATCTATTCAAACAGCTCAAGGCCTCAGAGGCAACCCTGCCGCATTTCATTTTCACCACCGGATACGGCACCATAGATCGAGCGGTCAGATTGTTAAAGCTGGGCGCCCAGGATTATCTGACCAAGCCGCTGGATGTGAAGGCGCTGCTCAAATCCGTCGAATCGCTCTGTTCGCATTCGGTCTGCACGGTTACCCGCGACATCAAACTGGGTGTCTCAGGCTCGATGAGAAACATCGAAGTGCTGCTGCCCAGAATCGCAAAAAACCCGACCTCAGTGCTGATCACCGGGGAATCCGGCGTCGGCAAGGAAAGACTGGCGCGCGCGCTGCGCAGCCAGTACGATCCCGAACACAAGCAGCCTTTTGTCACCGTCAACTGCGGCGCGCTGACCGAGAGCCTGCTGGAAGCAGAACTGTTCGGCTACGTAAAGGGCGCATTCACCGGTGCGTTGCGCGAAAAAAAGGGCTTATTCGAACTTGCCAACGGCGGCACGCTGTTTCTCGATGAGGTCGGCGAGATGTCGCCCGCCATGCAGGTCAAGCTGTTGCGCGCAATACAGGAACGTCAAATCGTCAGGGTAGGCGCAGAGACGCCGATATGCGTGGACATCCGCCTGATCTGCGCAACCCATCAGGATCTCAAACAGATGGTCGAATCCGGAAAATTTCGCGAAGATCTGTATTACCGCATCCACGTCATCCACCTGCATATCCCTCCTTTGCGGGAGCGCAAGGAAGACATACTGTGGCTCTCGACGAGTCTGCTCGAGAAATGGAAGATACGGAACGATGATCCGCGCACGCTGACACGCGCAGCCGAGCAGGCGCTGATGAATTATCCCTGGCCCGGCAATATCCGCGAGCTCAAACACTGCCTGGAGCGCGCCTGCATCCTCTCGCAGCAAACCGAGCTTTCTGCAGAACTGCTGTTCGACAATGCGGCCCTGCCGCCCGACACCGGCTATCCGACACAGGAGTCGCTCGGCGAATATATCCAGGCTTGCGAGCGTAAATACATCGAAAACTGCCTGACCATCAACGAAGGCCGCATCAACGACACTGCAAACGCGCTTGGCATCAGCCGAAAAAACCTTTGGGAAAAGATGAAAAAGCTGGGAATCTGAATCGTTGATTGACGCGAGAATGAATTAAAATGCGCCACCCTGAACCAAGCGTACCGACCAAATGACGAACCTGATCCTGCTGTCCCTTACAGATATTCCTGCCAGTCAGTTAGCACAGCTGGCAAAACTATCCGGTGCCGCGAACATTAAACAGAGCGGTCCTCATACATATTGCCTGACAGATGCGACGCCTCATCCCGACATCGCCCCCTATTGCCTGGAAAATTCTCTGGATTTTGGCTTTATCCCGCAAGGCGATACGCTGGCCAACTTCGGACTGGTGGTGATGGACATGGATTCGACGCTGATCTGCATCGAGTGCATAGATGAGATCGCTGACATGCAGGGACTCAAGCCTCAGGTCGCCGCGATCACCGAGGAAGCGATGCGCGGCGAGATCGATTTTGCCGAAAGCCTGCGCCGCCGCGTGGCGCTGCTCGAAGGGCTGGAGGAGCAGGCTTTACAGCGCGTTTACGACGAGCGGCTAAGACTCAATCCCGGCGCCGAAATCATGCTGGAAGAATTAAAGAAAAACGGCATTAAAACCTTACTGGTTTCAGGCGGTTTTTTATTTTTCACAGAACGCCTGCAAAAAAGGCTGGGACTGGACTACACCCACGCCAACACGCTGGAAATCGTCAACGGCAAACTGACAGGCCGGGTGCTGGGCGAAATACTCGATGCACAAGGCAAAGCCGACTGGCTGATCAAAATACGCGAACAGCTGGGATTAAAGCCGGAACAGGTGATCGCGATGGGAGACGGGGCGAACGATCTGAAGATGATGGCGGTGGCGGGCATGAGCATCGCCTATCACGCAAAACCGGTGGTGCGCGAGCAGGCCAGCGTGGCGTTAAACTTCAACGGACTGGACGGACTGGTCAGACTCCTCACTTCAGCCTGATCACCACAAACAGGCTCGCTCCGTTGCGTTTGACAAGCAGAAGTTGCAGTGTCCCCTGAAGTTCTCTGACGCTGCCCACAGGCCTGCTTTCACGATGAGATCAGATTCGCCATCGAAGACTGGCAGTGTGGAGGCAATCTGATTTCACATCCCGGACCTTAAACTGCTAACATGAGCGCCGCACAAGTTGATTTTTCAATTTTGGGCAGACTCGAGGAAAAGCAAAATGACGCAAGAGATCAGCATCGAAGTGTTATTGGAGAAATACGCCGAACCCGGCGAAACTTCGATTGCGGATGTCAGGCGCCGTGTAGCCAAAGGGCTGGCTCAGGCGGAAGCTCCCGAGAACAGGGATCACTGGGAAGAGGCCTTTTTTCTCGCGCAGGAAAACGGCTTCGTGCCTGCCGGTCGCATCAATTCGGCCGCAGGACTTCCCATACAGGCAACCCTGATCAACTGTTTCGTGCAGCCGGTAGGTGATGCGATTTCCGGCATGGAAGACGGAAAACCCGGCATTTACGATGCACTGCAACAGGCGGCCGAAACCATGCGGCGCGGCGGCGGGGTGGGCTATGACTTTTCCTCCATCCGTCCCGAAGGGGCAAAGGTCAAAGGCACTAATTCGCGCGCCAGCGGGCCGATTTCCTATATGCGCGTGTTTGACCGCTCCTGCGAGACGGTAGAATCTGCCGGCGCCCGGCGCGGCGCGCAAATGGGCGTGTTGCGCTGCGATCACCCTGATATCGAGCGCTTTATCTCGGCCAAGGATCAGGGCGATCTGCGCAACTTCAACATCTCGGTCGGCGTCACCGATGCGTTGATGCAGGCGGTCGAGCAAGACGGCGAATTCGAACTGGTGCATAAGGCTGAACCCGCCGAGGCGCTGCTGGCATCCGGTGCAAGACAACGCGCCGACGGGCTTTGGGTGTACCGCACCGTGCGGGCGGCAGAACTTTGGCGCAGTATCATAGCGAGCACCTACGACCATGCGGAACCCGGCGTGCTGTTCATCGACCGGATGAACCGCGACAACAATCTTTCCTATTGCGAGCTGATCGAGGCTACCAACCCTTGCGCTGAACAGCCCCTGCCCCCTTACGGATGCTGCTGCCTGGGATCGATCAATCTGACGCGCATGGTAGTCAATCCATACTCCATGCACGCCGGATTCGACTACGAACCCTTTAAAAGGCTGATCAAAGTTGCTGTGCGCATGCTGGACAATGTGCTGGATGTGACCGCCTGGCCGCTGCCCGAACAGCAAACAGAAGCACAAAACAAGCGCCGCATCGGCTTAGGCTACACCGGGCTGGGCGATGCGCTGGTGATGCTTAACTTGCGTTACGACACGGAAACAGCGCGCGCCTTCGCCGCCGACATCACGCGCATCATGAGAGACGAAGCCTATGCCGCCTCGATTGAGCTGGCAAAAGAGCGCGGCGCCTTCCCGCTGCTCGATAAGGATCAGTATCTGGCAGAACCCCGCTTTGCCTCGCGCCTGCCCGATGAGATGAAGAACCACATCCGGCAGTATGGCCTGCGCAACAGCCATCTTTTGTCTATCGCGCCCACCGGCACCATCTCTCTTGCCTTCGCCGATAATGCCTCCAACGGCATAGAACCAGCCTTCTCGTGGTTTTACACCCGCAAAAAGCGCATGATAGACGGCACGACCAAAGATTACGCGGTGGAAGACCACGCCTGGCGTCTATACAAAAAACTGGGCGGCGACACCGATCATCTGCCGGAAGCCTTCGTCTCGGCGCTTGAAATTTCAGCGCTCGATCACATGAAGATGTGTGCGGCAGTCGCCCCCTTTATTGACACCTCGATCAGCAAGACCGTCAATGTCCCGGCCGACTATCCCTTCGAAGACTTCAAAAATCTGTACACGGAAGCCTGGCGCGCCGAACTCAAGGGGCTGGCCACCTACCGGCCCAACAGCGTACTGGGCTCGGTATTGTCGATCACCCCCGAAACAGCAAAAGACGAACAGCCTCAGGATTTTGTGTTCGATCAGGACAGGCGCATCGTTCTGGAAGCCGCGCCCAAACCTGCCTTGGCCTCGCTGCGCTGGCCAGGTCGCCCTGAACTGCCCGCTGGCAGCGAAGGCTGGGTATCGCAGGTCGTCAAACACCCGCTGGGCAGCTTCGTCGCCTTCGTCTCCCACACCACTTCCCCCTCACCTCAATCCTCTCCCGTAAACGGGCGAGGAGGCGAAGGTGAAAAGCCTACTTCAACTCCGGCCTGCAACCACCCCTTCGAAGTCTGGGTCAACGGTTCTGAACAGCCGCGGGGCCTGGGCGCACTGGCCAAATCGCTGTCGATGGACATGCGCACCCGCGATCCGGTCTGGATCAGGATGAAGCTGGAAATGCTGATGAAGACGGCAGGAGACGATGCCTTCGAGATGCCCATGCCGCCCGACGGGGAAATCAGGCGCATGCCCAGCCTGGTGGCCGCTTTTGCGCATTTGCTCAAATACCGCATCGAAGCCTTGGGCGCACTGGAAGTCGCAGATGCCACCACTACGCCGATGATGGACGCTCTGTTTGCCAAAAAGGAACCCAAGACCGGTACCGACGGCACCATGAGCTGGACGGTGGACATTGCCAATGCAGGTTCAAGCGATGATTTCGTGCTGGGATTAAAAGAGCTGGTGCTGCCCGACGGACAGCGGCGCCCCTATTCGATGTGGCTCTCCGGCGTTTATCCTAGGGCATTGGACGGGCTTTGCAAGCTGCTGAGCCTGGATATGCGGGTGATAGACCCGGCGTGGATAGGCATGAAGTTAAGAAAGCTGCTCAACTTCGGCGAACCGCTGGGGGATTTCATGGCGCGCGTACCGGGGGAGGCAAAAATGCAGAGCTACCCCTCTACCGTGTCTTACGTCGCCTCGCTGATCATCCACCGCTATGCGATGCTGGGCGTGCTCGATGAACACGGTTATCCGGTGCAGCAGATGGGCGTGCTGCAAATTCCGGAAGGTCAGCTCAAACCCGCCAGAACGATCAACGGCAAACTCTGCCGGGAATGCGGCAACGCCACGCTGATCAAAAAAGACGGCTGCGAATTTTGCACCAGCTGCGGTGCGATCGGCGCCTGCGGCTGATAAACCATGGTCATATCAATATGAATCTGAACACGCGTTTTTTGCTGCTAAGAGCGGGCATATTTCTGCTCTTCGCGGCGCTTTGCTGGCTATCCTTCAGCCAGATGGTGAAAGAGATCAACCAGCAATGGGGCGAGCAGTTTACCGAACGTCAGGTACTGTTCGACAAACACCGCACGCTCTCGCCGCTGATACGCGAGATCCGTCTGGCTCGCCAGATGGCCATAGAACCCGCCATCATCGAAATGGCGATGCACGAAGAAAATGCCGATGTCCGCCGCCGCGCCCTAGAAGTGATGGAAAAATATCGCTTCAACTTTCGCGATCACAGCTATTTTGCCGCATTTTCGCGCAGCAACCACTACTACTTCAACGATGCGGCGGGACAATATTCCGGCAATCAGTTCCGCTATACCCTGTCGTCCAAGCAGAAAAACGACTACTGGTTTTATGCTACCTTGAAGCAAGGCTCGGACTATCAGGTAAATATCGATCCCGACCTGCATCTGGGCGTAGTCAAAGTCTGGATCAATGTGCTGATCAGAAGCGGGGATGAAGTCCTGGGCGTGATCGGCACCGGCATCGATCTGACCGATTTCATCAAAGACAGCGTCGGCATCGTTCAACCCGGCATCAGTAACTTTTTTGTCGATTACAGCCTCGCCATCCAGCTATCGACCGACCCAAAACTGATCGATTACGCCAGCATCGCCAAGACGGCGGGGGAGCGCATCAAGGTCGATGCGCTGCTCAAAAATAAAGACGATGTGGAGCGACTGCGCCATGCGGCCCATGCCCTGCACAGCACGAAGGGCCATGACATCACCACCCTTTGGGTAGACTACCGGGACGAGAAGCATCTGCTGGGAATCGCCTATCTGCCGGAAATAGACTGGTATGACCTGACCCTGATAGACCAGAAGAGCCTGATGTTGCTGCATGGATTTGCCTGGCTGCCCACCGCTTTCGGGGCGCTCTTTTTGTTCGCTCTGCTGCTGTTAGATTACTTCATGCGAAAGTGGATATTAAGACCCCTCTCGCGACTTCAGGAATCCATGCAACAAGTACAACAGGGGAATTACGACATCGAACTGCCGCCGGTCGGCACAGGCGAAATCGCCGCGCTGTCAGAGGCATTTGGCAAGATGCTGACCTTTGTGCGCAACAGCAACCAGGAACTGGAACGCAAAGTCAAAGAGCGCACGGAAGCGTTGCAGCGACTGACCGAGACGGATCCGCTGACCGGACTGCTCAACCGTCGCGGCATGACCGAGCGTTTCGAGCAGGAGATCTCCCGCCACGCGCGTCAGACCGGAACTCTGGGGCTATTGCTGCTGGATCTGGATAACTTCAAACAGGTCAATGACATACACGGGCATGCCGCAGGAGATCTGGCGCTTTGCGCGGCGGCAAATGTACTGCAGACTACCAAGCGCCCTTACGATCACGCGGGGCGCTGGGGGGGAGAGGAATTTTTGCTGCTGCTGCCCGAATGCAGCGAAGCCGACCTGCTGGCCATAGCCGAACGCATACGCCTGTCCATCCAGAGCCTCAGCATCGAAACAGAAAAAGAGATCTTCTCTTTCACCGTCAGCATAGGCGCCTATCATTCAGGCACCCAGCAAACGCTGGATGCGATGCTGCAACACGTCGATCATGCGCTTTATGCCGCAAAGGATGCAGGGCGCAACTGCGTCGTATCAGGCTGATTTTCTTCTGTAAATCAACAACGCCCAGACGCCTAAGGCTGCATAGCACAGCAAGGACCACTCGGGGATGCCCAGCGTAAACAGCGTCCAGCCTTTGGCCGCGCATTCTCCGGAGCCGTGCATCAACTCTTTGAGCACATTGGCCATAGGCATGGTTTCCAGCATGTAGTCCAGCCCAGGACCGCAGGCCGGCACCTGATCGGGCGGCAGATGCTGTATCCAGATGTGCCGTGAGGCAACGGCAATGCCGAACAGGGACAACAGGACGATCAGCGCGGTATAGATGCGCGCGGCAACTCGCCTGGGGCCGTGCAGGGCGGCGATCAGAAACAGCGTCAGGATGGCGATGAAAATCGCGCGCTGCACCATGCAAAGCGGACAGGGATCCTGATGCTTGACGTATTGCAGATAAAATCCGAAGCCCATCAGCGAGCTGGTATAGAGAAAACCCGCCAGATACAGCCATCGATTCGAAATATTGCGCCACAGCATCTCAGACCTCATCCATCCAGGCCGCCTGTATCGCTTCGAGCACCTTCTCGCCGCCCCTGCCGTGATCGTCGTCAAATCCGGCCAAGTCAACGATGCGGTTGTGCAGATCGACAAAACGCAGTGTAGCAGGGTCGGTGTCCGGGTATTTTTCACTCAGACAAATCGCGATTTCATGCACATCAGTCCATTTCATATCAGCCCTCCTTCACCATGTTGATGGTGTATTTTGGAATTTCAACCACCAGATCGGCATCCGCCACCATCGCCTGACAGGAGAGGCGGGAATTGGGCTCCAGCCCCCAGGCCTTGTCCAGCATGTCGTCCTCGAGCTCATCGGCAGGTTCCAGCGAGGCTAGCCCTTCGCGTATGATCACATGACAGGTGGTACAGGCGCAGGACTTTTCGCAGGCATGCTCGATCTCCACGCCGTTTTGCAGCAGCGCATCGCAGATGGAAATACCCGGCTCGGCATCGAATAAAACGCCGTTCGGACAGAGTTCTTCATGCGGCAAGACGATGATTTGCGTCATTATTCAACCTCCAGATCGGATATATTTTTGCCAGCCAGCGCCTGCGTCACGCTCTTGTCCATGCGAGCCTGTGCAAAGCTCACGGTAGCCTCGTTCAGCGCCGCAATGGCACGCTTGATGTGTTCGCCGGACTGCAGCGCAGCCTGCAACTGCTGCATCCTGGTGGCGATGCTGATGCGCGAGGCTTCATCCAGCAGCTCGCCGTCCAGATCGATGGCGCACTGCACCGACTCGATCAGCTGAGCCGCCTCGACCTTTTGTTCGGCCAGCGCCCGCGCCTGCATGTCGTCCTGTGCATGCTGCGTTGATTCTTGCAACATGCGGGTAATTTCGACATCGGATAAACCGTAGGAGGGCTTGACGGTGATCGACGACTCGATACCAGAGGTCATCTCGCGCGCCGTCACATTCAGCAATCCGTCCGCATCCACCTGGAAGGTCACCCGAATGCGTGCCGCACCCGCCACCATAGACGGAATCCCGCGCAACTCGAATTTTGCCAGCGAGCGGCAATCGGCCACCAGCTCACGTTCGCCCTGCACCACATGCAGACTCATCGCAGTCTGGCCATCTTTGTAGGTGGTAAATTCCTGCGCCCTGGCAGTCGGTATGGTGCTGTTGCGAGGAATGATCTTCTCGACCAGCCCGCCCATGGTCTCAAGCCCCAGGCTGAGCGGAATCACATCGAGCAGCAGCCAGTCGTCCTCCGCGCGGTTACCCGCCAGCAGATTGGCCTGTATTGCAGCTCCCAGCGCGACAACCTTGTCCGGGTCCAGATTGGTCAATGGCGGCTGACCGAAAAAATCGCCCACCGCGATTTGCACCTGCGGCATGCGGGTCGCCCCGCCCACCATCACAACGCCCTTGACTTCTTCGACGCTCAAACGGGCATCGCGCAACGCGCGGCGCAGAGGCTGCAAGGTGCGCTGAATCAGATTTTTCGACATCTCCCAAAATTCCTCCCGGGTGAGCACGTTGTCGATCAGCTCGCCGCTGGAGAGCACCGCCGTGATGCGCGCCTCATCGTGATCGGTGAGCTGCTCCTTGGCAGAACGAGCCAGCGTCAGCAGCAAACGGGTGTCTTTCGGCTCCAGCGCCGAAAGCAGGTTCTTTTCGAGCAGCCAGCCGTGGCCGCGCTGATCGAAATCGTCTCCGCCCAGCGCCGTATCGCCGTTCGTGGCCAACTCCGCGAACACCCCGCGCGACAGACGCCAATTCGACATATCGAAGGTCCCGCCGACCAGATCGTCAACGGCGTAAGACACCTCCGAAGCATTTTCCACACCGGAGGACGGTGCCC
>CAYPIG010000073.1:0-11190 GCA_964410705.1 uncultured Gallionella sp.
ACCCGGCCCGCCTTGGCAATCACCGCAGCATCACTGGCTACCACAATTTCAAGGTCAGGGGCAACATGGCGCAAGGCCTGCTCAACCGAGCGCAGATTGCCCATACCGTAATCGACTATCGCAACATCGACCATCACAGACATCCCTTGGTTGAAGGCATCATCCCGCCCATGCGCTCATCGGCCGTAACCGCCATGCGCAGCGCGCGGCCAAAGGCCTTGAAAATCGTCTCTGCCTGATGATGCGCATTGGAGCCTGCCAGATTGTCGATGTGCAGCGTCACCTGAGCGTGATTGACAAAGCCCTGGAAGAATTCATGAAACAGATCGACTTCGAATGAACCGATGCTGGCGCGGGAAAATTCGCAGTTGAACACCAGACCCGGGCGCCCTGACAGATCCAGCACCACGCGGGAGAGCGCCTCATCCAGCGGCACATAGGCGTGACCGTAGCGCGTAAGGCCTTTCTTGTCGCCTGCCGCCTGCGCGAAAGCCTGCCCCAGCGTGATACCCAGATCTTCGACGGTGTGATGCGCATCGATGTGCAGATCGCCCTTGGCGACGATGCTGATATCGATCAGCCCGTGACGGGAAATCTGGTCCAGCATGTGATCTAGAAACGGCAGACCCGTCTCAAAACTGGACTGACCCTTGCCGTCCAGATTCAACTCGACGCAAATCTGCGTCTCCAGGGTGTTGCGTATGACTTTTGCGCTGCGCATGTTTCGTTCCTTGTAAATCGGCGTGTTTCCCGACTACGAAATAATATCCTTTAAAGCGGCGATAAACTGTTCGTTTTCTTGCGGCGTTCCCACCGTGACGCGCAAACATCCTCTCAGCATGGCATGCCCGCCGTCGAGATTCTTAATCAGCACGCCGCGACGCTTCAAGCCTGCAAAAATTTCACTCGCCCCGTTGATGCGGAACAGCAGAAAATTGGCTTGCGACGGATAGACCGTCACACCGGCGATCCGCTCAAGCTCGCGGCTCAAAGCGGCTCTATCCTCTTTAATTTTACCTGCCTGCTCCAGCAGCACATCGTGGTGATCCAGCAGCAGCTGCGCCACCACCTGCGGCAACACCCCGACATTATACGGCAAACGCAGCTTTTCCAATTGCGCCAGCCATTCAGTGCTGCCGGCCAGAAAACCCAGCCGCAATCCTGCCATGCCGAGCTTGGAAAAAGTGCGCATCACCAGCAGATTGGGGTAGGTCTCAAGATCGGCGATATAGCTGTCGCTGGCAAAGGCGTAATACGCCTCATCTACCACCACCAGCCCCCGGGCAGCTTCGATGATGCGGCAAATGTCGCTGCGCTCAAACAGATTTCCGGTAGGATTATTCGGGTAGGCTAAAAAAATCAGCGCAGGGTTGTCCTGTTCGATCGCCTGCAGCAGACTGTCAACATCCAGCGAAAAATCTTCATTCAGCGGCACGCCCACATAGCGCATGCCGGTAAAAGTCGCGATCATCCTGTACATCACGAAAGAGGGCTCGACCGAGAGCATGACCGCGCCGGGTTTGTTCACCGCCATCGCCAAAAGCTGTATCAGCTCGTCCGATCCGTTGCCAAGCAATACGGTATGCCCTTGCGGCAAATCGAGCAAATTGCAGATTTTCTCCTTGAGCTGGTGCGGATTCGGATCGGGATAGCGGTTGATATGCGCGGCAGCGACGGCCGCTGCGATTTCGCTCTGCAACGACTCCGGCACCAGATAGGGATTTTCCATCGCATCGAGTTTGGTCAGCCCGGTGCAATCGGGCACATGATAGGCGGACAGCGCGAGGATTTCGGGACGAATCAGGTTACTGGCAATCTCAGATGCGGATGACATAGAAGGTGAAAAACGCGAATAAAAATACGGGGGATAGCTTACCACAGCAAGTGCGATGCTGCGCGAACCATGCTGCAAAAATCCCAGAACAAATTAGGGTCAGAGTCGATTTATTAAATCGACTCTGACCCTAATTTCCCCTATGCCTAAAAAGAAAAAAGGGAGACTTTCGTCTCCCTTTTTTAGATCATGCCGGATGAGTCGGCCTGAACCTTCCCATCCGTTGAAACTCAGTTATAAGCGTTAGCTTAGAACAATGCTTCCATCATCAGACTTGTCATAGTCTTGCCAGTCATTACTGTACCAGCTGCATAGTTTGCTGCATCCCATGCGCCACCAGACTGAGCAGAATGAGTCAGGCTCAGCTCGACGTTCTGAGCCAGTTCGTATGTTGCACCAACCTGAATTGCATTGTCAGTCATGTTAGAACCGGCAACTGCAACTGAGCTGATACCGCTCTTAGCAGAACGCATTGCCAGTTGTACCGTTGCGATACCTGGAATCACACCCAGCTCAGCACCAATACCAAATGCGGTACGTTTCTGACCACCGATATTAAACGCATTAACCTGACCAACAGATGCTGGTGAAGTACCGTAAGATGCGTAAACACCCAGACCCATGCCTGCAACCTCACCCTGTGCCTGGAAGTCAAGTACAGTTGCCTTGGCAACGATAGGAGTATTTCCGATCGCCGCAGCTACAGCAGCAGCACCACCAACATTACCAGCTACAATATTACCTGCGGCACGAATACCACCCAGCGCGCCGGCAATTGCTGCAGCATTGCCAGTAACCTGGCTAGTACCGCTGAATGACTGAACACCTGCGCCCATGTCCCAACCGGCTGCATTGAACAGACCAACTGCACGAACGTAGGTCAGTGGCAGAGAACCTGCAGTAGCAGTTCCTACACCAGCCATATCATACTTGCCGATGTTGATGTAGCCCAGATTGTCATTAGATGCAACGAATGACAGACCAGTAGCGGCTGTATTTGTGTTCAAGTATTGAGCTGCTGAATAAACGCCGGTATGGCCGCCATTTATCTGAGTGGATGCAGCACCCTGGTTGTTACCATTCAATGCTGTCATCTTGTGCGTGTTAACTGCACCGGTGTTCAGGTTTTCGTAGCTGTAAGCAACGCCCTGACCATTGCTGGTATGAGCAACCAGACCTACACGATTGTCACCAACCGGGAACATCATTGCCAGCTTAGCTGCGCCAGTAGAAGCTGCCTTACCCAGACCTGTTTCAGTCAGGAAACCAGCGAATTCAGAAATACGGCCACCCATAAACAGGGACAATTCACCGCCTGAAGCAGGAACGAACCATGCCTTGTTGCCACCCTTGATGTTTGCAACAGAACCACTTACTGTTTCGTAACCAGTTGTTGTCAACACGCCGAAGTTCAGGTTAGCTGGGATATCCAGATGCTCGCCTTCAACCTTGCCTTGAGCGCCCATCATGGTGAAGCCAGCGCTCTTGAATGCGCGACCGAAACCGTTCAACAGTGGGAAATGCTGGAAGTGACATGCAGAGCAAGCCATGCCGGTTTGACGTGCAAAAACTGGAACAGCAGACGCTTCTGGAGCGAATGCAGCTGCGGCCATAACGGCTGCGATAGAGAGAACGATTTTCTTCATAATATGTCCTTTGGTTGTTAGAAGTGATTGCAAGACCTCCCTGCGTTCACTGAGTGCGAAATGTACAGAACTCAACCGCACACTGCAAAATTTTATTTCAATAGTGTTGTTTTTTTGCAACAAAAAACGGGGAGTGGGAAGTGGCAGATTCAAGATAAGCGATTCTTGATGACTTACCACTACCTACTTACCATTTTCAAATCCGGTATGCCGTACCGGTCATCACTTTGCCGTTAAGCTTCATCAGCATCTTCACAGGATCAGGCAGCTCAGCCCCCCCCAGCTCAACCGCCATTTCCGCATGACCGATCTCATCGGCATACATCTGAGCCACGATCGCGCGGCTTTTTTCATCCTGCTCCGGCAACCTGGCCAGATGGCTCTGCAGATGCCCGCCCACCTGCTGCTCGGTCTCGGACAAAAATCCCAGATTCCACTTGTCGCCCAGCAGTCCCGCGAATGCACCGATAGACAAGGACGCCGTATACCAGAGCGGATTCAGTACGCTCAGATGACCGCCCAGCTCATGAACGCGATGCGCCGTCCAGGCCAGATGCTCGGTCTCCTCCTGAGCCGCATGCTGCAATTTCTGTTGCACCAGCGGATCCTTCGCGGTCAGCGCCTGCCCCTGATAGAGCGCCTGCGCGCAGATTTCGCCGCTGTGATTGACGCGCATCAGCGCTGCGGCATGACTTTTTTCCGCATCCGTCATAGCAGATTCTTCAAGACTCGCATCAGGATAGGGGCGCACGCTGTGCGCCTGACTAAAAAGCGTGCGTATCCCCTTGTCGAATTCGACGATAAAACGATCCAGATTTAACATGTTGTTTCCTAAAGTAATTAAACAGTTTACATCCTACGCGTTTTTCCTGTTTTCAATAGAAACAGATCGGTCATAGAGCGTCTCAGGCGCAATATCTATATCGCCCGGCCAGCACACGGTACCCAGCGCAACAAATGCCTGTTTAAACAATGAAATATCCTGCAAGCGGACAAACACACCGCGATTTAAATAAGGCATCGCATCAAACAGGCGATGATCGCCAGTATCGAACCACAACTCCAATGAAAAATCGTTACGCGGTACAACACGAATCACAGATTCCATCATCATTCCTAACGCAAGGGATCAATTGGAAACGGTGTTTGGCCATTAACCGCCAACTCCCAATCTGCCAACAAGGACTCACGATGAATTTCAATCCAGGCCTGCACCAATCTAACCTTAGCAAGCGGAATCTCGCCGCTCAACTGCGCCGCATCCAATATTGAAAAAGAGGCTTCCTGCCCCTGATACTTTGCATGAATATGTTATGACGTTCATCATCAAAAAAGTACAAACAAATCACAATTCCGTAAAACATGCTGATTGTCGGCATAACTAAATCCACGCTTTTTTTGCAACGAGATTGCAATGTAGAGAATTTAAATCGCAACGTCAATAAAAACGGGCGCCCGAAGGTGCCCTCATTGCAAGACCTAAAGAACCGCGATAGCCAGCACATGCCGTCATTTCCGTGCAGACGGGAATCCGGTACGCACATCATTCCCGCGCAGGCGGGAATCCAGAGATTTTATGCAGCATAGTAGACCAGCCTGACATACGGACCTCAAATTTATGCCGCCAAAGGCAGTGGCAGTTGAAAATACCCGTTGACGATTCCTGCTATAGAAATATCCTCGTCCAACTCATCCCAGCGTAATGCGGTGCCATTTAAACGCAGCACCACTTTCTGAAGTTGCGCATCGGTCGCATCTTGCAACAGCTTAAACCGTGCTGCTGGAAAACCGATTTGACGACCGTCAGTCAGTTCAATGAACACAAATCTGCCCGAGACCCAAACTCTGACAGCACAGTATTCGATTTCACTACCGGAAGAACTCATGCCATTTCTCCTTAAAAAAATTTTGCCTTTCATAAATTACTCTTTCAATACTGCGCAATTCGACAGGATGCACATTGCGGCATCGAGCTAGGCGAATCGGGTCTAGCCAAAATTTACATTCACCATCGCCCGTATCCACATGAACATGCGGAGGCTCCCTTCCCTCGTCGGAGTAAAAATGAAAACGCCAGCTCAACAAACGGAGAATAGTGGGCACGCCTCACCCCAAAAAAATCAACGAGATTGCAATGTAGAGAATTTAAATCGCAACGTCAATAAAAACGGGCACCCGAAGGTGCCCGTGATTTCCTCTTTGTCCCATCACCCTTGCGGGCGATAAAGTTAAATTAGAATGTGTGCTTCAGACCAAAAGACATTGCAGTTGGCTTTGCACCAGTTGCATTAGCATACGTCAGAGACTGAGGAGCGCCCGTGCCGTTGGTAGACAGCTGATAAACACCGGATGTATTGTTGCTCAACTGTGTGTACTGAGCAAAAACAGTCGTACGCTTGCTCAGGCTGTAATCGTAGCCAACTGAAATCTGAGTTGCACCGGTATTAGCAGTAGCACCGGAACCGGCCTTGGTGTAAGCCAGTTTAGCCGCACCGCTGCCGATGTTGTACTTACCGCCCAGGTAGTAAGAGCTGTGACCCAGCAGATTTGCGGAAGCCGCACCGAAGTTATCGCTGGTTTTTTCGTAAGCAAAACCAACCGAGAACGCATCAACGGTGTAACCCAGACCCAGCTTGGTAGCAGTTTCCTTGTAAGTCGTTGCAGTCAAAACCAGCGGTGCTGGATTAGTCAACGTACCGGCGGCAGTGCCCAGATCGTGCACTTCATAAGCCAGACTGGCGTACAGAGCATCAGCGGAGTACATACCAGCCAGCGACCATGCGCTGCCCTTGGTTTGTGCAGCCAGAGTTTGATTTTCTGCACCTGCCACATAAGCGATTGCGCCGGTCACACCGCCCATTGCTGGAGAGATGTAGGCCACAACATTAGGCTGACGACCATCGAAAGATGCGCCAACTGTACCTACGCCTGCTGCAGTTGATGTTGCACTGCCACCACCCATGATGGAACGGTTATCAGCGATGCTGTCGGTGAACACGTCAAACTTGCGAGTCGAGATGTTGTATGGTGTATCGTGACGACCCATGAATACCGTACCTGCTGTCTTGCTGGACAAACCGGCAAAAGTATTGCGGCTGCCCAGAGTCGCGCCGGTCGTGCTGTTCGCCGCATTGGTACCTGTATTGTTATTTGCGTTGTCGATGTTGACCAACGATTCGATTTGCCAAATGGCTGACAGACCGTCACCCAGATCTTCAGTACCCTTCAGGCCCAGACGCGATGTGTTGCTTGAAATCTTGTTGCTGGAAAAGCTGTTTGCTGCTGCAACTGCGCCAGTCTTGGTCATGTCGTAAGACACATTAGCAACGCCGTAAACGGTTACATTGCTGGTATCAGCGAAAGCAGGTGCTGAGATTGCTGCGGCGATGGCCAGAGCGATAATTTTCTTTTGCATGTGGATTTCCTTTTTTAGTGCGTTTTACCGGCAGCATACGCTGCCAGCCGAATAGAAAGTTCAGATGCAAGAACTTCTGGGATGGATTATCCACATGGAAAATAACCCTGCAAGCGAAATGGCGCATTTGTAACAAAAAGTTCATGAACTGTTGTTTTTTTGCAACAAGAGCTAGGCAACCCTCATATAAACACCTTTCCCAGCTCCACACCCGGGTCAGTGGCACGCATAAATGCTTCGCCAACCAGGAAACAGTCGACTTTATTGGCGCGCATCAGCGCCACATCTGCCGCGGTAAAAATCCCGCTCTCGGTGACGACGAGGCGCTCGGCAGGTATCCGCACCAGCAAATCCAGCGTGGTTTGCAGACTCACCTCAAAGGTGCGCAGATTGCGATTGTTGACGCCGATCAGTGGGGTGGTCAGCTGCAGCGCAGCGTCAAGCTCCTCGCCGTTGTGCACCTCGACGAGAACCGCCATGCCCAGAGCATGCGCGATGTCTTCGAATTTCTGCATCTGCTGCAAATCCAGCGCCGCCGCAATCAGCAATATCGCATCCGCCCCCATCGCGCGCGCCTGATAGATCTGGTATTCGTCCACCATGAAGTCTTTGCGCAGAACGGGCAGCTCACAGGCTGCTCGCGCCTGCTTCAGAAAATCAGCGCATCCCTGAAAAAAAGACTCGTCGGTCAGCACCGACAGACAAGCCGCGCCGTGCTGCTCATAACTCGCAGCGATCAGGGCGGGATGAAAATCGGCTCGTATTACGCCCTTGCTGGGGCTGGCCTTTTTGATCTCGGCGATCACCGCGGAATGACCTGCCGCGATTTTCGCGCGTATCGCCCCGGTAAAGTCGCGCACCGGAAGCGCATTTTTTGCATCGCTATGCATCTGTTCGGGCGAGATGAGAGCTTTGGCGGCAGCCACTTCCTGCGCCTTGACGGCGAGTATTCTGTTCAATATGTCTGACATTTTTTCGTCATTCCAGCAAAAGCGGGAATCCGGCATTTATTAAAGTGCGCATTTTACCTCAAGGCGGATGCTAAAATGAGCGCTCATTCCTGACGGAAAGATATTATGGAAAACATCGCAGAATACATGAAGGGTGTCGGACAGGCGGCTAGGGCTGCCTCGCGCATCATGGCGCAGGCCGACACATCGGCAAAAAACAGGGCGCTAAATGAAATCGCCGCAGCTTTGCAGAGCCGTTCGGCGGAACTCTTAGCCGCCAATGCAAAAGATGTCGCCGCCGCTCGTGCCAGCGGCCTGGATGAGGCATCGGTTGATCGCCTGACCCTGACCGGAAAGACCGTCAGCTCCATGGCGGAAGGCCTGCTGCAGATCGCGCAACTGCCGGATCTGATCGGCGGCATCAGCGACCTCAATTACCGCCCCTCCGGCATACAGGTAGGCCGCATGCGCGTGCCGCTCGGTGTGATCGGCATCATTTACGAATCGCGCCCCAACGTCACGGCGGATGCGGCAGGGCTTTGCCTCAAATCCGGCAATGCCGCCATCCTGCGCGGCGGCTCCGAGGCGATACATTCGAATCAGGCCATTGCCGCCTGCGTGCATGCGGGCTTGAAGGCCGCTGGACTGCCCGAAACCGCGGTGCAGGTCGTTACCACCACCGATCGCGCGGCTGTGGGCGAGCTCATCACCATGAAGGAATACGTGGATGTGATCGTGCCGCGCGGCGGCAAGAGCCTGATCTCCCGCATCTCGGCAGATGCTACCGTGCCTGTCATCAAGCATCTCGACGGGATATGCCATGTCTACATCGATGACGAGGCGGATCTTGAAAAAGCCGTCTGCATCGCCGACAACGCCAAGACGCACCGCTATGGCGTGTGCAATGCAATGGAAACCTTGCTGGTCGCAAAAAACATTGCCGCGAGCGTATTGCCTCCGCTTTGTAAAATCTATCTGGACAAAGGCGTAGAATTGCGCGGCGATACGGCATCGTGCGAGCTGATACCGCAGATGAAGGCCGCCGTCGAGGAGGACTGGAGCACCGAGTATCTCGCCCCGGTCCTGAGCGTGAAGATCGTAGCCGACATGAACGAGGCCATCGAACACATCAACACCTACAGTTCACAACACACCGAGAGCATCGTCACGGAAAACTACACCCGCGCCATGCATTTTTTGCGCGTGGTCGATTCAAGCTCGGTGATGGTGAACGCTTCGACGCGTTTCGCGGACGGTTTTGAATACGGGCTGGGTGCCGAGATCGGCATTTCGACCGACAAGATACACGCGCGCGGACCGGTGGGCCTTGAAGGACTAACATCACAGAAATACATCGTTCTGGGCAGCGGCCAGATCAGAAATTAAAAATAGGGTCAGACTCGATTTAATAAATAAATCGAGTCTGACCCTATTAAACTTATAGAACACCCGGAGAACACATGAGCCAGACCATAGAAGTAAAAGTACCTGACATCGGCGACTTCAAAGATATCGCCATCATCGAAGTATCCGTCAAAGCAGGCGATGCGGTCACGGCAGAACAATCGCTGATCACCCTGGAAACCGACAAGGCCGCCATGGAAGTTCCCAGCCCCGCCTCCGGCATCGTCAAGGAGTTGATCGTCAAAGTCGGCGACAAGGTTTCCAAAGGCTCCATGATACTGGTGCTCGAAGTCCCCGACTCAGGCGTAAAAATCCAGTACGACGCGGAACCGAAACAGGATACAAAAGTGCGGGAAGAAGAAAAACCAGCTGCGGCTCCTGAAGCCCGCGCATCCTTCACCAAAGGAGAGATACACGCCGAGGTTCTGGTGCTGGGCGCCGGCCCCGGCGGATACACCGCGGCCTTCCGCGCAGCGGATCTGGGCAAACAGGTCGTGCTGATCGAGAAACACGCATCTTTGGGCGGCGTGTGTCTGAATGTAGGCTGCATCCCGTCCAAGGCGCTGCTGCATGTCGCCAAGGTGATCACCGAAGCCGAAGAAGTCGCGCATCACGGTGTGACTTTTGCCAAACCCGCCATCGACATCGACGCGATCCGCAGCTGGAAAGAGAGCATCATCGGCAAGTTGACCGGTGGTTTAAAGCAGCTGGCTAAGCAGCGCAAGGTACAGGTCGTGCAGGGAACAGCGAAATTCGTCTCCGCCAATTCGATTTCTGTGGCAACGCCTGAAGGCGAAAAAATCATCAGCTTCGACAATGCGATCGTCGCGGCAGGCTCACAGGTTGCCCGCATCCCGGGTTTCCCTTACGACGATCCTCGCATCATCGACTCGACCGGCGCACTGGCGCTGCAGGATGTGCCTAAACGCCTGCTGATATTAGGCGGCGGCATCATCGGTCTTGAAATGGCGACCGTCTATGACGCGCTGGGTTCGAAAATCTCGGTGGTTGAACTGATGGATCAGCTGATTCCCGGCGCCGACAAGGACATGGTCAAGCCGCTGCATACCCGCATCGCGAAACGCTACGAGGCGATTTATCTCAAGACCAAAGTCACCAAGATAGAATCCTTGCCAGAAGGACTGCGCGTCACCTTCGAGGGTGAACAGGCGCCTGAACCTCAACTGTATGACCGCGTGCTGATGGCGGTTGGCCGCCGCCCTAACGGTCGCGAGATCAATGCGGAAGCGGCTGGCCTGCATGTGAATGAGCGCGGCTTCATTCCGGTGGACAAACAGCAGCGTACCAATGTGCCTCACATCTATGCCATCGGCGACATCGTCGGCGATCCTATGCTGGCGCACAAGGCCGTGCACGAAGGCAAGGTCGCAGCGGAAAATATCGCCGGTCACAAGGCCTATTTCGAGCCGCTGACCATTCCATCGGTTGCCTACACCGATCCTGAAATCGCATGGATGGGGCTGACCGAGACTCAGGCCAAGGCGCAGGGCATCGCCTATGAAAAGGGTTCATTCCCCTGGGCCGCATCGGGACGCGCGCTGTCGGTCGGTCGCGAAGAAGGCTCAACCAAGGTGCTGCTCGACCCTAAAACCCGCCGCATCCTGGGTGCTGGCATCGTCGGCGTCAATGCGGGCGAACTGATCGCAGAAGCCGTGCTGGCGCTGGAGATGGGTGCCGACATGGAAGACATCGGTCTGACCATCCATCCACACCCGACGCTTTCCGAGACGCTGTGTTTTGCAGCTGAAATGGCCGAAGGCACCATCACCGACCTTTTGCCCCCACGTAAAAGATAGGATTCAGGATTCAACCCGCAAGGGGCTTCCCCGCGCAACTAAGGGGCTATGCCCCAAGTTGTTGCGTGAAGGATTCAGGATTCAGGATTCAGGATTCAGGATTCAGGATTCAGGATTCAGGATT
>CAYPIG010000073.1:11290-13300 GCA_964410705.1 uncultured Gallionella sp.
AGGATTCAGGATTCAGGATTCAGGATTCAGGATTCAGGATTCAGGATTCAGGATTCAGGATTTTATAAGTTACCGTATATGGAGTGCACGATGAGGACGCAGCAAAAAATTTCTATTGCATCGCTCTTGTTGCTGACCGCATCCGCTCAGGCGTTTGACTTGGGCGGATTGAAAGACCAGCTCAAGGCCGCTCAAGGTCAGGCGACACCTGCTGCCTCACCGGCTGCACCCAATGCAGCGGGTCTGTCCGGCATCAGCAACACCGATCAGATCGGCAGCTTGAAACAGGCCCTCACGCAAGGCGCGGAAACGGCTGTTGCCAGCCTCGCAAAGGAAAACGGCTTTTTAGGCAACGACAAGGTGAAGATCCCGTTGCCCGACGGCTTGAAAAAAGCCGAGAGTCTGATGCGCACCGTCGGCATGGGAAAATATGCGGATGAACTGACCACGACCATGAACCGCGCCGCTGAAGCGGCTGTGCCGGAAGCGAAAAACCTGCTGGTCGCAGCGGTGAAAAACATGACGGTACAGGATGCAAAAACGATACTGACCGGCAGCAACGATGCGGCCACACAGTACTTCCGCAAAAACACCGAGGCTGCAATTGCCGGAAAATTCAAACCCATCGTCAATAAATCGATGCAGAAGGTGAAACTGGCCGAAAAATACGATCAGTTCGCAGGCAAAGGGGTGCAGTATGGCGTTGTCGATCAGAAAGATGCAAAACTGGATGACTACATCACCCGCAAGGCGATGGACGGATTGTTCCTGATGATGGCAGAACAGGAAAAGGCGATCCGCGCCAACCCGATGCAGGCAGCCGGTTCGCTGGCGCAAAAGGTCTTTTCCGCAATCAAGTTTTAACACCCCAAACCCACCCCCTGCAAGGGGGATAGTTTCCATGACCGAAACCGCCAGTCTTTTATCCCTGTTTGCCAGCAGCCTTCTGGGCGCAACGCTCCTGCCGGGCGGATCGGAAGTCGTGCTGTTCGCATTGCTTAAATCCTATCCTGATTCGCTGTGGCTGGCGCTCGCAGTCGGCACGCTGGGCAATACGCTGGGCGGCATGGTAAGTTTTTACATGGGCTGGATGCTGCCCCAGACTCAACAATTAAAACACGTAGATAAATTGCGAAAGTACGGCACCCCTGCCCTGATGCTGGCCTGGCTGCCGCTGCTAGGCGATGCGCTCTGTCTGGCCGCAGGATGGCTGCGCCTTTGCTGGTGGCAGGCCGCGCTGTTCATGGCGATCGGCAAGTTTTCCAGATACTGGGTGGTGGCACAAGTTGGCAGCTGGTAGCTGGTAGCTGGTAGCTGGTAGCAACAAACCACCACTCTTTACCTGCTACAAGCTACCCGCAACAGGCTAGCCTTTCAGCATCTCGATCCCCCACCCTACACCGAATCCGGTCACATCTGTTCCTACCGCACCGAGCCCCTCTTCGCATCGGACCGCAGACAGATCGACATGCAGCCAGGGCGTATCTTTTTCAACGAAGCGGTTTAAAAAGCGCATCGCCAGAATATGATCGGCGCCGCCTTCCAGCGTGCACTGTTTGATATCGGCAAACTTGGATTCGAGCTCCACCTCGTAATCTTCATCCATAGGGAACGCACATAACCGCTCACCCGTATCGCGCCCCACGCTCACAGCACGCGCGAGCAGCGCATCTGAATTCCCAAGAACGCCTGAATAACGGTTGCCGACCGCTTCCTCCATGCTGCCGGTAAGCGTCGCAAAATCGATCATCAGATCGGGCTTTGCGCGCGATGCGAGCGTCAGGGTGTCGGCCAGCACCATCCTCCCCTCGGCATCGGTGTGCACTACTTCGATAGTCGTGCCGTTCAGCGCTTTGATGATGTCGTTCTGTTTGTAGGCTTTAGAGCTGATGTGATTCTGTGCGATCGCAAGATAACAGTCGATGTTGACCGGCAGCTTTTGCAATGTGGCGCCCAGCAGGATGCCGAGCGCCACCGCAGAGCCGTTCATGTCCTCGTGCATGTTGTGCA
>CAYPIG010000074.1:0-13258 GCA_964410705.1 uncultured Gallionella sp.
TGGTCATGATGATGACCACGTTGCGGAAGTCGGCCTTGCGTCCGTTGTTGTCGGTCAGCGTGCCGTGATCCATCACCTGCAGCAGGATGTTGAAGACATCGGGGTGCGCTTTTTCGATCTCGTCTAGCAGCAGCACGCAATGCGGCTGCTTGGAAATCGCTTCGGTCAACAACCCGCCCTGATCGTAACCCACATAACCGGGAGGTGCACCGATCAGACGGGATACGGCGTGGCGCTCCATGTATTCAGACATGTCAAAGCGGTGCAGCGGCATGCCCATCGCAAAAGCCAGCTGCCTGGCAACTTCTGTTTTTCCGACACCGGTAGGGCCTGAAAACAGAAAGCTGCCTATCGGTTTTTGCGGATTGCCAAGACCGCTGCGCGACATCTTGATGGCGCGCGCCAAGGCATCGATCGCCTTGTTCTGGCCGAATACGGTCGCTTTGAGATCGCGGTCCAGATTTTTCAGCGCATTGCGGTCGTCATGCGAGACGGTGCGGGTCGGAATGCGCGCAATCCTGGCGATGATCTCTTCGATCTCGTGTTTGCCGACTACCTTTTTCTGCTTGGACTTGGGCAGGATGCGCTGAGCGGCACCGGCTTCATCGAGCACGTCGATAGCCTTATCGGGCAGATGGCGGTCGTTGATGAAGCGGGCGGAAAGTTCTGCGGCGCTGGTGATGGCGGCGGCGCTGAACTTGATGCTGTGGTGCTGCTCGAATCGCGATTTCAATCCCTTGAGGATCTCGATGGTCTGTTCGACCGAGGGTTCGGGTACATCGACTTTCTGGAAGCGGCGCGACAGCGCAGAATCCTTTTCGAAGATGCTGCGGTATTCCTGATAGGTGGTCGCGCCTATGCATTTCAAGGCGCCGGAAGACAGCGCGGGTTTGAGCAGGTTGGATGCATCCATGGTGCCGCCCGATGCCGATCCTGCGCCTATCAGCGTGTGGATCTCGTCGATGAACAGCACCGCATTTGGCGCTTCCTTGAGTTCTTTTAACACGGCTTTGAGGCGCTGTTCAAAGTCGCCGCGGTATTTGGTGCCCGCCAGCAGCGCGCCCATGTCCAGCGAATAGACGCAGGCATCTTTTAAAATATCCGGGACGTTGTCCTCGACGATGCGGCGCGCCAGCCCTTCCGCAATCGCGGTCTTGCCCACCCCGGCTTCGCCGACTAACAGCGGATTGTTCTTGCGGCGGCGGCAGAGCGTCTGGATGACGCGTTCGAGTTCTGGATCGCGACCTATGAGCGGGTCTATCTGTCCTGCCAGTGCCTGTGCGTTGAGATCGACGGTGTACTGTTTAAGTACCCCGGCCTCGCTTGCGGCCTGTTCGACTGCCGGTTCAGGCGCGCTGTGCTGGGTTTCTCTGGCCGTGCCGTGCACGATGTAGTTGACTACGTCCAGACGGTTGATATTGCGCTGCGTTAAAAAATGCACCGCATGAGAATCCTTCTCGCCGAACAGCGCGGCGAGTATGTTGGCGCCGTATATTTCCTTCTTGTTGGCGGACTGCGCGTGCAGTATGGCGCGCTGTATGACGCGCTGAAAACCGAGCGTGGGCTGAGTATCCATGTCGCCATCGCCTGGCACCACCGGAGTGTTGTTGTCGATGAATTCGGCGACTACCTGTCTTAGCTCCTCTACATCGGCGTGGCAGGCGCGCAATACTTGCGCGGCGGAGGCATTGTCCAGCATGGCGAGCAGCAAGTGCTCAACGGTGATGAACTCGTGACGTTTCTGGCGTGCTTCGACAAAGGCCAGATGCAAACTAACTTCCAGGTCTTGAGCAATCATTTCAAATTTCCTCTGTGCCGCATCGCAGTGGATGCCCGTTTTGTTGCGCGTGCTGCGTCACCTGAATAACCTTGGTTTCGGCCACGTCGCGGGTATAGATTCCGCATACGGCCGATCCTTCGTTGTGTATCTGGAGCATCAGCTGTTGCGCGCGTTCGTTATTGCTTGCGAAGAATCGCTGCAGCACCTCGATGACGAACTCCATCGTGGTGTAATCATCGTTGTACAAAATCACTTTGTACATGCCGGGTGGTTTTGTTGTTGCGCGTTCCGGGGCGAGCGCGGTGTCGTGTTGTCTGGACATTGTGGAATTCTGACACCGAAGCCGCCCTGCAAACTCGATGATTAGCGATGCTTTTTCCAGTCTGTTCCGAAAATTAGAATTAACTGTTTGACAAGTGCGGTATAACGAGAGTTAAATACAATCTGGTGTTTGATTCAAAGTATCTGCAGTACTGGTTTTGCCGTGTGCGGTCTTGGATTCAAACAGTTTCGCGGGTGGCCCCGTTCTTTTTAGTTAAGGAAGTTTACACATGGCAACTGGTACAGTTAAATGGTTCAACGATGCAAAGGGTTTCGGTTTCATTACGCCTGATGATGGCAGCGAAGACTTGTTTGCGCACTTCTCCGCAATCAACATGAGCGGCTTCAAGTCGCTCAAAGAAGGCCAGAAGGTCAGCTTTGACATCGTCAAAGGTCCTAAGGGCAATCAGGCGTCAAACATCCAGGCAGCCTAATCGCTATCCTGATGTAAAAAAGGCCCGCCTAGGCGGGCCTTTTTTTCGTTCGTTTTAAATGGCATCCAGCGCCGCATTGAAAGTGGCACTGGGTCTCATCGCCTGTGTCGTCTTTGCAAAATCCGGGTGGTAGTAACCGCCCATATCCACCGGTTTTCCCTGTGCTGCGATCAGTTCTTCGTTGATCTTGGCCTCATTCTGCGTCAGCGCACTGGCAAGTGTTGCGAAACGCGCCGCTATTTCCGCATCCTGCGTTTGTGCGGCGAGCGCCTGTGCCCAGTAGAGGGCGAGGTAGTAGTGGCTGCCCCGGTTGTCGAGTTCACCGACGCGGCGGGCCGGTGAGCGGTTGTTCTCCAGTATTCTGCCGTTGGCTTGGTCCAGCGTTTTTGCCAGCACATCGGCCTTCTTGTTGTCGAATTTGCGGGCCAGATGTTCGAGCGATGCGCCCAGAGCCAGAAATTCGCCCAGTGAATCCCAGCGCAGATAACCTTCCTGCTGGAATTGCTGGACATGCTTGGGGGCAGAACCACCGGCTCCGGTTTCGAACAGGCCGCCGCCGTTCATCAGCGGCACGATGGAGAGCATCTTGGCGCTGGTGCCCAACTCCAGGATGGGGAACAGATCGGTCAGATAATCGCGCAACACGTTGCCGGTGACCGAGATGGTGTCCAGCCCCTGTCTGATGCGATCGATCGAGTACTGTATCGCCTCCTCAGGCGGCAGGATACGGATGTCCAGGTCGGTCGTGTCGTGATCTTTGAGGTAGCGATCGACCTTTTTGATCAGCTCTGCATCGTGCGCGCGGTTGTTGTCCAGCCAGAACACTGCAGGAGAGCCCGTGATGCGCGTGCGCGATACGGCCAGTTTTACCCAGTCCTGTATCGGCGCATCTTTAGTCTGACACATGCGGAAGATATCGCCTTCTTCGACGGCCTGTTCCAGCAGTGTCGCGCCTGAGGCATCGATGACGCGAACGTGACCATTGCCTGCGATCTGGAAAGTCTTGTCGTGAGAGCCGTATTCCTCGGCCTGCTGAGCCATCAGTCCGACATTGGGTACGCTGCCCATGGTTTTAGGGTCATAAGCGCCGTGTTTTTTGCAGTCCTCGATGACAACCTGATAGATGCGCGCGTAGCAGCGGTCCGGAATCAGCGCGCAGGTATCGTGCAGCTTGCCGTCCACCCCCCACATTTTCCCCGAATCCCGTATCATCGCCGGCATAGACGCATCGACGATCACGTCGCTTGGCACATGCAGATTGGTGATGCCCTTGTCGGAGTTGACCATGGCAAGCTCAGGGCGTTTGCCGTAGGTGGCCTTGATGTCCGCCTCGATCTCCTGGCGCTGGGCATCCGGCAGTTTTGCAATCCTGTTTAACAGATCGCCCAGCCCGTTGTTGACGTTGACGCCCAGTTCAGAAAACAGCGTGCCGTGTTTTTCGAACAGGTCCTTGAAGTAGACGGTGACGGCGTGGCCGAACATGATGGGATCCGAGATCTTCATCATGGTGGCCTTCAGATGCAGCGACAGCAGCACGCCCTGGTTTTTGGCATCCTGCATCTGCTCTTCTAAATATTCGCGCAGCGCGCGGCGGCTCATCACGGCCGCATCGATGACTTCGCCCGCCTGCAGGGCGATTTTTTCCTTCAGCACGAGTGTTTTGCCGTCGCTGCCGGTGAACTCGATGCGCGCGCTGCCAGCCGCGTTGACGGTTGTTGATTTTTCGCTGCCGTAAAAGTCATGGTCTTTCATGTGGGCGACATGAGTTTTTGAGTCCGGATTCCAGGCGCCCATCTTGTGCGGGTTGTTGCGGGCGTATAGTTTGACCGCTCCAGCTGCGCGGCGATCCGAATTGCCCTCGCGCAATACCGGATTGACCGCGCTGCCCAGCACCTTGCCGTAGCGGGCGCGGATGGATTTTTCTGTCTCGGTTTGAGGATCTTCCGGAAAGTCCGGGAGTTTATAGCCTTGCGACTGCAATTCCTTGATGGCCGCTTTGAGCTGCGGAGGGGTTGCGCTGATGTTGGGCAGCTTGATGATGTTGGCCTCGGGTTTTAGCGCAAGCTGGCCAAGTTCAGTCAGCTCATCGGCGATTTTCTGATCATTTGTCAGCTCTTCCGGAAAGTTCGCCAGTATGCGTCCGGCCAGCGAAATGTCGCGCGTCTCGACCGCAACGCCTGCGGCCCGGGTGAAGGCCTGTACGATGGGGAGCAGGGAATAGGTCGCCAGTGCCGGGGCTTCATCGACCATGGTGTATATGATTTTCTGATCAGTCATGTTTTTCTCGTAAAAGTGAAATTCGCAAGGCGCCCCTGCGGTCAAGAAGGGGTAAAATGCGCGCTTTAATCCGGAATTCAGATGGGACGCATACTGCTGTTCAACAAACCCTTTGGCGTGATCTGCCAGTTCAGTATGGACGGTCTGCATCCGACGCTGGCGGATTATATTCCTGTTCCCGAATTTTATCCTGCCGGACGTTTGGATACCGACAGCGAAGGGTTGCTGGTGCTCACCGATGACGGCAAACTGCAGCATCGCATCACCGATCCTCGTCATAAACTGCCCAAGACTTACCACGTGCAGGTCGAAGGAGTGGCGGACTGTGCTGCGCTGGAAAAGCTGCGCACCGGGGTGCTGCTCAAGGACGGCATGACCAAGCCTGCGCAGGCCAGCCTGATCGATGAGCCCGCTTATCTTTGGCCGCGCAATCCGCCGGTTCGCGAGCGCAAAGCCATTCCGACCAGCTGGCTTGAATTGGCCATATATGAGGGAAAAAACCGTCAGGTGAGGCGGATGACGGCAGCCGTGGGGTTTCCGACCTTGCGGCTGATCCGCTACCGCATAGGCACATGGACGCTGGATAATCTCGCGCCGGGGGCCTGGCGTATCGAACAGGGGAATTGATGGAAAATATTGTTGAAGCGGCAAGGCTGCTGGAGGCGCATCCGGATTACCGGGTGATCAGGCGCATCGGACCGCGTTCGGCCTTTGGTGAGCCGCAAGGGCGGGAACTTGCGCGCGGCGTGGTGATAGACACAGAAACTACCGGGGTCGATGCAAACAAGGATGCGATCATCGAGCTTGGCATGGTTTTGTTCGAATACGATCCACAAACCGGGCAGGCATACCGTGTGCTGGGGTCTTTCGATCAGCTGGAGGAGCCGGGTTTTCCCATTCCGCCTGAGTCGACCTCCGTGCACGGCATTACCGATGAGATGGTGCGGGGGCATCGCATCGATGACGAGGCGGTGGCAGGCTTTCTGCAAGGGGTGTCGCTGGTGATTGCGCACAATGCAAAATTCGACCGTGTCTTTCTCGAAAAGCGTCTGCCGCTGTTCGAGTCGCTGCCTTGGGGTTGCTCATTCGCTCAGGTCGACTGGAGCGGGGAGGGCATGGGTTCTGCCAAGCTCGATTACATTGCCTACCAGTATGGTTTTTTCTATGAGGCGCACCGAGCCGAAGGGGATTGCTACGCGCTGCTGGAGATACTGCAGCAGAAGCTGCCCAAATCCGGCGATCTGATCCTGGCTTCGATACTCGAACGCCTGCCAAAGAAGAGCTATCAGATTTTTGCAATTGGTGCTGCCTTCGATAGCAAAGATGTCCTCAAGGCGCGCAACTACCGCTGGGATGGGGTTAAAAAATGCTGGCATATCACGGTGACGGGCGATGAGGCGATCCGGGCCGAGGTGGCCTGGCTCAAGAGCAGCGTCTATGGTGGAAAAAACGCCAGTGTCGAAATCGAGGTGCATAACTGTCTGACCCGTTTTTCGGCGCGGGCGGGCAAGCGGGCGGTGAGGGAGATATAAACTCTCTTTGCTGATATGCTGGCCCTGTAAATTTAATAGGAGAATGTTGATGAAGCTGTTTGCGATAGGTCTGGTTTTACTGTTTAACTTTGCACAGGCGGCGCCCGCGCTGTCCGTCGTTAAAGGCGAGGTGCTGGAAGTCAAGGATGTGGCGAGTTATACCTATCTGCGCCTTAAGACTGCCGAGGGTGAGACCTGGGCTGCGGTTGGCAAGGCCAAAGTTGCCAAAGGCAGTCAGGTCACCATAGAAAATGCGATGACCATGGATAACTTCGAGAGCAAGTCGCTCAAGAAGACCTTCAAGACCATCATCTTCGGCACGCTGGGCGGTGCTGAGGGGGGGGCTCATGCGGCAAAGCCGCTGGATATCATCGATGCTAAGGTGGAAAAGGCGGTGGGGGAAAATGCCAGGACCGTTGAAGAGATCAATAACCGTGCCGTCGAACTCAAAGACAAGCCTGTGCTGTTGCGCGGCAAGGTCGTCAAGTACAACCAGGCCATCATGGGCAAGAACTGGATGCATCTGAGAGACGGCTCGGGTACGGAGTCGACTAATGACATTCTGGTGACGACTCTGGATCAGGCTAAAGTCGGCGACATCGTGACGTTGAAGGGTATCGTCCGCAACAACAAAGACTTCGGCGCGGGTTATTCCTATAAGGTTATGATAGAAGAGGCAAAACTGCAGAAGTGATCATTGCTCCAGCAGGTTTTTGATCACGGCTCCGGCCAGCATCAGGCCGAACAGCGGCGGCATGTGGCTGATGGTGCCGTTGACCGCGCGAGGTCTGCCCTGCGAGGTGGGTTGCGGCGGCAGCGGGGGGCGCGGATGTTCGTCCGAATAGACGGTCAGGATGCCTCGGCGTATGTTGTGGTGTTTCACCAGACGCTTTCTCATCTGACGGGCAAGCGGGCACATGTCGGTCCGGCTGATGTCGGCCAGTTTGATGCGGGAAGGATCCAGCCGGTTGCCCGCGCCCATGCTGGAGGCGACCTTCAGGCCGCGCTTGAAACTCTCCGCCACCAGCGCTTCCTTGCACACCAGAGAATCTATGCAGTCGACCACATAGTCGCAGTCTGACGGCACCAGCTCGTTTACGTTGTCGACGGTCAGAAACACCTTCAGCACTGTTACCTGACATTCCGGATTGATGTCTGCGATGCGCGACTTCATCAGCTCGGCTTTAGCCTGTCCCACCGTGGAGAGCAGCGCGGGCAACTGGCGGTTGATGTTGCTGGCTGCAACCACGTCGTGATCCAGCAGGGTAAGACGCCCGATTCCTGCGCGCGCCAGCGCTTCGGCACAGTATGAACCCACGCCGCCCAGCCCTGCGACGAACACATGTTTGTTTTTTAGGGTGAGTAAGCCTATATCGCCCAGCAGTATCTGGGTGCGTTCGAATTGCGGGAGAACGTTATTCATCGGCTGTCTTTAGTCTTTAAAATTGGGCGGATTTTAACATGCACCGCAGGCTCTCCGTGTCAGCTTAATCGCGGGGCAGTATAATCCGGCTTCTGAATTTACTGCGGGGTTGCCTTGTTTAAGCTCATTTTTATTGTTGCGGGTTATTACTTTTTCGGCTTTTTCGGCGCGCTGACCGGATTTTTTGTCGGATCCTTCATCGATCGCCTGCGCGCATACGGGCTGGGGGCGATGAACCCGCTGCAAAATGCGCTGCGTCAGGCGGTATTTCTGGAAACCGTGTTTTTGTTCATGGGCAAGCTGGCCAAGGCGGACGGCGTGGTCACTCAGGAGGAGATCGATCACGTGGAGCTGTTCATGCAGAAACTGGGCATGACTTCCGAGCACCGATCTCAGGCCATCGTCTGGTTTAAACAGGGTACGGATCCGGCATTCGATATCCAACCCGCCTGCCAGCGATTTTTGTCCGTTTGCGGCAGCACCAAAAATCTCAAACAGGTGTTGCTGGTCTATCTGATCGTGATGGCGCTGGCGGATGGCCATTTTCATCCGGCTGAAGAGGCGCTGCTCGCTTTGATTGCCAAGCAGTTAGGTTATGACGAGGCAGCCTTCAGACATATTATGGAGATGGTGCTCAACCAGTCTCATTTCGCAAATGCACAGGTCGATCAGGCCTCGGCGCTCGAAGACGCCTATAAGGCGCTGGGGGTTAGTCAAGACAGTTCGGATGCCGAAATCAAGCGTGCATACCGAAAACTGATGAGTCAGTATCATCCGGACAAGCTGATCGGTCAGGGGCTGCCGCAGGACATGATTGCGATGGCGACAGAACAGGCCAAGGAGATACAGCTGGCCTGGGATCTGATCAAGAAAAGCCGCAATATCTGATCTTAGCGCTTGGTTCTGATGTGCTGCTCCAGCTCGATGAAGGTGGGGCGTTCGGCCAGATACAGGGCTTTTCTGCCGAACTCCACGACCATGGCCGGAGGATAGCCATTCAGATGCGCCAGCAGAGTGACTTTGATGGTCAGCAGCATCTTATGGTTTTCTTCGGCCTTTTGCATCAGCAACAGCCCCAATGGTCCGACAAAACCGTAAGAAAGCAGAATGCCCAGAAAGGTTCCCACCAGCGCGCTGGCGATCAGTATCCCCAGCTGCTCAGGGGGTAAGCCCAGCGACCCCATGGTGTGCACGACCCCCATCACTGCCGCGACGATGCCGAAGGCCGGCATGGCCTGTGCCAGTTCCCCGATGACATGGGCCGGTTCGGTCGCCTCCTGGTAGAGGGTATCGATTTCAAGATCCATCAGGTTTTCTATTTCCATGGCATTGAGATTGCCGCTGACCATGATGCGCAGATAGTCGGAGATGAATTCCACGGCATGCGCATCCTTGAGCACATTGGGATACTTGGCAAAAATCGGGCTCTCCAGCGGGGTTTCGACATCTCTTTCGATGGACATCAGCCCTTCCTTGCGAACCTTGACCAGCAGCTCATAGAATAAGGCCAGCACCTCCATGTAGTTTTCTTTGGTGTATTTGATGCCATGAAAAAGGCTGGGTAATGCCTTGAGCGTCGCCCGTATGGTTGTGCTGCTGTTCGATGAGAAGAAGGCTCCCAGCGCGGCTCCGCCTATCATCAGCAACTCGATCGGTTGCAGCAGCGCGCCCAGATGTCCGCCGGCAAGCAAAAATCCGCCGAAAACGGAAAGGGCAACGGTCGCATAGCCGAGTATGACAAGCATGTTCAATACACTCCGGTGTAACTGATGATGGAACGATGCGTGAAGCTTAACATCACCACCGGAATTTGAGTTATATCCAGATAAAAAATCTATTCTTTGAATCGGGAAAAGAGGCAGGTTCTATTTGAATGTGCTGGATCAGGACGGGATAAGGGTTTGCTGGGCGATAAGGCGCCGAGCAGAATCAGTGCGATGAGTCCGCCGAACTCCAGTTGAGGATACAGATTCTGTCTTATGGTTTCGGCAAGCTTGATGACGGTCGCCGATTTCTGGTTGTTGAGCAGATCGCCCAGTCCTAAAAAAAGCGCGCCGATAGCGGCGGAGGCATACAGACTTCCGGGATGTACGCCGCTCATGTTATCCGCGCTTTGCAATTGAACTCAAGGCGCGACTCTTGTCCGCACTGCCCGAACTCGAGCCAAAATAGTAGGATACGACCTGGGTTGCCACCGTGGTCAAGGCGCCCAGTATGTAGATCACCACATCCTTGGCGGCAGATTCCTGAAAACAGGTCAGGCTGCTTGCGTAGATGACCACCAGGTACATGATGAAGGTGATGCTCATGATGCCCAAGGCGAGCAGTGAATGGATGTTTTTCGACAGCCAGCACTCTATGTCGCGTTTGCGCCGCTCTTCGGCCGGTTCATCAGGAGTGCATGTTGAATTGACGGGTTGATCTGCCATTTTCCTGCCTCCTGTGGGTGTGGTATGCAGGGTAGGATTTAGGTAGGTGCTGGTCAATATGCCATATGGCCTATTGCGCACAAACGAAAACGGACACCGAGGTGTCCGTTTTCGCAGGGCAGATTATGCTTAGTCGATTTTTGCGGCAGCGCGCAGATCGGCGATAATCTTCATGATTTCCTGCTGTTGCAGGCGCTGCATCAGTTGCGGCTTCAGTTCTTCAAATGCCGGCACTTTCAGCGGGCGGATATCGTCCAGACGGATGACATGCCAGCCGAATTGAGTCTGTACCGGGGCCTGGGTGTACTCGCCTTTTTTCAGGTTCAGCAGGGCATTGGCGAACGGTTCTACGAAGTTTTTAGGAACACTCCAGCCCAGTGAGCCGCCGCGCTCAGCGGAGCCGGTATCCAGAGATTTGCTGGTCAGCTGTTCGAACTTGGATTTTTTGCCCAGTTGCGCAATTAGATCCTTCGCTTCTTTTTCAGTCGCGACCAGGATGTGGCGTGCGCTGTATTCCTTGTCGCCGAGCTTGGCTTTGAGCGCTTCATAAGCCTGCTGCAGTTGAGCTTCGGTGACCGGGTTTTTCTTGAGCTGATCCTGTACAAAAGCGTTGACCAGCACGGTCTGACGGGCTATCTCGATCTGCTGAACGATATCGGCTGTTTTATCCAGACCGCCCTTGATTGCCGCCTGAACCATCACTTCGCGGCTGATCAGGTCATCGCGTATGTTCTTGCGCAGTTCGGGGGTGTCGGTCTGGCCCTGGCCTACCGCCGCCTTCACGTTCATTTCAACGCGTTCCTGAGGAATGGTTACACCATTGACGACAGCTGCAGATTTGTCTTCGGCAAAAGCGGGATTGATCGCCAGTGCAACCAGTGCGGCAAGTACTTTGAATTTGTGAGTCTTCAGCATATTAGTCCTTTTGGAAAGTTAAATAAAAATAATGAATCAAACTTCACCCGGCGTATTCGCCTGTATGTTGAGGGCGTGTATCTCACACTTCATCATTTCTCCCAGCGCGGAATATACCATACGATGGCGCGCTATCGTACTTTTGCCTTCGAACTGAAGCGTTACAATTTGTAACTGGTAATGGCCGCCGCCCTGCGAACCGGCGTGCCCCGCGTGTTTATGGCTCTCATCAACAATGTACATGCTGACAGGTTCGAGCGAGGCCAGCCTCTCGTACATCCTATCGATGCGGCTCATGCGGGCAGGGTTTTTCTGAACGGTTTTACGCTGACTGTTTCGTATACCCCGCCTGCGACATAAGGATCAGCCTCCGCCCAGGTTTGCGCATCGGTCAGGGATGCGAATTCTGCCACGATCAGGCTGCCGGTAAAACCCGCAGCCCCCGGATCTTCACTGTCTACGGCCGGAAAAGGTCCTGCCAGCAGCAGACGGCCTTCTGCCTGCAGTTGCTGCAGGCGGGCGACATGCGCCGGGCGCGATGCCAGACGTTTTGTAAGGCTGTCCGGTACATCCTGGCCTGTAATGACATACCACATCAGTTCTGCTCCTTTTTTTCATCGACATATTTGGCAAGCCAGGCGCTCTGCGCGATGATGAAAATCAGCATCAGGCCGGTAAAGCCGAACAGTTTGAAATTCACCCAGGTGTCGGTGGCGTAGTTGAATGCCACATACAGATTGATGAAGCCCAGTACCGCAAAGAACAGGCTCCAGCTTAAATTCAGACGATCCCAGACGCGCACCGGCAGCGCCATTTTTTCGGAAAGCAAGGAACGCATCAGATTCTTTTTGAAAAACAGGTTGGATGCCAGCAAAATGACGGAGAACAGCCAGTACAGCACGCTGGGTTTGAATTTGATGAAGGTTTCGTCGTGCAGCAGCAAGGTTGCGCCGCCGAACACGCCTATGATGGCAAAGCTCACCCACAGCATGGTATCGACCTTGCCGTGCCGGTATTTCACCCAGATGATCTGGGATACGGTGGCCGCGATGGCGATCGCGGTGGCGACATAGATGCCCTGAATCTTGAAGGCGATGAAAAACAGGATGACGGGAAACAGGTCGAACAGCAGTTTCATGGTTTATTTTCTGTTGAGTATCAGTGAGGCGGAGTTGATGCAGTAGCGCAATCCGGTGGGCTTTGGTCCATCTGGAAAGACATGACCCAGATGTGCATCGCAACGGGCGCATTTTACTTCATCGCGGCGCATGCCGTAACTGTTGTCTTGCCGTATGGCAAGTGCGTCAGCGTTGACTGGCTTAAAAAAACTGGGCCATCCTGTGCCCGAATCGAACTTGGCCGATGCATCGAACAGCGGATTGCCGCAGCACACGCAGCAATAGAGGCCGTCATCGTGACAATTCCAGTACTCCCCCGTGAAGGGCGCCTCGGTGCCGCACTGGCGGCACACTCTGTACTGTTCAGGCGTGAGTTCGGTCATCCGGCCTGTTACAGCACTTCGCCTGCGTGATCGGCCAGACGCGAGCGCTCACCTCTTAGCAGCGTGATGTGGCCGCCGTGCTCCCAGCCCTTGAATCTGTCCACCACATAAGTGAGCCCCGAACTGCCCTCGGACAGATAAGGCGTGTCGATCTGCGCGATGTTGCCCATGCACACCACCTTGGTGCCGGGGCCGGCGCGCGTGATCAGCGTCTTCATCTGCTTTGGAGTCAGATTCTGCGATTCATCGATGATGATGTATTTGTTGAGGAAAGTTCTTCCTCGCATGAAGTTGAGCGATTTGATCTTGATGCGCGAACGGATCAGGTCTCGGGAAGCGGCTTTCCCCCAGTCGCCCGCGGCCTCGTCGTTCTTGTTCAGCACATCCAGATTGTCATCCAGCGCCCCCATCCACGGCGTCATCTTCTCCTCTTCGGTGCCGGGCAAAAAGCCGATGTCTTCACCGACCGGCACGGTCACCCGCGTGATGATGATTTCCGAATAGAGCTTGTTTTCCAGCGTCTGCATCAGGCCTGCCGCCAGAGTCAGCAGCGTCTTGCCGGTGCCGGCCTGGCCCAGCAGGGTGACGAAATCGATGTCCGGGTTCATCAGCAGGTTGAGCACGAAGTTCTGTTCGCGGTTGCGCG